>JACPAT010000067.1 GCA_016180655.1 Candidatus Methylomirabilota bacterium | reverse complement strand
CGGGATCTCCCCGTTCTCCCGATCGTGGCGATCCGCGATGGGCGCCACCTCCTGCTCGGCGAACTCGCGCACCGCCATGCGGATGGCCTCATGTTCCGGCGTGAGCATCTCCCTCCCTCTGGTCTCCGTTCCCTACTTCAACATTCGAAATTCGATATTCGAAATTCGGCGCCCCCCGCCTACGCCCTTACGGTTGCTCCCGCGGCAGAGGCAGCCGCCAGCGCCCCCGCCTCCAGACCGATGCCGTCCGCAGGCGTCCCGGCCCAGCGCATGACCGTGGCCCCCCAGGTGAGTCCCCCGCCGAACGCGACCAGGACCACCACATCGCCGCGCCGGAGGCGCCCGGCCCGGGCCGCCTCGTCCAGCGTGATCGGCACCGGGGCGGCCGAGGTGTTGCCGTAGCGATCCACCGTCAGGTACGTCCGGTCCATGGGCAGGCCCAGGCGATCCATGCAGGCCCGGATCAGGACGCCGTTGGCCTGGTGCGAGATTACGAGGTCCACATCCGCCAGGCTGAGGCCGGCCCCCCGCACCGCCTCACGAACCGCCTGGGGGAAGGCCTCCATCACGAAGTCCCAGACCTCCCGGCCGTTCATGCGGAACTTGTCCAACCGCTTGGCCAGGACCTCGGGCGAGGCCGGCAGCCGGGAGCCGCCCCCAGGGACGCAGATGGTCTCGTGTTTCGACCCGTCCGCCCGGAGGTACGAGGACAGCACGCCGAATCCCGCCTCCACCGGCCGCAGGACCGCGGCGCCCGCCCCATCGCCGAAGATAACACAAGTCGTCCGGTCCTCCCAGTTCAGAATGCGCGAGTAGGCCTCCGCCCCCACGACCAGGGCGGTCCGGTACGCGGGATTCCCCCGCATCATGTCGGACGCCATGGAGAGACCGTACACGAAGCCGGTGCACACGGCGTTCACGTCCACCACGGCGGCCCGCCAGGCTCCGATCTCCCGTTGCACGTGGCAGGCCGTGGGCGGCTGGATGCTGTCCGGAGAGGACGTCGCCAGGATCAGGAGGTCCACCTCTCCGGCGGCGATCCCGGCTGCCTCCAGGGCCCGCCGGGCGGCCCGGGCGCCGAGATCCGACGTGGCCTCGTCCTTGGCCACGATCCGGCGCTCCCGGATCCCGATACGGCTCTGGATCCATTCGTCGCTCGTCTCGACCGTCCGGGCGAGGTCGTGGTTGGTCATCACGTGTTCCGGAAGGTATGACCCGGTGCCGACGATCCCCGCTGTTGGTGCCATGGCCCTCCTCCTCTCGACCCTGCGATCGTTCTTCTCGCCTACCGGCCGGGAACGCTCGGGGCAAGCGCTCGAGTCTCCTCCAGGTTGTGCAATCCGGGGACCGGCGCGTTCACCACAAGCGCCATGTTTCCCGGCAGGTGCGCGTTCCGCCACATCAGATCGTGCGCCGCGGGGATGCCGTCGAAGTCGAACACCTGGGACATGCACGGCAGCACGCGCCCGTCCATGACCGAGTGATTGGCGGCATCCGCCTGCATCAGCGTGGCGAAGTGGCTGCCCTGGATGCGCTTCTGCCGCATCCAGACGTAGGAGGCGTCGAAGCTCAGGTTGAATCCCGTCGTCCCGGCGCAGAACACGATCATGCCCCCGCGGCGGCAGACATAGGCGCTGACGGGGAAGGTCTGCTCTCCGGGATGCTCGAAGACGATGTCGGGGTCCACCCCTTTTCCCGTGATCTGCCAGATGGCCCGTCCGAACCGCTGGACCTCCTTCAGGTACGCCTGGTAGGCCACACGGTCCCGCGTGGAGGGCAGCGGCCCCCAGCACTTGAACTGGGTGCGATTGAGGTGGGCCTTGGCGCCGATGTCCAGGCACCACTTCCCCCGCTCCTCCGAAGAGACCACGGCGATGGCATTGGCGCCCGCCGCCCGGATGATCTGGATGGCCATGGAGCCCAGGCCGCCCGCCCCGCCCCACACCAGGACGTTCATGGCGGGCTGCAGGGTGTGCGGCGGATGCCCGTACAGCATCCGGAAGGCCGTGGCCAGGGTCAGCATGTAACAGCCGGCCTGTTCCCAGGTGAGATTCTTGGGCTTCGGGACGAGCTGCTGCGCCTGGACGCGGGTGAACTGGGCGAAGGCGCCGTCCGGGGTCTCGTAGCCCCAGATCTTCTGCTCCCGGCAGAGCATCGGGTCGCCGCCGTTGCAGTTGTGGCACTGACCGCAGGAATGGTTGCAGTGGACGACCACCTCGTCGCCCACCTTCCATCGCCGGACGGCACTTCCGACCCCCCAGACCACTCCCGAGGCGTCACTGCCGGCGATGTGGTAGTCGCGGCCGTGGATGTCGCACGGGGACAGGGGTTGCCCGAGGGCGGCCCAGGCCCCGTTGTAGTTCACCCCCGAGGCCATGACCATCACCAATACCTCGTCCGCGGCAATCTCGGGGACGTCCACCACCTCGCGCCGGAACGAATCCAGCGGCGGCCCATGCCGGTCCTTGCGGATGACCCAGGCATGCATCTTCTCGGGCACCACGCCCAGCTCCGGGATCTCCCCCAGCTCATACAGCGCGCGAGCACACATGGCCTGGCCTCCGGACATGACCTGCGGGTTACGAGCGACCGGCTCTCCGTATTCCTGGCTGGGTACAGGGGCCCGTCACTTTCGGATTTGCTCGGGTTCCCGGGGATCCGTCGGCGCTCCCGCCGCCTCTCGACCCCGGACCGTGGCACACAGGCAACCCAGCAGTTCGTCGGCCACTGCCAGCACCTGACCATGGGTGAAACCCGAGCGCTGCATTTCGCGGAAGAGCGTCCGGGCCACCAGGCGGGCCCCCTGTCCGTCGGCCCCGACCCCGTGCAGGAGCCGGCTCCCGCCTGGGCGCTCCGAGGCCACGCTCACGCGTGACCCTCCCGGGAGATGCGGTGCTTCGCGGGCCTGGGAGGAACCGCGGCGAATCCCCAGCGGGGCGGGACCCCGACCGGGCTCTCCCAGCCGGAGCCCCCACACTCGGGACAATCCTGGAGGAGTCCTTCGATCCAGGCGCGCCCGATCCCGGCGCAATCCTGGCACGTCCGTGGGATGGTGGAATCCCGACCCCGTTCCGTTCCCATGCGTCTCTCCTCCGTGGGCCGCGCGGACCGCTCCGCCCGCTCCCACTATCCCGCCACAGAGTAGGTCAGGCCCCAGCCTGCGTCCGTATTCGCCCGGGAGGCCAGCCCGTACACCTCGCGGGCGCAGGTGGCACAGTAGACGACCCCCTCGCTGGTGAAGGCGCAGGCGGGGCAACAGGGTTCGCCGCACTCGATGCAGCCCAGGTTTTCATTCTGATACCGAATCACAAAGCCGCAGTGACAGCGAACGGTGACCCCGGACATCCCCAGGGTGAATTTCCGCCCGCGAAGCTGATCAACCGTTGGGAGCTTCATTGAATCCTCCTCCACGCGGTTTTCGGAACGGTGTTTCGCAAGTTGCGTTCCAACCAGGACAATCAGGGGAGTCTCAGTGATATTGGTCTCAGCTTTTCTGAGTCGTCCCGGTGGCTTACATATTTCCGGGCACCCTCTCCTCACTCACGGCCTCTCGTGAAATTGCTGTGACAGTGTTGTCACAGGGTCTCGCAACTCCCGAAGCGAAGACAGACCGAATCATCCGGTCCGCGCTACATTCCAGGCGACAGGAGCCACTGTGATGCACGTGTCACATCCACCTGAGAAATCGCTGTCACACCGACTTTCCCCGAAAGGTCCGCGGAGAGATTCGATGCTTCAGGATCAGCCGGTGAAATGTCCGTCGCGTCATCCGCGCCAGGGTCGCAGCCTGGGAGATGTTGCCGGTCGCTTGCCCCAGGTAGCGGCAGAGGGCATCCCGCTCGAAGGCGTCAACCATTCGTGCCTTGGCGCGGGAGAAGCCGTCCGCGTGATCCACCTTCAGCCCGGCGCCCTGGATATGCAGCGGGAGGTGTTCCACCTCGATCTGGCCGCTCGGCGCGAGAACGACCCCGCGCTCGATGGTATTCTCCAGCTCGCGGAGGTTCCCCGGCCAGGAGTATCGCTCCAGGCACTGGATCGCCTCGGGGAAGACCCGTTCCACCTTCTTGTTCACCTTGGCCTCCGCCTTGCGGAGGAAATGCGCCGCCAGGATGGGGATGTCCTCGACCCGCTCCCGCAGGGGGGGCAGGGTGATGGTGAACGTGTTGAACCGGTAGAAGAGGTCCGCGCGAAACTCGCCGCGCCGGATGGCCGCTTCCAGGTCCCGATTCGTGGCCGCGATGATGCGGAGTTGGACCCGCCGGGTGGTCGCATCCCCCACCGGCTTGATCTCGCCCGTCTGGAGGACCCGCAGCAACTCGGCCTGCATCTCCAGGTTCATGTCCCCGATCTCGTCGAGGAAGATCGTTCCCCCGGCAGCCTTTTCGAACAGGCCGATCTTGTCCTTGATGGCCCCGGTGAATGCGCCCTTCCGGTGGCCGAACAGTTCGCTCTCCATCAGGGCGGGGGACAGCGCCGTGCAATTCACCGTGACGAGGGGTTTCTCCCGCAGGTGACTGTGGCGGTGGATGGCGCGGGCCACGACCTCCTTTCCGGTACCACTCTCCCCGCGCAGAAGAACCGTGGTCGGGGTGGGCGCGACCTTCGTGATCAGGACCCCGATCTCCTTCATCCCGGGCGTTCCGCCGATGATGAACTCCGTGTCGGAGAGGGACCGGAGCTCCCGGAGGGCCAGCTTGTACTGGCCCTCCAGTTCTTGCTTTCGCCGCCGCTCCTCCATGAGGTCCCAGAGGAACTTGGCGCCGCGGCCGCCCATCACCTCGGCACGCTCCGCCTTGAGCTGCCAGAGCATCCGGTCCACCTCCGGATTGCCCGTCACGTCGATGATCAGGTCGATCTCCGGGTTCCGGATGAACTCCTTGAAATCGCTCCCCGTGGGGATCCGAAGCCGCCGGGCCAGGAGGATTCCCGCTGCCCTCTCATGGATATCCACCACGCCCAGGATGGCGATGGAGTGATCCCCCTGGAACATCTCCAGCAATCCCGTCCCCGCCCGCCCCGCGCCGATCAGGAGAATCTTCGTCATTGGCGGTTCCCGTTGGAGTGGCCCGGCCAAAAAGAACGGGCCGCGGAGTTTGAAACTCCCCGCGGCCCTTCGAAAAACAACAACGCCACGGGGGCTCACTGCCCCCGTGGCGTCTATCGCCTAGCGGCGTCGTCGCGTCAGACGCCGCCCGCCCGAGGGCAGGTGCGCACTACGGCTACGACGACGCTGCGCTTATATGCGGTTGGTATCAAGAGGTCCATGTTGACCGGCTTTCTCCCGTTCATGCAAGCGCATGATATCTTCGACCGTCCTCCCCGTCAAGAAAATTCTGTGAGTCTGTGGGTCGTCACAAGCGCATCCTTGTACCGGGTGGGCTTCACCCCAGCGGCAGCAGAAACCCGGCAGTCAGGAGTGCCAGGAGCAACAGGCCGAGGCCGATCCGATACCACACGAAGACATGCGTCGTCCGAGTGCGGAGGTACCGCAGCAGCAGGTCAATCGCCAGGTACCCGCTGACGGCGGAGGTCAAGATGCCGACCATCAAGTTCGTGAGGCCTGCGCCCGCCAGGCCGTGTTTCACGAGATCGCGAAGCTCGAACAGCCCCGCCGCCCCGATGGCCGGAATCCCCAGCAGGAAAGAGAAGCGCGCCGAGGCTTCTCGCGTCAGTCCCAGAAACATGGCGGCGGTCATGGTCGTCCCCGACCGGGACGAGCCGGGGATCAGCGCCAGCGCCTGGGCCAAGCCGATCAGCTGGCTGTCCGCCCAGCCGAGGTCCTTCACCTCACGGCGGAAGGACGCCGTTTTCTCCGCAACCCAGAGGAGTATCCCCAGGGCGATCAGGCTCCCCGCGATGACGTACAGGGACCGCAGCTCCCCCACGATGTACCGCTTGAACGCCAGGCCGCACACCCCGATCGGGAGCGTGCCAACCAGGATGAACCAGGCCAGCCGCGCCTCCTGGCTTTCCCATGGGCGCCCGTCGGCCAGCCCCCGGAGGACCGCCCGGGCCATGAACCGCATGTCGGTGGCAAAATAGACCAGGACGGCCGCAAGGGTGCCGAGCTGGATGACGGCCGAGAAGGCGGCTCCCGGATCCGACCATCCCAGGAGGGCAGGAACGACCCGAAGATGGGCGATGCTGCTGATGGGCAGGAACTCGGTGATGCCCTGGACGAGGCCCAGGACGATGGCCTGCACGACGGTCATGGGGTCTTCCCCTCTCGCATCGGCGCCATCACCGCCAGCACCCTCATCGGACCTCGACGATCACGGTCCGCTCCCGCGGACCGTCCAGCTCCACCAGCATCACGCTCTGCCAGGTGCCAAGCCGAAGGCGACCGGCGCGGACCGGCACGGCCTGGCTGGGCCCCAGGATCGTCGCCTTGATGTGTGCGGCGGCGTTCTCATCAATCCGATCGTGGCGCCACCTCCCCTCGGGGATCAGGGTCCCGAGAGCCTCCAGGATGTCCTCGCACACGTTCGGGTCGGCGTTCTCGTTGATGGCCACGGCGGCCGTGGCGTGGGGCACGTAGACCAGGCAGATGCCGTCGCTGACCCCGGATTGTTTGACCACGTCCACGACCCGGCCGGTGATGTCCACCATCTCCAGTTTCTTCTTCGTCCGGAGGATGAACTCAGCCACGCAGGGCCTCCAGAAGCCGGCCGGATCGCGACCGCATGGGATGGAGCGTTGCCCGGTCGAATTCTCTCCCGATGCAGCTGCCGCCGGTGTGATAGAATACCCTCAGGCGCGCTCGAGGCGCGCAAATATACCTTCGCACCCTGGGCTTGTCACGGGAAAATCCGGCGCTGCGCATCTCTGGTGAAGCGACGCAGCCCGAAAAAAGGAGGACCCCATGCCCGAGGATGCAACCCGCAGGCTGCTCAAGCAGTTCGGCATCGCATTCACCGATTTCGAGGACCAGACCATGATCGTCCTGGAGCGGTTGGGCGCGCTGGGATCGCCAACGCATTCGCCGGCACCGGCCCTCGCCCTTGCCGGCGAGTGGCTCAAGACGAATGGCGAGGTCATGGCAGGCTGGCTGGAAGTGACCCGGCTGCTTGTGGAGACTCAGGCCAAGGCGCAGGCCGAATTCCTGCGCGTCATCGGTGCAGCGCGCGAAGCCACCAGGTAGGCTGGGGGCGCCCCGGCCCAGCAGCCCGGCCCGGGCGACCACTCCCACTCAGCTCACTCGCCGGAGGCAGTATGGATGCCACGGCACGCGAGGAAGTCCAGGCGGCCGTCCAGGCATTGGACGAGGCATTGGGCGGCCTCATCAACTTCATGATGACCCTTCGACCGACCTTGCGGAACGAAATCATGCAAATCTGCGGGCATCACATCGAGACGGCGCGCCAGGCCAAGGAGCGCCTGGAAGCCCTGCTGCGAGACTGAGGATCCCCCACGGGGAGAAAAGAGTCCTCCAGCTCAGCCAGCGCACTCATACGATCTGCGTCCCGCGTCTCGTGATCTGCCGCCTTCCCGCCTTCCCTTCTTGAGTGTTGCCTTCGACAAACTCCTGTGATACCGTCTCGCCCGCACGACGGGCACGCGGGTGTCCCGATCACGGTGGGGGGCTTGCGGAACATGGTTCGATTGATTAAGGTCGGTGAGATCGACGAACTCACGCCCGGTCAGGGAAAATTGGTTC
>JACPAT010000066.1 GCA_016180655.1 Candidatus Methylomirabilota bacterium | reverse complement strand
CGGGGGGCGTTGGCCGCCGGGGTCCCCCTGGCGCGGATCACCCTCAGCAGCGACAGCGGAGCGGCGTATCCTCGCCTAGACGCGGCCGGGCGCGAGACAGGCCAGTATATGGCCGGCCCCGACTCGTTGCTCCAGACGATGCGCGAGGTGGTGCGGGGCGGGCTGACGTGGGGACAGGCGGTCGCCTTCGCGACGCGCCACGTCGCGGATCTCCTCGGACTGCTTCGCAAGGGACGGATCGGTGCAGGGGCCGACGCGGACCTGGTGCTCCTGACGGGGGCCGGCGGCACTCTTCCCACATCCGAAGGAGGTCGTCTTTTTCTCAATCCGACTGCATACCGAGGAGCGTGACCATGGGATTCTATCGAATCGCCGTCTTGCCGGGCGACGGGATCGGGTCCGAGGTGATGGCCGAGGCGCTCAAGGTCCTGCGGGCGGTGGAGGGGGCCTTCCCGAGGCTCACCCTGAAGTGCCAGGAGCACCCCACCGGCGCCCGGTGCTATAAAGAGACGGGGAGCGACCTGCCGCCGGAGACGCTGGACGCCTGCCGCGCGGCTGACGCCATCCTCTTCGGCTCGGCCGGGCTGCCGGATATCCGGTTTCCCGACGGGACCGAGATCGCGCCGCAGCTCACGTTGCGCTTCGTGCTGGACCTGTATGCGGGCGTGCGCCCCATCAAGCGATATGCAGGCGTCCCCCCGGTCCTGGCGGGCGATCCGGCCATTGACTACGTGATCCTGCGGGAGAACACCGAGGGATTGTATGCGTCGCGGGGAGGCGGGATCCTGGTGGGGAACCAGGTAGCCACCGACAGCATGATCATCACCCGCGCCGGGACGGAGCGGATCGTGCGGTACGCGTTCCGCCTGGCCCAGACGCGCCACGGGGCGCCGGCCGACGGGAAGCGGCGCGTGACCTGCGTGGACAAGGCGAACGTCCTGAAGAGCATGGCCTTCTTCCGCCAGATCTTCGACGAGGTGGCCCGGGAATTCCCCGACATCCAGACGGACCACATCTATGTGGACGCCATGACCCTCTACCTGGTGCAACGGCCTTTGCGCTTCGACGTGGTCGTGGCGGAGAACATGTTCGGGGATATTATTTCCGACCTCGCAGCGGGCACGATCGGGGGGATGGGACTGGCCCCATCGGCGGACATCGGGGACACCTACGGCCTGTTCCAGCCCTCTCACGGGACGGCGCCGGACATCGCGGGCAAGGGCATCGCCAACCCGATCGCCCAGATCCTCTCGGCCGGAATGATGCTCGACTGGCTCGGCGAGCGGAAACAGGATGGGGAGGCCCGGGCGGCGGCCACGACCATCGAAGGGGCCGTGGAAGCGACGCTGCGGGACCGGCGGTTCCACACGGCGGACCTGGGCGGCAGCGCCAGCACGCGGGCCGTCGGCGACGCCGTCGCCGCCCAGATCGGAAAGAACACCACCAACCATTGAACCACAGATTACGCAGATTTCGCAGATTTCACCCGGAGGATCGTTCCGGAATAATCTGCGTAATCTGTGAAATCTGTGGTTAATTTGAATCCGTGAGGTTTCCTCTGTGATGCAGTTGAGTCTGCTGGCCAGCACGCCGGACATCGCGGCGACCGGCTACATGGTGAACCTGCTGCTGGGGACGCCCGGACTGCTGGCCGCCGAGGCAAGAGCGCTGGGCTACGACGGCATCGAGTTCTTCCCCGGGCCCCCGGGGACCGTGGGCGTGGCCGAGGTGGACCGGGCCCTGAAGGCCTCCGACGTGGTCCTGACGACAGTGAACAGCGGGCGGATCGTGGCCGAGGGCCTCACCCTGCGCCACCCCGAGGCCGCCATCCGCAGCCGGGCCCTGACTCGCCTCAAAGACCTGCTGGATTTCGCCGGCCATTTCGGCGTCCCGGTGACCCTGGCCGGCACCAAGGGAAGCCTGCCGACCAGCCTGTCCGCCGAGAGCGGGGCGACCCTGGCCGAGGAGATCTTCACCCATCTCACCCGGTTCGCGGCCGGGGCCGGCTCCGCGCTGCTCCTGGCGCCCACCGACGAGGCCGACAGCAACTTCATCTGCACCGTGGCGGATGCGGTGGCCTGGGTCCGGCGGATCAACGATCCGGCCTTCGGCTTGATGCTGGACACCCACCAGCTTCATCGGAAGGAGGCGTCGGTCATCGAGGGGTTGCGCGCCGCCGCGGGATACGTGAGGCACCTGCACCTGTACGATCCCGGTCGCGTCCCGCCCGGCCCAGGTGGGAAGTCCTCCCTCGACTGGCCCGCCATCCTGGCCACCCTGCGGGACATCGGCTACGAGGGCGCCGCCTCCGTCTGCCTGGCCAAGGCCGGTGACCGCCGCGCCCAGGCAATGAAGGCACTGTCTTACTTGCGGTCGGCGGGGGCGAGTTGAGCGTGCTGCTGTGCGGACGTGCCGCCGTGCTGCAGTTCGAATCCGGGGGTTAACAGCAGCACCGCAGGATGACGGACGAATGCTGGTGTGATATAAAGCCATTGGTCATTCCCCGAATTATTCGCGAACGGGTTCGCGAATAATTCGGGATGGGAGGCATGCCATCTATGGATCGACCCATTCTCGGCATCACCATGGGGGATCCCGCCAGCATCGGGCCGGAGATCGCCGCCAAGGCCCTGGCGGACCCCTCTGTGTACGCCAGGGCCCGGCCCTTCGTCATCGGCGATCGGAATGCCATGGTCGACGCGCTGCGGATCACCAAGCTGCCGCTCGCGCTCTCGCCGATCAGCACGGTGGCCGACGCACGCTTCACCCACGGCAGCCTGGACGTCCTGGATCTCGCCAACGTGGACATGGCCAGGCTCCAGTACGGCAGGGTCAGCGCCATGTGCGGCAAGGCCTCGGTGGAGTACATCGAGCGGGGCATCGCCATGGCCCTGGCCGGGGAGATCCACGCCGTGGTCACCGGTCCGATCCACAAGGAGTCCATCAACCAGGCCGGCTGCCCCCACCCGGGGCACACGGAGATCTTCGGCGCCCTGACCAACACCAAGGACTACGCCATGATGCTCCTGGGGGAAGACCTGCGGGTGGTCCACGTCTCCACCCACGTCTCGCTCCGCGAGGCCATCGAGCGCACGAAGAAGCCGCGCATCCTGACCGTGATCCGGCTGGCCCACCGGGCCCTGAAGGCCCTGGGCATCGCCGAGCCGAAGATCGTCGTGGCCGGCTTGAATCCCCACGCCGGCGAGCATGGCCTCTTCGGCGACGAGGAGATCAAGGAGATCATCCCCGCCATCGAGGAGGCCAAGGTCGAAGGGATCCGGGTGGACGGTCCCATCGCGCCCGACACCGTCTTCGGGAGGGCCCGCGGCGGCCTGTACGATATCGTGGTGTGCATGTACCACGACCAGGGACACGTCCCCCTGAAGACACTGGGCTTCACCTTCGACAGGGCCACGCAGAAGTGGACCTCGGTGAGCGGGGTGAACGTGACCCTGGGCCTGCCCATCATCCGCACCTCCGTGGACCACGGGACGGCCTTCGGCAAGGCCGGCAAGGGCACGGCGGCGCATCAGAGCATGCTGGATGCCATTGACGTCGCCGTGAGGCTCGCCCACGGGCGCGAGTCTGTCCGCCTCAGGCGGATTGGCGCGCTCGCGCGGCGCTGCGACGTACGGACTAAGTACGCCTCGCACCTGCACCCATCCTGCGGATGGGTACCCGGCACGCCGCCTTGCATCTGGACCTTTTTGAGCAGCCTGGGCGAAAACGAGTTTTTCAGCATCCTGCTCGGCTTGGGCGTGCCGGGCTGCCGTTCGGCACGCTGATCCGGTCCCGACCCCACCGACCGGGGGCATCGCCCGGGCGGAACAGGTGAGGTGCCGGCACCCCCCGCGCCGGTGCCCGGAGGGAGGTCTCGAAGATCGGACCTTGGCCGATGCCGGGGGAAAGAATCCCTTGACAGCCTCCCGCCGTCTCGGGTAGCGTCACGGTACGAAAGTGATTTTCACCATACGAAAACCGCCACACCCGTGTGCCCCATGTCATCCCCCCATACCCGGCCCCGTCGGATCGCGCACCTGACGCCGCAGCAGACCGCTCCAGACCGCCGGCCCCGCTTGCCGGGTTGAGGGACCCATGACGAAGTCGCGGAGACGGAACGAGAACGGCGCCGGCACGGTGCAATCCATCGGGCGGGCCCTCACCCTGCTGGAGGCCCTGGGGGACAGCCGGGGCGAGGTCGGGATCGCCGAGCTGAGCAAGCGGGTGGGCCTGCACGTCAGCACCACCCACCGCCTCCTGGCCACCCTGGTGGCGCGGGGCTACGCCCGGCAGAGCCCCGAGACGGGCCGCTATGCCCTGGGCGCGAAGGCGCTCCACCTGGCCGAGTCGTACCTGAGCCAGATGGATCTCCGGCGCATCGGTCGCCCGGTCCTGGAGTGGCTGAGCCAGGCGACCGGGGAGACGGCGAACCTGGTCATCCTGGATGGGCACGAGGCGCTGTATCTGGACAAGGCAGAGGGCCCGCAGAGCCTTCGCATCTTCTCCCGGATCGGGCGCCGGGCCCCGCTCTACTGCACGGCGGTCGGCAAGGTCCTGCTGGCGTTCCGGAGCGCCGCGGACCTGGACACGCTGGTGGGCCGGGGACCCCTGGAGGCGCTGACCCGGCACAGCATCACCTCGGTGAGCCAGCTCCGGCGGGAACTCAAGAAGGTCCGCGATCAGGAATTCGCGCTGGACCGGGAGGAATGCGAGGAGTCGGCGTGCTGCATCGCCGCGCCGGTCCGGAACGCCCGGGGCGAGACGGTCGCCGCCGTGGGCATCTCGGGACCGACCCTCCGGTTGCACGCCCGGCGCATCCAGGAACTGGTGCCGCACGTCGTTCAGGCGGGACGTCAGATCTCCGAGCAGCTCGGCCATTCCTCACGCAACGACCGGCACGGCGCCCCCTCGGCACGCGCGGGGGAGCCAGGCCTGGAAAGGAGGTGACACCGGGCACACGAGGAACGTCAGGCAGATCGAGGGGCACGTTCCACGATCGGCGGGAAGAGGGAGGGCTTCCGCGCGTGGCATGAAGAACGGAGGCGGCCATGAGCGCAGAGCCTGTGTTGTCCGATGCGGATCCTGGGTACGGCCCACGCTTCGAACGGGATGACTTCCCGGCCCCACCGAGGGACCTGACCTTCCGGAAACTGACGGCGGTTCTCGGCCCCGCAGTCATTGCGCTGGGCGGAACCATTGGAGGTGGAGAGTGGCTGGTCGGCCCGGCCCTGTTCGTGAAATGGGGCCTGGCCCTCCTCTGGATCACTACCGTCTCGTCGCTGCTCCAGGTCTTCCTGAACCTGGAGATGTGCCGGTACACGCTCTACACCGGCGAGCCCATCACCGTGGGCTTCATGCGGCTGGCACCGGGCAAGGCGTTCTGGGGGTGGATCTTCACCATCGCCGGATTCCTGGAGCGGGCCCTGCCTGGCTGGGCCCTGGGGGCGGCCACGGCTCTGGCGGCATTCCATCTGTCGCGGATCCCTGGAGCGCCAGACAGGGGGACGGTGGTCATCTGGGGCTACATCGTGTTCGCCTCGTGCTGCATCATCATCTCCTTCGGCCGGACCATCGAACGGACGCTGGAATGGGCCAACTGGATCATGATGATCGTGGTCCTGGGCGGCCTCTTCCTGCTCGACCTGTACATTGTCCCGGCTTCGGTCTGGTGGGAGGGCATCAAGGGCTTCTTCACCTTCGGCTTCGTCCCGCGAGGGGTGGACCTGCTCCTGCTCGGTGCCCTGGTCGGGTACTCGGCCTACGGTGGCTTCGGCAACAACGCCATCAGTAACTGGTACCGCGACAAGGGCTACGGGATGGGCGGCAAGGTCGGCTACATCCCTGCGGCCATCGGGGGAAAGGAAGTGCACGTCTCCCACGTCGGCAAGATCGCGCCCCAGACGCCTGAGAACGCGGAACGCTTCAAAGGCTGGTGGAAGCTCCTGAACATTGACCAGTGGGTGGTGTTCTACGGGGGGGCCATGGCGGGAATGTTCCTGCCAGGCATCCTGTACGTCGGAACGCTGCCGCGCGGCGAGGCCCTCCCATCCTGGGGCATCGCCGCGTCCACTGCCAGCGGCCTGATCCAGAAAATGGGGAACTTCGGCTGGTTCCTGGCGCTGTTCTTCGGGTTCTGGATCCTGTACAGCACCGCCGTCAGCAACGTGGACCTGGTGGTGCGGCAGGCCACCGACATGCTCTGGTGGGGGGTGGAAGGGATCAGGCGTTGGGCCAAGGCGGACATCCGCCGGATCTATTACACGCTCCTCATCGTGTTCTTCGCCTGGGGGGTCACCTTCGTGAACATCACGCTCCCCCTGGTGATCTTCGCCATCAGCGCCAACATCGCCAACTTCACCATGGCCCTGTCCGCTATCCTCACCATCCGGGTGAACCGGAAGTTCCTGCCGAAGGAGTACCGGGGCAGCACGTTCCGGGAGGTGATGCTGGTCCTGAACCTGGTGTTCTTCGGGTTCTTCTTCACGGTGTTCCTCTTGAACCGATTCTTCGGTCTGAAGTTCTGACACAACGCAGTCGGGGCTTCCGGCAGCCGGCCGGAAGCCCCGATGCCGGGAGGTCCAGCTATGCCCAAGATGCCAGTCATGGAAGCGGTGGTGAAGATCCTGGAGGACGAGGGGGTGGACGTGGTCTTCGGCATTCCCGGGGCCGCCATCCTGCCGCTGTACAAGGCGCTGTCGAAGTCGCAGAAGATCCGCCACCTGACCGTCCGCCACGAGGAGGGGGCGACCCACGCCGCCGACGGCTGGGCGCGGGTCACCGGGAAAGTGGGGGTCGCCATCGGCACCTCGGGTCCGGCTGGCACCAACATGATCACCGGCCTCTACACCTGCCAGGGGGATTCCATTCCCATCGTCTGCATCACGGGGCAGGCGGTCCGGCCCATCCTGCATAAAGAGGCCTTCCAGGCCGTGAACATCGCGGAGATCGCGAAGCCGGTGACGAAGAAGACCTACTGCGTCCTGGAGACCGCCCAGATCCCCCAGGTGTTCCGCGAGGCCTTCAAGATCGCCCGGGAGGGACGCCCGGGCCCGGTCCTCATCGACCTGCCCCTGGACGTGCAGCGGGGGGAGGTGGAGTACGATCCGGCCATTGACGCCCCCCTGGAGGTCTTCAAGCCCTCGCCGGACAGCCGCAAGATCCGGCGCGCGGTGGAGATGCTGCTGCAGGCGCAGCGACCCATCCTGATGATGGGCGGCGGGGTCATGCTGGCCCGCGCCTGCGAGGAGTTCGTGGCCCTGGCGGAGCACCTGCAGATCCCGGTGATCCCGACGTACATGGCCATGGGCGGGATCCCGGCCGATCATCCGCTCTACGGCGGGATGGCCACATCGACATCGAGCCCACCCAATTGGGCAAGGTCTTCCCGCCCGATCTCGGCATCGTCTCGGACGCCAAGCTGGCGGTGGAGGCCCTGCTGCGGGTCGCCCGGGAGATGACGTCCCGGCGCGCCCCCAGCCCGTGGTCCCAGAAGGCCGCGGACTACCGCCGCCGCTTCCGGCGGAAGATGGACTTCGACCAGGTCCCCGTCAAGCCCCAGCGGGTCTTCAAGGAACTGAACGAGTTCTTCAACCCGGACACCATCTTCGTGACCGCCATCGGCCTCTACCAGATCTGGTCGGGGCAGTTCCAGGAGATCTCCAAGCCCGGGACCTACTTCTGCTGCGGCCAGGCAGGCCCCCTGGGCTGGGAGGTGCCGGCCTGCATCGGGGTGAAGCTGGGCAAGCCGGACGCGCAGGTGGTGGGGGTGGTGGGAGACTACTCCTTCCAGTTCCTGCTGGGAGACCTGGCCACCGCCGTGCAAAACAATGTCCCCTACGTGCTGGTCATGCTGAACAACGGATTCCTCTCGCTGATCCGGCAGCCGGAGAAGTACCTCTACGAGATGAACTACGGCGTGGACATCGGCTACGACGACGGGTACGGGCCGGATTTCGTGAAGATCATGGAGGGCATGAAGGCCCTGGGCAAGCGGGTCCTGCGCCCCGAAGAGATCAAGCCGGCCCTGGAATGGGCCGTCCGGGAATCCAACCGCCTGCGGGTCCCGGCCCTGGTCGAGATCCGCGTGGACCGCCAGACCGACGCCTCCATGGGCGTCTCCATCGACAAGATCGTGGAGCGCGACCCGGTCATTGACCTCCCGGCCGAGGAACCGGTCGCGACGACGGCCACTGCCCGCTAGCTGCCGGCGGAAACCTCCAGCGGGAAGGCCGCCCTGGGGTTCGTTGATCTTGGAGTAAGAAGGCCGTGTAGACTCCGGAACGCCGAGAGTCCTCATCGGAGGGGTTGTGGCATCCCGGAACTCATCGGATTACCCGACCACGGGAGCAGGGAGGACGGACTCTGTCCTCCCTGCTGAGGTGCATGGTCTGCCGATTGCGCGACAACACGCCCCCAAGCGCAAGGGGCAGTTTTTCAAACACGCCTACCCATACTTCCTGATTGCCCCTACCTTTCTGATCCTGACCACCATCCTGGCATATCCCTGGCTCGTTTCGCTTCACACAAGCTTCCAATCCTTTAATCCGATTCTGGACATTCAACCACGCTTCGTCGGATTCCGGAACTACGTAAAGATCTTCGAGGATCCGCTGTTCTGGCGCAGCACGATCAATTCCGCCTACCTGATCGTCCCCTCCCTGGTGCTCGAATTCCTGCTCGGGCTGGGGATTGCGGTCCTCCTGAATCGGCGCCTCATTTTCGAACGCTTCATCCGAACGGCGATCCTCGTCCCCATGATGATGGCTCCTGCGCTTGCAGGGCTCATGTGGCGGCTGTTCGTCCACCCGGATTTCGGTCTCTTCAACTACTTCCTCACGATCGTCGGGCTCCCGAAGCTGCTCTGGACAGCTTCTCCGACACTTGCGATCCCGACCATCATCATCGTCGAGGTGTGGCAGAATACACCCTTCGTTGTCCTCATCCTTCTCGCAGGGCTGCAAGCTATTCCCCTGGAGCAATTTGAGGCCGCCCGGATGGACGGCGCGACCGCGTGGCAGACATTCAGATTCATTACGCTCCCGTGGTTGACCCCACTCATTGCCATTGCCCTGCTCTTTCGAACCATCTTCATCATTCGAACGTTCGACACCATCATGCTCCTCTTCAGCTCCATCGGAGGTGTCGGGAACTCGGCCTTGGTGTTCGGAAACTATCTGTACTTTCAGACGTACAAGATCTGGGACCTGGGGCTGTCCTCGGCCATCTCGTATGTGATCCTCCTTGTCACGGGTATCCTGACAATCGCGTATACGGTGTATCTGTACCGGGAACTCAAATTCTAGGGGCAGACGGTCCATGAAACGAACACTGCTCAGGACACTCTTGCTGTATCTGGCTCTCGCCGCCGTCGTGATCGGGTTTCTGTTCCCGCCAGCCTGGATGGTTGTGACCTCCTTCAAGCTGGGCCGGGATATTGTGACCTGGCCGCCCACGTTCATCTTCAAGCCCACACTGGAGAACTGGTACTGGTTTTATTTCTCCGCGGAAGCCAGCGCCATGGCGCCGCAGGAGGGGCGGCGGATCCTGCGGGAGTTTCTCCCGAATAGCCTCATTGTCGCCGTGGTCACCACTGCGTTGTCGATGGCCGTGGCGAGCCTGTGCGCCTATGCCTTTGCCCGATTCAACTTCCGGGGGAAGCGACCGCTCGCGTTCGCCGTTCTGGGGACGCGGATGCTTCCCCCCATCGCGACCGTCATTCCGCTGTTCATCTTCATGAACAGCCTCCATCTCCGGGACACCCTGACCGGCCTCATCCTGTCGTATACCGCGCTGAACCTCCCCCTCGCGATCTGGATGCTGTGGGGGTTCATCAAGGAAGTGCCGCCGGAATTGGAGGAGGCGGGCCTGGTGGATGGGTGTTCCCGGACCGGCGCGCTGATCCGCATCCTGTTCCCGGTCATCGCGCCCGGGCTGGCAGCGACGAGCGTGTTCAGCTTTCTGTTGGCGTGGAATGACTTCCCCATCGCGCTCTTCCTAGTCGCGCACAAAGCCAAGACGATGCCGCTGGCCGCGCTCGGGTTTTACGCCGAGGAGGGGGTCTACTGGGGGCCCATGTCCGTGTACGGCATCCTGTACATGGTTCCGACGATCCTCTTCGCGGTCTTCGTGCAACGCCACATCGTGAAAGGACTGACGCTGGGGGCGCTCAAGTGAGCCAGTCGTCCTGGGGGGATAGGCAGGCAGAGCTGCGGAGCCCTGGTGGACAGGAGTAGTACTGGGTTCGTGGAAGCCTTTTCATGAGGAGGGGGCATTATGGGTATCAACAGACGGCAGTTTCTGGGTTCGTTGGGGGGAGTCGCAGCAGGGCTGGCGATGGGAGATCCCTTCGCCGAATCCGCGCAGGGCGTCCAACAATTGTCCGCATTGATCCAGAAGGGGGGGGCGGGACCCCCGGCGGAGATTGCCCTCAGCATGTACCAGGAGCGGAGCGGGATGAAGATCGTGATGACCCCGGTCCCGTGGGAGGCCCAATTCGAAAAGACGATGGTTGAGTTCATCGGCAAGAGCACGACCTTCGACATCCTCTCCGCCAACCACGGATGGAGCGGGGCCATGTATCGGTTCTTTGAAGACCTGGAGCCGTACGTCAGGAAGTACAATGTGGACGGGAGGCCATTTCCCAAGAACGCCTGGGAGGCAGGCAAGTGGAAGGGGCGGCGGATCGGGCTTCCGTTTCGCCTGGGGGTCGGCGCCCTGTTTTACTACCGAAAGGACCTGTACGAGAAGAAGAAGCTCTCCGTTCCCAATACCTTCGAGGAACTGGTGAAGAACGCGGAGGCGCTGACTTCCCCCAGGGACAATATTTATGGATTCGGGAGCCAGTTGGGCGGGGATCCGAACAGTTTCCTGGACCTCCAGAGCTGGCATCTCCCCTACGGGGGGAGAATTCTGAAGGATCCCGACCAGGAGGAGCTGGCGCCCTTCGACCCGCACGGGGAGCTGATGATCAAGATCCTCAAGGCCTGGAAGCAGATGCTTGACAGGGGCTGGATGCCTCAGGGGATCCTGACCTGGGGTATTCTGGATGTGCTCACCGCATTCCAGCAGGGGCTGATCGCCCAGGCCATGATGTTCTCGCCGCGGGTCACGCTCGTGGAAGATCCCAGTAAATCCAAGGTGGCTGGAAAAGCGGGCTATGCCCTCCTGTTCCCCAAGGTCCCTGCCAAGGACTCGGTCGGGCCGCGGGGCGACAAGGGAGACGGCTGGAACTTCGGGATCAATCAGTGGATCCCTGACGAGCGGAAAGAAGCCGCTTTCAAGGCGGTGCAGTTCATGGTGGGCAGAGAGGCCCAATTGGCCGCGGCGATTAAGGCTGCAAACGGGCCGAGCCGCATTGACGTGCTCGAGGATCCACAATTCCAGAAGGTCTACCCGGCCTGGAAGCCCTTGCGCGACGGCCTTGAGACCTTCCATAGCGGCGTCAGCGTGCCCGAACAGCCGAAGATCAGCAAAGTGGTCAGCGATAGGATCGCCAACGTCCTCCTCGGTCGGGAGAAGCCCGAGGATGCGGTGAAGGCCGCCTGGAAGGAGATGGACGGCATCATGAAGGAAGCCAAGAGGGGATAGATTGGCCAAGAGGTCAGAAGGGGGGGCGCAGCCATGAAGACGACACGTCGTGTGTTTCTGAAGGGGGTTGCCGGGGCGAGCGTGCTGGGTCTGGCGGGGTACGCGAGGGGCGCGGAGCGGGTGAGCGAACTCTCCGCGCTCATCCAGAAAGGGGGCATGGGACCGCCGGCGGAGGTGGCCCTGAAGATGTACGAAAAGGGCAGCGGCGTCAAGATGGTGATGACCCCCATCCCGTGGGAGGCGCAGTTCGAAAAGACCATGGCGGAGTTCGTCGCCAAGAGCACCAGCTTCGACCTGATCCCGGTGCAACACGGCTGGCGTGGGGCCATGTATCGATTCGTGGAGGACCTCACACCCTATGTCCGAAAGCATGGGCCGGCCTCCCAGGAGTTCGGCAGGAACTGGGACATGGGGATGTGGCGCGGCCAGGTGGTGGGGCTCCCGTTCCGGGTCGGGCTGACCTCGCTCTTCTATTACCGGAGGGATCTCTTCGAAAAGCACGGGCTGACGATCCCGAACACGCTGGAGGAGTATGAGAACAACGCCCGGATTCTCAAAGAGAAGGAAAACACGTTCGGGGTCAGCCTCCACTTGGGCGGAGCGGACAACACCTATCAGGAGTTCCAGGACTGGGTCTATGTGTACGGCGCGCGCTGGCTAAATGAGACGGAGGACGCGGTGGCCCCCTTCGAGCCCAACGGGGTTATGGCTACCCGAATCCTCGAGGCTTGGAAGCGGTGGATTGACGCCAAGCTCGCACCTCCAGGGGTGATGACCTGGGGGATCTTGGATGTCTTATCGGCCTTCCAGCAGGGGGTCACTGGTCAGGCTACCATGTTCTCCCCACGGGTAACGCTGGTGGAGGATCCGTCCAAGTCGAAGGTGGCAGGCAAGGTGGGGTACTCGCTGCTATTCCCCGGGCTTCCACAAAAGGAGCTAGTGGGCCCGCGAGGAGACGCGATTGGGGGATGGAATTTCGGTGTCAACAAGTGGATCCCGGATGCCAGGAAAGAGGCGACCTACCAGGCGGTGAAGTACATGGTGGGCCACGAGGCGCAGTTGGCTGCGGCGGTGAAGGCGGCAAACGGGCCGACCCGGCGGGACGTGATCGAGCACCCAGACTTCAAAAAGGCGTACCTCGCCTGGGAACCGCTCCTGAAGTCGCTCCCCACAGCCAAAACCGGTCTTTCAATCCCGCAGCAGCCCACGATCGTGAAGACGGTAGGCGACGAGGTGCACGAGGCACTCCTGGGACGGAAAACGCCTTTGCAGGCCGTGCGCTCGGTGTGGAAGACCATAGAAGAGGTGCTGAAGGCGGCCAGGGGTTGAGAAGGAGAGAGTCAACCGGCATCACGCACCATCTCGGACAATCCAAGAGACGGCACTGACTGGCCGACAGGTCGGGTGACGCTGCCTGCCAGAGGGGGAAAGCTATGGACACGAAATGGGATGTGATCGTCATGGGCGGAGGGACGGCGGGACTATTCGCAGGGATCGCCTCGGCCCGGCAGGGTGCCAAGACCCTCCTGGTGGAACGCTGGGGACACCTGGGAGGAAACATCGCCACCGGGATGAATCTGGGCGGGTTCTTCGACGGGCGGGACCACCAGGTCGTCTCGGGCATCCCCCAGGAGCTGCTGGATCGGGTGGTGAAGCGGGGCGGGGGTCTGGGCCACATGTTCTTCAAGAACGTGGACCGGTGGATCTCCAGCACGGCCTCGATGGACCCGGAGATTTTCAAGCATGTGGCCTTCGAGATGATCCAGGAGTCTGGCTGCAAGCTCTGGCTCTACACCTCGTTCATCCGCGGCTTCCGGGAGGGGATGCTGGTCCAGGCGGCAGAGGTGTTGAACAAGGCCGGGGTCCTTCGCCTCGAGGCGAAGGCGTTCGTGGATACCACGGGCGATGCCGATCTTGCCGCCTCTGTCGGCGCACCCTTTGAGCGCGGCGGCGGGAAGCGGCAGCAGGCGGTGACGTGCATCTTCCGGGTCGGGAATGTCAACTTGGAGCCGGTCGAGCGGTACATGGAGGAGCGGATCAACACAGAACACAAGGAACCCTGGAAATTCCTAAACGCCCCCCTGCGGGGCAAGCCGAAGTACTGGACGCCATGGAAGGTCTTTCCGGAGATCGCCCAGCGCTTTCCCAAGCTGTTCGGCGTCTACTACCACGGCACGCCAGGGGACATCTTCATCAACTGTACGCACACCGCGATCGATTCGCTGGACCCCGAGGACATTACGGCCGGGACCATGCGCCTGCGGAAGCAGGCCATGGAGGTCACACAGTTCCTGAAGGAGCACGTTCCCGGGTTTGAGAACGCCTACCTCACCCACGTGTACGACCTGGGGGTTCGGGAGAGCCGGCGGCTGATCGGCGAGTACGTGTTCACTGTCGGGGACATGATCTCGGAGCGGGAGTTCGATGACGTCGTGGGAATGGGCGCGTATCCACCTGACCTGCATGACGCGACCGGCGGCGACATCCTGATCCACGGCAAGGGCTGGGGCCAAGCGAGCATAGAGGAAGAGCTGCCCCAGGAGCAAGAACTGCCGTACAACTCAGGGTACCAAATCCCTTATCGGAGCCTCCTGCCGCAAGGGCTGGACAACCTGTTGGTGGCTGGACGATGCATCTCCGCCACGTTCGAGGCGCAGTCCGGCACGCGTGGCATGGGACCCTGCTCGGCCATGGGCCAGGCGGCCGGGACGGCGGCAGCCCTTGCGGTGAGGACCGGGACCGTGCCCAAGAAACTGGACGTCTCGCTGCTGCAGAAGACGCTCCTCAAGGACGGGGTCCTTCTCGGAAGGCGCCCGGCGGGGACCTGAGTCGGCGGGATCTGTTGTTCGCTGATCGGCACCGGCGGCGACGATAAGAACTGCTTGGCAGAGTTCGCGCTGGTCTCCGGTCTGGTTCTGCCGAGCGGTGGGCCTTGGCGCGTCGCTCACGTCTTCCGAATGACCGCCGTGCGCCGCGGGGTTCTGTTTCAGCGCCGGAGGACACAGGATGGCCCTGAAAGATCTCGATCTGCCGAAAACGCAACGGGCAATCATCTTCCCCGCCCGAGGCCAGGCCGAGGTGCGGGAAGTGGACGTGCCCCGCTTCTTCGACGACCACGGCCCGTGGAACGTGGTCCTGCGGCCGCTCGCGGTCGGCCGCTGCCCCAGCGACACAGCGAGCTGCGAGGAGGAATTCCCCCCGGGCTTTCGCCTCCCGGCCGACACCCAACCGGTTGTCCCCGGCCATGAACAGGTGGTCGAGGTGGTGGGAGCGTCCGAGGCGGCGCGGCGGGTCGGGATTGAGGTGGGCGGCTGGTGCGTGTACGACATCAACATCGGGTGCGGCGAGCAAGATTGCTATCCGTGCTTCGTCCAGAAGCGCCCCGGCATTGACTGTTCCAAGGGGACGCTCTTCCAGGGGATCGG
>JACPAT010000065.1 GCA_016180655.1 Candidatus Methylomirabilota bacterium | reverse complement strand
CTGGAAACCCGAATGGGAGCGCTGGGTCAGCTTCGGCGTGTCCCGGGCCGCCGCCCTGGAGGTGGACGGCCTCCGGTCGAGCCGGGCCATCGAGTTCGAAGTGGTGGCCCCCAAGGACGCCGAGGCCATGTTCGACGTCCTTACCTACGAGAAGGGCGGAGCGGTGCTTCGCATGCTGGAGCAATATCTCGGCCCGGCCGTCTTTCGGGAGGGGGTCCGGAGGTATCTTGCCGACCATCAGTTCGGGAACGCCGAAACCTCCGACCTCTGGATGGCCCTGGGTAGGGCCTTGAATCAGCCCATCCCGGCGATCATGGACGGATGGATCTTTCGCCCGGGGTATCCCATGGTGACCGTGAGGAGCGAGAATGGGGGCAGGCGGCTCTGCTTCTCCCAGCGCCGCTTCACCTATCTCAATAGCGAAGCGGATGCCTCCGACCTCTGGCAGGTCCCGATCAACTTCAGGGTGACCGTGAACGGTGAGGCCCGCAAGCTCCGGCTGCTCCTGTCCGCCGGCGAGGAGCGCGTGGAGTTGCCGGGACGCCTGGACTGGGTCGTGGCCAACGAGGGCGGGCACGGGTTTTACCGTCTGCGCTACTCCCCCGACCTACTGGAGCGGCTGGCAGAGAGGCCCTTCGAGGTCCTGGCGCCCGTCGAGCGATTCAACCTCGTCAATGACGCCTGGGCCTCCGTCCTCGCCGGCCTCTCCCCCGTCGGGGAGTTCCTGGCCCTGACCGCGCGCCTGAAGGACGAAACCGACCGGAACGTGTGGACGGCCCTCCTGGCGTCCTTCGCGTACCTGAACCGGGTCATTCCCCCCGATGATCGTCCGCTGCTGGAAGCCCTGGTGCGGGACCGGCTGGGTCCGGCCGTGGCGCGGTTGGGCTTCGCCCCCTCGCCCGGGGAAAGCGACCTCACGCACCAACTCCGCGGGGAGCTCTTGCGGGCCATGGGGACGCTGGGAAACGACGCGGCCGTCCAGGCACGGGCGAGGGACCTCTGCGCCGGGTATTGTGATGACCCTTCTGCGGCGGACCCGAACGTCCTCGCCGCGCTGATCGCCATCCGTGCCCATGCCGGCGGCGAGACGGAGTATGCCGAGTTCCTGGGGAAGTTCAAGAGGGCGCAGACCCCCCAGGAGGAGCAGCGGTACCTGTACTCGCTCGCCGGCTTCCGCGATGCGGCGCTCCTCCAGAGGACGCTTCAGCTCACGGTGAACGGCGAGGTGCGGACCCAGGACGCGCCCTACCTGGTGCGGAGCCTCCTGTTGAGCGTCCACGCCCGGGAGCTGGCCTGGCAATTCCTCAAGGAGCAGTGGGAAAGCATGGAGCGCCAGTACCCCCTGGGCGGGCTCCGGCGGATGTGCGAGGGGATCACGGGCCTGGCCACGCCCGCCCTGGAAGCCGACGTGCGAGCGTTCTTCACCTCGCGGAACATCTCGCTGGGCGGCAAGACGCTGGAGCAGTATCTGGAGCAGCTCCGGATCGCGGTGGCCTTCCGGGAGCGCGAGGCGGCGGCTCTTGCGACCTCCCTGTCCCGGTACTCGGAGATCCGCTGAGCCCGAACACTGCAGTTTAACCGCAAAGCACGCGAAGGTCGCAAAGAAATGCCCCATATTCAACGCACTGACGGCGGAAAACTGGGGGATCCGGTTCGGAAGATTTTGATCCGGCAGTTCCTCTGACTTGATGAGAATTGGCGGCTCTTTGCGATCTTTGCGGTCTTGGCGGTGAAATTTTTGGGCTGAGTAGCGGCCCCTCTCACGAAGCCAATCGTCCGAGAGTGATCTGGAAAGCCGAAGGCCCGGAGGGGTGCCCCGGGCCTTCGAGGATTCGCCAATGGCGAGACCGGGTCGGTTCGCCGGCGGAAGCTCCCCGGCGGGCTAGGGCGCCTTCTGAATCACGCCGCAGGCGATCCGCCCGCCGGAATTTCCCGTCGGATCGGTGACATGATCGTCGGCTCCGGCGTGGACCACCACGGCCGTGCCGTCGGCATCGAGGAGCGAGGCCGGGCCGGGAGCCAGCGTCACCCGGCGGGCGAGGTAGTGGACCTGTCCCGTCCCGTCCGCCGCGACATCCAGATTCGGCAGGTCCCCCGCGTGGGGTCCCTGTGGATTGGCGAGGCCGTGCTTCTTTCCCTCTGGATTGAAATGGGCGCCGGCCGTGGCGAACTCCGGCGGATCACACTTTCCCACCGCGTGGAGGTGAATCCCGTGCCTGCCCGGTGGGAGGCCCCGGACCTCTGCGAACACGCGAACGCCACCCTCATCCTCCCAGAGGGCGGCTGTCCCCACCACGTCGCCCTTGGCGTTCTTCAGGTCGGCTGTGGCCTGGGGGCGGGCATACGGCAAGGTCGCGCAACCGGCGAACAGCACTCCCACGAGCACTATCCAGAGCCGTTTCATGGCTGTCCCCTCCTTGTAAGTGGTTTGCGGCGGGACTATAGGATAGGAAGGAGGCGAGAGTCAACGACGGCCCCCGCCTCCGCTCATCCCTGCGCTCGCGCGATGCGCTGCTGGCGCTGCTCAGCAAAACGTGGTATGAAGGGTTCCCCCCGGCATGGGCGATGGAACACGTAGGCCGCGCATGAGGGATGTCGAACACTTTGCCCCGGAGACGCTGGACGAGGCGGCGGCGCTGCTGATGGCGGCGGGCGGCGGGAGCCGCCCGCTGGCCGAGGGCACGGACCTCATCGCGGAGGTGACCGACGGCCAGCGCAGGCTGTCCATGGTTCTGGACCTGAAGCGGATCCCCGAACTCAACCGCCTGGACTACGACGAGCGAAACGGTCTGCGCATCGGGGCAGCCGTCCCGTTCCCCGCCATCCTCGAATTCCCACCCGTCCGGCGCGTGTATCCGATCCTGGCCGATGGCTCCACCCCCATCGCCCCGGGGGAGATCCTGGACAGCGCCACGCTCGGCGCGAGCCTCGACCACGCCAGCGCCGGTGCCGAGATCGCGCCCCCGCTCCTCTGCCTGCGGGCGTCCTCAGCCATCTTCGGGCCGCACGGCTGGTCCGAGCTGGCGGTGGAGGCGCTGTTCGCGGGGGCGGGCAGGGCCGTCCTGCAACCGGGAGAGTTCGTCGTGGATGTGCGATTCCCGGCCCCCCCGTCGCGGTCCGGCGGCGCCTACCTGCGCGTCCTCTCAGGGCAGCAGGCGGAGTCGGCCGTGGCCGGGGTCGGGGCCTTCCTGGTCATGGAGCAGGATCTCCGCACCTGTTGCGGGGCACGCCTGACCCTCTGTGGTGTAGTCCCGAGGCCGATGCGCGCCCTGGACGCGGAGCGATTCCTGGCGGGGAAACCTCTGGAGGATGCGGTCGTGCAGGAGGCGGCGGACTTGGCCGCAGGGACCGCGTCACCCATCGCCTGGCCGGCCGGGGATCGTCTCGACCTGGTGAAGGGCCTGACCTCCCGTGCCCTCATGAGCGCCCTGGAGCGCGTTCGAACAGGCACGACGGCCTGACCGGGCCACATCGGCGTTCCCCGATTCCTCTCCTGGCTGCCGGCCAGATCCTGACAGAGAAAGGGAGATGATCGCATGAAACGGGTCGTGCCGAGCCTGGGGGGTCTGGTGCTTCTTGGCCTCTTCGCAGCCGGAGAAGTCAATGCAGGCTGGGTGATCGAGCAGGTGGTGCGTTCCCGCGCCGGGGCGGCCGGGGGCGGGGACACGGATCGCCAGGTATTGATCCTGAGCGCCAACCGGATGAAGACCACGATGCTGGACAACGGGGGCAAACCCACGGCGGCGTGGATCATGGATCTGGAGGCCCAGACCCTGACGAGTGTGGATTACCAGCAGCGCAGCGCGGCGACGGGGATGGTGCGGGAGTATGCCGAGGCGTTGCGCGGCGCCATGCAGGCCATGGGGGGCCAGATGGCCGAGGCGATGAAACAGATGCAGGAGGCGCTGAAGGAGATGCCCCCCGAGCAGCGACAGATGATGGAGCAGATGATGCGGCAGTCCATGCCGGGCGGGGGATCGGCTGCTCCTGCCCCATCCGCCGAGGCCTGCCGGGAGCCAAAGGTCGAGGTCCGGCCCACGGGGCAGACGGCCCGCATCGCCGGTTTCGCGGCAACCCGATATGATGTCTTCGAGGACGGGATGTTCACGGAGGAGCTGTGGGTGAGCAAAGCCATCACGGCCTGGCGGGAGATTGATCCCAAGAAGCTGGAGCGCTTCGGCCAGGAGATGGCCAAGGCCCTGGAGACCCTGCCGGGCTGCGGGCGCAGTCGTGCGCGACAGGCCGGGGCGGATCCCTACGACCCCGCGTGGAAGCTGGCGGCCGAGGGGTACGCGGTCCGCAGCGTGGACCACGGGGCTGCCGGGGGGGCGGTGGTGGAGGTGGTCAAGGCCGAGAGCCGCAGCGTGCCGGCGGCGGAGTTTCAACCGCCGGCCGGGTTCAAGCGCCAGTCGCTGAAAGAGCTGATGAGCGGCCACTGAGACAGACTCCACTTAACCACAGATTACGCAGATTGCGCAGATTTTCTGCGGGAATCCTGCCGGGAAATAATCTGCGTGAATCTGCGAAATCTGCGGTTAAGTAAATTCTGAGAAGATCTGTGGTGCGGTCGTGGAGATCGAAGGGAAGATCGCCCTAGTCACGGGGTCAGCGAAGCGTGTTGGGCGCGCCATCGCCCTGGCGCTCGCCGAGCGCGGCGCCGAGCTGGTCATCCACTACCGGGACTCGGAGCGCGAGGCGCAAGAGCTTTTGGCCCTGCTCAAGCGGGCGGGGGGAAAGCCGGTCGCCGTGCGGGGTGATGTCTCGGTAGCCGCCGACGTGGACCGGATCGTCGAGACGGCCATGCAGGCCTTTGGCCGGATCGAGATCCTGGTCAACAACGCCTCCATCTTCTCCCGGACGAGGACTGGGACCGATTCCTGGACGTGAACCTGAAGGGGCCGTTCCTGTTGTGCCGGAAGATCGGCGGGATCATGCTCCGCCAGGGCCGGGGGAAGATCGTAAACCTGGCCGACATCGCCGGGTTCAAGGTCTGGGCCGAATACATCCCCTACTCGGTGTCCAAGGCCGGCCTGATCGCCCTCACCCGGGGCCTGGCCAAGGCGCTGGCTCCCGCGGTCCAGGTGAATGCCGTCGCCCCGGGCGCGGTGCTCTTGCCCGAGGGGACCACGCCGGAGGAGCGCGAGCGGGCCATCCGGCGCGTCCCACTGGACCGGCTGGGCGCGCCCGAGGACATCGCCCGGGCGGTGGTGTATCTCATCGAGAATGACTTCATCACCGGCGAGGTGCTGCGGGTGGACGGCGGACAACACCTGCTATAGACGACGACGCATCACTCGGAAGGGCGGCTCCACGATTTTTTCCCTGACCCCCAACCCCCAGCCCGCGACCCCTGGGATTCCATGGGCCTTCCGGAACGGATCATCTGTCTGACGGCCGAAACGACGGAGATCGCCTTCGCCCTCGGCGCGGGAGCGCGCGTCGTCGGCGTGTCCGGCTACAGCGTCCGGCCGCGCCAGGCGCGGGAGAAGCCCAAGGTCGCGGCCTACACCAGCGCCAAGTTGGACAAGATCCTCGGGCTGCGACCGGACCTGGTCCTGGCCTTCTCGGATCTCCAGGCCGACCTGGTGCGGGATCTGGTGAAGGCGGGACTCAGCGTGCTCGTCACGAATCAGCGCAGCCTGTCGGAGACCTGGGACGCGATTCGCCTGATCGGACGGACCCTGGGGTGCGCGGCCGAGGCCGAGCGGCTGGCCGCCGATCTCGACGCGGAGGTCCAACAGGTCCGCCAGGAGGCGGAGCGGCTCCCCCGCCGGCCGCGGGTCTTCTTCGAGGAGTGGGACGATCCGTTGATCTCAGGCATCCGCTGGGTCTCGGAACTCATCGAGGCGGCCGGGGGCGTGGACATCTTCCCGGAGCTGCGGGATGCCGCCAGGGCCCCCGATCGCGTGGTGGATCCGGCCGAGGTCGTGCGCCGGAATCCCGAGATGATCGTTGCCTCGTGGTGCGGGAAGAAGGTCGTCCCGGATCGCATCCGCGCCCGGCCCGGATGGGGGGCGACCAGCGCCGTCCGCCACGGGCGCATTCACGAGATCAAGTCCCCCGACATCCTGCAACCCGGCCCGTCCCTGATCCAGGGACTCCGCCAGCTCGCCGACTGCATCGCCCCGGCCGCGCTGGAACCCTGACCCCTTTCAGGAGCGTCCGTGACTGGCGAGATCATTGACCGCACAGAGGCCATCAGCCTGCTCTCCGAGCTGGTCCGGATTCCCAGCGTGAACCCCCAGATGGGCGGCGGCGCGGGCGAGGGGGAGATCGCGGGATACCTTGCCGACCGCCTCAGGGCCCTGAGCCTCGCGCCAACGGTGACCGAGGTGCAGCCGGGACGTCCCAACGTCCTGGCGACGGCGCCGGGAAAACAGGGCGGGGTGCACCTGCTGTTCGAGGCCCACATGGACACGGTCCCGCCATCGCACGGCCAGGCAGGGCCGTTCACCCCGCGCCTCGATGGGGATCGTCTGTACGGGCGGGGCGCCTGCGACACCAAGGCGTCCATCGCCGCGATGTTCATGGCCCTGGCGAGTGCCCTCACGGTGCGGGAGCGGCGCGCGACCATCTCGGTGGCGTTCACCATGGGCGAGGAGTTGGGCCACGAGGGGGTGGCGCACCTCGTGGCCTCGGGGTTCCGACCCGACGCGGCTGTCGTCGGGGAACCCACCGGGCTGGATGTGATCGCGGCGCACAAGGGCGTCGTCCGCTGGAAGATGGTGACCACGGGGCGGGCCGCCCACAGCGCGAATCCCCGGGAGGGCTGCAATGCCATCGTCAAGATGGCCACAGTCATCCGGGCACTGGAGGAGCGCCTGATTCCACGGCTCAGGGAGCGGGCCCATCCGCTCCTGGGGCCGCCCACGCTCAGCGTGGGGCGGATCGAAGGTGGGCTGCAGGTCAACGTGGTCCCCGACCGCTGCACCATCGAGCTGGATCGCCGGCTGGTTCCAGGCGAAATCTGGCTGGAGGTCCGGCGAGAGGTGGAGGCCGTGCTGGCGCCGCTCTGCGCGGAAGATCCGGACCTCAAGGTGACGATCCAGGAACCGTACCAGAACACACCCTGCATGGAGACCCCCCTGGACGCCGCCATCGTGCGGATGGTCCAGGAGGCGGTTTGCCGCATTGACGGCCAACACCCTGTCCGGGGCGTCGCTTTTTGCACCGATGCCGCGCACCTCTCGGCCGCCGGAGTGCCGTGCGTGGTCCTCGGACCCGGCCACATCGCGGAGGCCCACACCAGCACGGAGTACGTGGAGATCCAGCAGGTGATGCAGGCGGCCGCGATCTACCGGGAGATCATGCTGAGTTCTTGAGCCGACGTTTTCCTTTGACACGCCAGGGCGACCTGGGATACACGTAATGGGGGACGTAGCGCGGTTATTAAGGATATACCTTGACGGGCCTCTAGCCTGAGGCTTATGCTTCTGCCATGCCCCGTGCCCCCCGTCTGGATGCCCCCGGTGTTCTCCACCATGTCATGGCGCGGGGGATCGAGCGTCGCGCGATCTTCCGGGATGACCGGGACCGCGCGGACTTCGTCCGCCGCTTGGCCGCACTTGCCCAAGCCGGGGCGGTCGCGGTTTACGCCTCTCACCGGCTATGCGGGGACCTTCAACCGGCGGCACCGCCGGACCGGGCACCTTTTCCAGAACCGGTACAAATCCATCGTGGTGGAGGAGGAGCCGTACTTCCTGGAACTCGTCCGCTACCTCCACCTGAATCCGTTGCGGGCGGGCATCGTCAGAGACCTCCGCGCCTTGGACCGCTACCCCTGGAGCGGGCATGCCGCCCTCGTGGGGCGGCGGGCGATCCCCTGGCAGGAAACGGAGGCCGTGCTGGCACACTTCGCCTCGACGGCCCGGCGCGCCCAGGCCCAGTACCGGGCCTTCGTCGCGGCCGGGGGAGGGCAGGGGCGGCGCCCCGAGCTTCAGGGGGGTGGATTGCTACGGAGCCTGGGCGGGTGGGAAGCAGTGAAAGCCCTCCGGCGGGGGCGGGAGCGCTGGGCAGGCGACGAGCGGATCCTGGGGCGCAGCGCCTTCGTGGAGGCGATCCAGCGGGAGGCCGCCCCGCTGACGCGGCCCGCGGCCGCTGGCGCCCCCCGGGTCCCCCTCGCGGCCCTCCTTGGCCGCTGTGCGACCGCGTGGGGGGTGACCCCAGCCGAACTGGTCAGCGCGAGCCGCCGCCGGGTGGTGGCGCACGCCCGGGCGGTGGCGAGCTTCCTGGCCGTGCGGGAACTCGGGCTCCCCATGACCGTGGTCGCCCGCCAACTCGGGATCTCACCGACCGTCGTGCGGGCGGGCGTCGCCCGGGGGGCCATCCTCTTGGCGGAGCGGCGTTTGAGGGGAGCCGATCTCCTCAGGACAGCAAGAAAACAACCGCGATAAGCGCGCTACGTCCCCCATCCCGGCAGGTGGGGGCCATGGTCGTCACCCGTAACGCGCGAGACTTCGATCTCCTCCGGCGGTACCTTCGCTTCAACCTCCACATCCTTTCCGGACCGAGTCCTCTTCATCCTTCGAGATCTGTCCCCCGCACCAGGCCGACCTGGTAGACAACTTCGGGTTGGGGTTCAGAGCGGGGCGTTTCGCAGCAGTTTCCCGCTATTTCCTTGACAGGTCGCACGCTTTCAGTGGTACCATGACTCCAGATCGAGCGGCCCCGCCAAGCGCGGGGCGAAAGGGGTGTCCATGTTCGGATTGGGAATGCCGGAGCTGTTGGTGATCCTGGTGATCGCCCTGCTGGTCTTCGGGGCAGGGCGGCTGCCGGAGATCGGAAGCTCCCTGGGCAGGGCGATCAAGGGATTCAAGGAGACCTCGGAGAAACGGGAGCCGGAGCCGCCGGAGCCCAAGGAGGCCAAAGGCGAGGTGAAGGCGACAGCCGGGAAGACCTGCCCTGCCTGCGGCCAGACGGTGCAGGCCGACGCCGTGTTCTGTCCGGGCTGCGGGAAAAAGCTTCCCGAGTCGGCGTGACCCGACCCTCCCACGAAAGCAAAAAGGCCCCCGGGGGATTCCCCGGGGGCCTTTTGGTTCCTGCGATGCGCTACTCGGCCTTGGAGACGTTCGCTGCCTGCAGGCCCTTGGGGCCCTGCACCACGTCGAACTCCACGGCCTGCCCCTCATTGAGGGTCTTGAAGCCGTTGGCCTGAATGGCGGAATAGTGCACAAACACATCCTCACCGTCAGGTCGCTCGATGAAGCCGAAGCCCTTGGCATCGTTGAACCACTTTACGGTTCCTTTGCTTCGCAACCTACAACACCTCCTTTCCTTCTGGCGCTACCATCGCCCCGCAACGGGGCGGTCTGTCTCTGAAAACACGAAAACCGCAGGAGCGGCCTCTGCTCCTACGGTTCTTCACTCGAAAGCAACCAACGGAACGTTGACCACCAGACGAAGGCCAGGATAATGCGCCTGGTATTCGGTGTCAAGAATTATTTCGCCGTTGGTGCTGTGTGTGGCACACGCGACTCCCGCGGTTCTGCGATGGCGTCCACGCGGACATCGGCCACGGCCATCTCGGGGGCGTGGATCACCTCGTCGGCGGCCCAGACCGTGGTCTCGCGCCGGTCGGCCGTGATGCCGATGATCCCGCGCAGGACCCGCAGGATATTGTCGTTGATCCGGATGGCGTTGGCCCGGATGGGGGACGCCACGCGGCCGTCCCGGATGAGGAACGAGTCGCCCACCACCGTGCAGGTGAAATCCCCCGCCCGCAGCCCGTTGATCGGATAGGTGTACCAGATGCGGCCGATGTACAGGCCGTCCCCCACCTGGGCCAGCAGCTCCTCCCGCGACACCGGCCGGCTGCCCTCGAGGATGACATTCGTCGGGGAGATGCCGGCCGCCGCCTCGAACCTGCGGCCGCCGCCTTCGCCGAAGCGAAAGCCGTTGCGGGGGACGAGGGCCTTGGGCATCGCCCGGGGGTCTTTCCCCAGCTTGGCGGCTCCCTGGGGATCGTTGAGGATCCGCTGTTGCTCGTAGAAGTTGGCGAGGAGGCCGACCAGTCTCCCCCGCTGGATGAGCCTGGTCTTGCCCGTCGGCAGCCCCTCGCAGGTGATCCCCTTGCTCGCCGCTGCGCCGCGCAGGGCCCCATGGTCGAAGAGGGTGAGCAGGGGGCTGGCCACCCGCTTCCCCAGCATCCCCTGGAACGCCGAGGTCTCGGCGAAAAAGCTCCCGAGGCTGAGGCAGGGGAGGACCAGGTTGTTGAGGAGATCGGCAAGAGGTTGCCGCCCGAAGACGACCCGGTGCCGGCCGCTCCGCACCCGCTCGCCCCCCATGGCCCGGAGGGCGTTCTCGGCCGCCTCGGCGCCGGAATCCCCCGTGAAGTCGGCCAGGCGGGTTCCTGTGCTCCATCCGCTCCCCTTGGCGTCGGCCGCCTCGACCATGGCGGTGAGGCTGCTCAGGATGAGGGTGGATTCATCGGCCTGGACCCCGGGCATGGAGGTGGAGGCGATGGCGATCCGCTCCTGCAGGATGCTCACGTCGCCGCTCAGGATGAGACCCAGGCGGAAGATGGCCTCGCCGGATCCGGCCATCCGGGCGAGGAGCGGGGAGCGGGAGAACACCCCCAGGCCTCGTGTGATCACCTTCCAGCCGGCCTCGACCAGATCGGAGTCCGACAGGCGCAGCAGGGCGGGGTCGTGATACCGCCGGAGGCGGCGCCGTTCTGCCCCGGGACGGGGGAGCGAAACGAACTCGGGGTCCGCCACGGCCGCCTGCCGCGCCTTGGCCAGCGCCCGGCGCACCCCCTCCGGAGTGAGATCGTTGGGCTCGCTGCCGAAGCCGATGCGCAAGCCGTCGGGGCTGCGGAAGACCGCCTGGATGCCGAGACCGACGGATTCGAGCGACTTGGGCTCCTCCACGCCGTTGCAGGGGATGTGCGAGGTGAAATGGACGCGCGCCACGAGGCTGGTGTTGGCCGCGACGAACACCTCGGCCTCGACCAGGTCCTCCTGCCCGCGGAGCAGCTCCAGAGCCTGCCCGCCTGCGTGCGCCAGGGTCCGGGTGGGGATCATGCGGCGCCTCCCGTGAGGATGGCGCGACTGCGCAGCGTGGGGCCGCCGTTGCCCACGCGCTTGGACTGCATGGGCTGGCCCTTGCCACAGTTGGGAATGGGAATCAGGCGGAAATCCGTGCCGACGGCGTCCACCTGCCTGAGGTACGCCTGGCTGTCCGCCATGATCCCGCCGTCGCGAAAGAGCTGGCCCAGCTCGCCGTTCCTGATCTCGTAGACCTTCATCGCCGAGATGCGGAAGTTCTCGCGGGACTCCGCGATGGAGGGGGTCCGGTGGCCGACCAGGTAGTAGCCGTGGTCAATCTGCTTGATGATGTCGCGGGGGTCGTGGTCGCCCCGGGCGAAGACCGTGTTGGACATCCGGATCAGGGGGATCAGCGACGGGTCCGTGGCCTTCCAGTGCCCGTTGGGTTCGCCGCCGAAGATGGCGGCGGTCTGCCGGCTGTTCATGAAGCCCTGGAAGATGCCCCGGTCGATGTGGACCACGCGCCGGGCCGGCACCCCCTCGTGATCGTACCGGTACTGGCCGAAGCCGGGCAGCGACGGATCGGAGAACGCGGTGACCAGGGGCGAGGCGATCTGCTTGCCGACCTGGGTCTCGTCCAGCGACCGGAGCAGCCACGATCGTCCTGCGTACCCCGTCTCCATCTTCAGGGCGCGGTCCAGCTCGGTCGGGTGGCCGATGATCTCGTGGGCCACCAGGGCGGTGAAGTGGGGATCGGTCACCACGGTGACCTCGCCCTCCGTGGTGGGGGCCGGCCTGGCGCGGGTGAGCCGCACGGCGTCCCCGGCCAACGTGGTGGCGAAGGTCCGGAAGTCCGGGAAGGACAGCATCGGGACGCCCGGGGGATCCTGCGCGCCGCGAGAGAGGACCTCCCAGCCGCGCTGGTGTCCCACGGCATCGTAAAGCTCCTGGGTCACCGCACCCTCCTGGGCCACGACGTAGCACGTCCCCTGGGTGAGGGCGACGGCCTGGTCGATCAGGGCGCCCTCGGTGCTGACGAAGAGTTCCCGACTGATCTGGGTGATGGCGGCGATGACGTTGAAGGCGATCGTGGGCGCCGTGGCCTTGACGGCGCTGGATATTTCGCGGGTGAAGGCCACGATGTCCGCCAGCGGGACCGCGCGGGGATCCACCTCGAAGACGGCCGGGACCGTGTCCCGGTGCACGGGCGCGGCAGCCAGGCGAGAATCGCAGAAGGCGCCGGCCAGGCTGGGGAAGGCGGTCCTGGCGGCCGACTTCCCCCGGGCGTTGGCGATGGCGCGCGCGTGGGCGTGGCGCAGGCCCCCGCGGATCACCCGGGCCAGCCGCGCGCGATCGGCCGCGCCCAGGGTCTGCCCGTAATAGCCGGGGGCCGAGATCCCGTCCCCGGCGATGACCCGGATGCCGAAGGCCAACGCGTCGTCCTTGCCGCTGCCCTTGCTGTTCCCGTTCTCGGCCCAGGCGTACTGGGACTCGACGACCTCCAGGCGCAGGTCGGCGTACCGGCACCCGAGTCGCCTGGCCTGGCGGCTGAAGTCGTCGGCAATGGCGGCCTTCACCTCGCCGATGAGGTCAATGGTGAGGGGGGAATCGTCCATGGAAGTCTCCGCAGCGGGGTCCGGTCGCAGCGTCGGCAGAAGAGGCCTGCCTCTCGTCCAGCCGCGGGATTATAGCCAGCCATGCCCTCTGGCGCCACCTGAATGCGGGGGCCGGGGGTTGGGGGCCAGAGGCCAGGGGACGGGGCACCGGAAGAAATGGGGGCCGTGTCTCCTTGACGGACCGGAGTATGTTTGATAGCGTCAATTTTGCGATGGCGCAACTTGCGCGCAGGGGGGGGCGAGAGGCGGCGGGGATGAGCCGGTTTCCGTGCCCCCTGCCGGGAGCGGCAGGATCGTTTCGTCTGAATTCGCCGGCTCATGACCGACCGCGGGCGGGCGACCGCCGAGCACATCCTTGAGTGATGCGGCACAGGTAGATGAAGAGCTGCGAGCCGGCATCGCCCTGTGGGAGGCCGGCCAGTATGTCGAGGCGCACGAGGAATTCGAGCAGTTGTGGCTGGTGGAGGTGGGCCCCCGCCGGCACTTCCTGCGCGGCCTCGTGCATGCGGCCATGGGCTTCCACTACGTGACGATGGGCGATACGGTGTCCGCCCGGTCGAAGCTGCGGTCGGCCGCGGACCTCTTGGACGGGTTCGCCGGGGACTACCTGGGCCTGGACGTGGACGGGCTCCGGGCCGGGATCATCGCGGCACGCGCAACCCTGGAGGCGGCCGGGGATGCGACACCCGGTGACCCGGTTCGCCTCCGCATCCCGCGCCTCGTCCCCGCATCCGGCGGGCCGGGCGTGACATCCCTCGACGCTGATTCTTGACACCCTGAGGAGGGTCGGACGCATGCATGACGTCATCATCCTGGGATCCGGGCCGGCGGGACTCACGGCGGCGCTCTACGCGGCCCGGGCCCACCTCAAACCCCTCGTGGTGGACGGACACGAAGCCGGCGGGCAACTCACCCTGACCACGATGGTGGAGAATTACCCGGGCTTCCCCGACGGGCTCATGGGTCCCGACCTGATCGCCTCCATGCGGAAGCAGTCGGAGCGGTTCGGTGCGGCGTTCCGGCCGGGCAACGCCACGGCCGTGGCCCTCTCCCGCCGGCCGTTCCGGGTGACCATTGACGGAGCGGTGGAGGAGTGCCGGGCGCTCATCATCGCCACCGGCGCATCGGCCAAGCTCTTGGGGCTCCCATCGGAGCGAAAGCTGATGGGACACGGGGTCTCCACCTGCGCCACCTGTGACGGCTTCTTCTTCCAGGACCAGGAGATCATCGTGGTGGGGGGCGGCGACTCGGCCATGGAGGAGGCCATCTTTCTCACCAAGTTCGCCCGGCGGGTGAGCGTGCTCCATCGGCGGGACAAGCTGCGGGCCTCCAAGATCATGCAGGAGAGAGCCTTCAAGAATCCGAAGATCGATTTCACCTGGGACTCGACCATCGAAGAGATCCTGGACGTGCGCGAAGGGAAAGTGACGGGCGTCCGGATCCGGCACCTCCAGACCTCCGAGATCACGGAACGGCCGGTGGACGGGATCTTCATCGCCATCGGACACAGCCCCAACACCCAGATCTTCCGCGGCCTCCTGGAGATGGACGAGGTGGGATACATCACGACGCACGACGGGACCAAGACCAGCGTGCCCGGCGTCTTCGCGGCGGGCGACGTGCAGGACCGCGCCTACCGGCAGGCGGTCACCGCGGCCGGCTCCGGGTGCATGGCCGCCATAGACGCCGAGCGGTTCCTGGAGCACGGCGCTCACTAGCGGGAACGGAAATGTCGTGCCGGCCGGTCCCGCGTCCTCATGCTCCTCTCCCCGCTGGGGAGAGGGCGGGTGAGGGGGAGTGACGTGAGCGAGGGCAAGGATCCCGCCCGGAAGAAGATCCTCATCATTGATGACGAGGAGGACCTGTGCCTCCTGGCGGCCCACGCCCTGACCATGGAGCGAACCGACCTCGAGGTCATCAGTGCCCGGGACGGCCTGTCGGGCATCCAGCGAGCCAAAACGGAGCAGCCGGCCGCCATCATCCTGGATGTCATGATGCCGAAAATGGACGGGTACGAGGTGTGTCGGCGACTCAAGGCGGACCCGGCGACCCGGGACATCCCGGTGGTCATGCTCACCGCCAGCAGCGATCCGCACCTCAGCCAGAAGGCCTTTGAGGCCGGGGCCGTCGCCTGCCTCACGAAGCCGTACCAGCGGGGAACCCTGGTGAACTGCGTGGACATGGCCCTGGCCAGCGGCGAACGCGCACGCCGGCGGTCCGCCTGATCCGACGACGTCCCCCCGCCGCCGTGCTCCCGGTCTTCGACTCGCGCGCACCCGCACACCCTATCGCGCATGGACGCTCAGATCGGTCTGGCTCGCGCCCTGGTCCCGCTCACCGTCGCGCTGCACGTCCGGATCCCCGGCGATCATCCCTCGGTCGCCACCCTGGGGGAGGAGCGCATGGGCTCCGCCACCCTGGTGGATTCCCAGGGCATCCTCCTGACGGTGAACTACGTGGTCATGGGGGGCCGGGAGATCGTGGCCACGCCGGGACAGGAGGTGTTCGTCCTGGCCAGCGCCGGTCCGACGGTCCGGCGCGTGGGCGGTGGCGTGATCACGGACCTCGGGCCCTTCGATGCCTACTGGGAATACATGCTCGAATCGGCCATCCAGACCTCCGCCTTCAATCCCGGCTTCGGCGGCGGCCCGCTCTTCGACATCCGCGGGCGGATGGTCGGTGTCACGTCGCTCAATCTGGGCCGGGTGGGCCGCTTCAGCCTGGCGATCCCGATCCACCTCTTCACCGAGCATCGCGATGACCTGCTCCGCTTCGGCCGGGTGCGGGACCGCGTCCGCCGGGCCTGGATCGGATTCTATCCCCAGCCGGCGGAGTCGGGGATCGTGGTGGCGGGGGTGGTGCCGGAGGCGCCGGCCTCCCGGTGCGGGATCCAGGAGGGGGACGTGATCCTGGCGGTCAACCTCCGCGAGGTCACCAGCCGGCAGGAATTGTACCAGGAGATGTGGAGGCACGCGGCGGGGGAGCCGCTGCGCTTCAGCATCCTGCGGGACGGCCGTCGCACCACCATCGAGGTGGTGGGCCAAGACCGGGCCGAGTTTTATCGGTAGGGCAGGCCACTGGAGCGGAGCGACCCCCCGCGGCCACGCGGGTTCAGGGAGAGAGAGGTCCGCATGCCATCCGAGATCCCAGCCGACAGGCTGCGGGGCATCCTGGAGATCGTCCGGCTTGCCAACGCCGAGACGGACCTCGGCAGCCTGATCACCCTGATCACCCGGCAGGCCTCTTCCCTGTTGGAGGCGGATCGGGGGTCGCTGTACCTCCTCGACAAGGAGACGGGGGAGCTTCACTCCTCCATGGCCCTGGGCCTGTCGGGCAAGACGATCCGGTTGAAGCTGCATCAGGGGGTCGCCGGCCTGGTGGCGGCCGCGGGCCAGTCGATCATCCTGGACGACGCCTACAGCGACGCTCGCTTCTACCGGTCCGTGGACGAGGCGACCGGGTACCGGACCCGTCAGATCCTGTGCGTCCCCATCAAGAACCGGCGCGGCGACGTCCTGGGCGCCTTGGAGCTGCTGAACAGGCGCACCGGAAATTTCACGCCGCAGGACGAGGAGCTGCTGAGCCTTCTGGCCTCCCAGGTGGGCATCGCGTTGGCCAATGCCCAGCTCTACGAGGGCCTCCGCACCACCCTGGACCGGCTCTCCCGCCTGATGAAGGTCGGGGCCGCCATCAGCTCAGAGCTGGACCTGGACGCCCTCCTCCGGATCATCTCGCAGACGACCTCTCACCTGCTCCAGGCGGAGCGGAGCAGCGTCTTCCTGGTGGACCGGGCGCGGGGGGAGCTCTGGTCGCGGGTGGCCGAGGGGCTGGACCGCCAGGAGATCCGCATCCCGCTGGGGGCCGGGATCGCCGGCACGGTGGCCGCCACGGGGGCGCCGGTCCGGATCACCGATGCCTACACCGACCCGCGCTTCAATCCCGAGGTGGACAAGCGGACCGGCTACCAGACCCGGAACATCCTGTGCACCCCCATGCGGAACGCGCGGGGGCAGGTGATCGGCGTCTTCCAGGTCCTGAACAAGCGGGGTGGGGATTTCAGCGCGCTGGACGAGCAGCTCCTGGCGAGCCTGTCTTCCCAGGCGGCCGTCGCTGCCGAGTAGCTGTCTTCGGGGCGTCCAGGCCATCGAGGAGAGCGCCAAGCGCCTCCTGGCCCTCATCGAGAACTTGCTGGTCTTCGTCCGCCTGGACCAGGGGGAGATGGCGCTCCAGCGGGAGCCCGTGGACGTTTCCTCGCTGATCGGCCGGGTCACGGAGGCGTTCCAGCCCAAGGTCGAGGAGTGGAAGCTGACGCTTGTCCGTGAGGTGGCGGACGGGCTCCCGCCGGTGATGGCGGACCCCCAGGAGTTGACGGTGGCCCTCAGCCACCTGGTGGACAACGCGACCAAGTTCACGCCGGCCGGCGGCCGGGTGACGGTGACGGCGCGGCTGGTGGCAGGAGGCGGCGGGACGGCGGCCGTGGAGATCACAGTCCAGGATACCGGCATCGGCGTCGCGACGGAATACCAGGGCAAGATCTTCGAGCGGTTCTACCAGGTGGATGGATCGCTCACGCGGCACTTCGGCGGCATGGGCATCGGCCTGGCCGTGGTCAAGCAGATCCTCGAGGCCCATGGCAGCCGCGTGATGGTGGAGAGCGAGCCCGGCCTCGGGTCCACCTTCCGGTTCACGCTGCCGGCGGCCGCTTGAAGCAGCGTTCGGCTGTTCGGCGGCTCGGGAGTTCGGTGGGACGGGAACGGTCCCCGCCTGCCCCGCTCCGGAGCGGGGCGCGGGCAGGGAGCTGCCGAATCCGCCAGAGGCGGAAACTGCCGAACGCTCTTCACCGGTGACGATCGCCAACCGATACCCCACTTGAGACGCCAGGAGTAAGCCTTCCATGACCCCTGATCAGGTCCTGGTCCGCGCAGACGTCGCGCGGCCGTTCTGTCAGCAGGTTTTGGAGGCGGCCGGCCTGTCCGAAGACGACGCGTTTCTGGTCGCCGACGCCCTGATCGATGCCGACCTGCGCGGCGTGTCCACGCACGGCCTGGTGCGGTTCCCGATCTATGTCACCCGCTTGCGCAAGGGGTTGGTGAACGCGAAGCCCCAGATGCAGGTGGTGCGAACCAGGGGTGCGACGCTGGTCCTGGACGGCGACCACGGCTTCGGCCAGGTGGTGGGGGCGGAGGGGATGCGGCGGGCGGTGGACCTCGCCCGGGAGCACGGCGTGGGGCTGTGTGCCGTCCGGAACAGCACGCACCTGGGCGCCCTGGCCTACATCGCGGCGATGGCGCTGCCCCATCAGATGATCGGGGTCACGCTGTCCATCACCAACCCGGTGATCGCCCCCTGGGGCGGGCTGGTCCCCAAGCTGGGGAACAATCCGCTGGCCGTCGCGGGCCCAGCCGGCAACCGTCCCCCGGTCATCCTGGACATGGCGTGCAGCCAGGTGGCGCGTGGGAATCTCATCCTCGCCTCGAAGCTGGGGAAGACGATTCCGTCCACCTGGGCGCTGGATCCGCGGGGGCAGCCGACCCAGGATCCCGACGCGGGCCTCCGGGGGTCCCTCATGCCGGTGGGCGGGCACAAGGGCGCG
>JACPAT010000064.1 GCA_016180655.1 Candidatus Methylomirabilota bacterium | reverse complement strand
CCGGGAAGGGGGAGACCTGGTGCTGGATCACGGGGCGTTCGATCTCCGCGAAGCCGCGGAGGCTGTCATTCCCTCCACCGTCAACGCCCTGATTTCCTCCCGGATAGACCGGCTCCCGGTCACTGCCCGCGAGTTCATTGCCGATGCCGCGGTGCTCGGCAAGCAGTTCCTGCTGGCCCACCTGCGTGCTTTGCTTCCTCCCGATCGGTTCGAGGAGGATCTGGCCCTGATCGAGCGGAGAGGGCTCCTTGACCGCCAGGCCGAGGGGCCGGTGTCCAGCCTCGCCTTCCGCCATGTCCTGACCCAGGAGGTCGCCTACGGTGCCCTTCTCCTATCGGACCGCCAGATCCGTCACCGGCGAGCCGGCGAGATGCTGGAGCGGCTCTACCGCGGCCGGACCGAGGAGGCCTGCGATCACCTCTCCCACCACTGGATGCAGAGCGATCGGCGAGTCCAGGCCCTGCCGTACCTGATGACGGCGGCCGACGGTGCCGTGGCCGTAGGGGCCAACCAGGAGGCCATCGGCTATCTCCAGTCGGCCCTCGGTCTGGTCACCGAGTACCCGGCGGCTGGGGAAAAAGGCCAGATGGACGCCATCCGCCTCAAACTGGCGGGCCTTCACTTCATCGTTGGCGAGCGATAGAGGTGACGAATTGACGCTGCCTTTCGGGAAAGTGGCTGAACTCTCCGAGACCCACCCAGGATCGGGGGAAGCGGCGCCAGCCATGTAGCTTTCCCGCTGGTAGAGTGGGCCTGGTCTTTCCCCGCGCCCCCCGATAGCCCCACCCACCAGCGACCCACCGTTCACCTCTGCGCCCCGTACCTCCGTCCCCTTGCGGGTAAGGCCTTGCCCTGCTAGCGTGCGGGTGGCGCCGGAAGGGATGTCTTGGAAGGCGGCGGAGTCTATGCTCCTTGCCGGAGCCTCTCTCTCGCTCACGGGACGCTTTGCCCTCCAGGGCCGTCAGGCCCAGCGTGGTCTCGGCCTGTGGGCGACCTGGGTGAACGAGGCCGGCGGACTTCCGGTGGGGTCCGGAGGGTCGCGCTTGCCGGTCTCGCTCAGGATCTACGACGACCGGAGCCGGATCGCCGACGCCCAGGCGAATGTGCTCCGGCTCCTCACCGGAGACCGGGTGGACCTGCTCTTCGGGCCGTACGGGAGCGCCCTCACGCTGGCCGTGGCCCCCATCGCCGAGGCCCACGGAAAAATCCTGTGGAACCATGGGGGGTCCTCCGACGAGATTTTCGCGCGGGGCTGGCGCGTCCTGATCGGGGGGTCGGCCCCCGCCAGCGCCTATTTCGCAGGGTTCCCGGGCTGGCTGCGGGGAGAGGAGCCCGGCCTTGAGCGTCTGACGGTCCTGTATTCACAAGGCGGGACGTTTGCCGGGCAGGTCGCGCGCGGCCTGGCCGAGGCGGCGGCACGGGAAGGCTTCCGTCAGGTGGCACTGGCGCCCTGTGAGCTTGCTGCCGCTGAACCCTCCAGATTTCTTGGCGAACATTCAGAGGGCGCGCCGCAGGCGATCGTCCTGGTGGGAAGCTACCCGGATGAGGTGCGGGTGATCCGGGAACACGGGGTGTCCCTCCGGGGGGTCGGGAGGATCGCGGCGGTCTCCGCCGGCCTCCTCGCGTTCGGGGACGCCGTGGGGGGAGAGTCCGAGGGAATCATCGGGACGAGCCAGTGGGAACCCGGCTGCAGGACGCAGGTGCAGGCAGGACCCGATGAGGTCTGGGTCCGGTCGCGATTTCGCCAGGCCTTCGGCGAGGAGCCGGAATACCCCGCGGTGCAGGCCCTTGGCCTGGGGGTGGCGGCGGCGGAGTGCGTGCACCGCGCCGATGATCTCCGGGACGAAGCGCTGCGGGAGGCCGCGGCGGGGCTCGACGTCACCACCTGCTTCGGGAGGTTCCGGATCGACAGAGAGACCGGCCGGCAGGTCGGGCACCAGCCGGTCCTGGTGGAGTGGCGCGGCGGCCGAAAGCGCGTGGTGTGGCCGGCGGCCGGAAGGTGACTGCCGGGAAAGAAGCAACCCGAGCCTGGCCGTAAAATACGGACGAGGCTGTCATGCCGTTCGCATACTACCAGCGCCTGACGCGGGCGCAGCAGCGCGTGTACCGGCAGAGCGACGAGGTCACGGTCATCCGCCTGCCGCAGGCGGGGGCGCTGGCGCCGCTGGTGGATGGGGTGGCTCAGGCTCTGACGCGTGAGGATCGGGCCGGAACGCAGGCCGCGGCCGACCGCCTCCTGGGGTGGATCACGGCTGCTCTCAAGGTGACATCCCTGCGTGCCGAGGTGCTGGCGGTGCGGCCGTCACGGCACTGGGGCGAGCTGCATGGCCTGTACACTCCCGCCGAGACAGGCCGGCCGGCCCGGGCGACGGTGTGGATGCGAACCGCACAGCGCCGCCAGGTCGTCAAGTTCCGCACGTTCCTCCGGACGCTCCTCCACGAGCTATGCCACCACCTGGATTATGAGCTGCTCCAGTTCGCCGATTCGTTCCACACCGAGGGATTTTACAGGCGGGAGTCGAGCCTGCTCAGGCAGTTGCTGGTCGAGGGGCTCCAGGGCGAGGTCTCCGGCAATGCCTGACGAGGAGCTCCGGCAGCGCGCCATCGAGATCTGGCAGCGCGCCTACAAACACCAGATGCAGGGGGATCTGGAAGAGGCCGTTCGCCTGTACGAGGAATCGCTGGCCATCTATCCGACGGCCGAGGCACATACGTTCCTGGGATGGTCCTACAGCTTCCAGGGGCGCCTCACCGAGGCGATCGCGGAATGTCACAAGGCGATCAGCGTGGACCCGGATTTCGGCAATCCGTACAACGACATCGGGGTCTACCTGATGCAGCAGGGAGATCTGGACGGGGCCATCCCCTGGCTCGAGAAGGCCAAGAAGGCCCCACGCTACGAGCCGCGGCAATTTCCCTACATGAACCTCGGCCGGATCTACCTCCGGAGGGGGAAGTGGACCGAGGCCCTGCGAGAGCTCGAGGCCGGGGTACGCGTGGCCCCGGGCGATCCGGAGATGCGGAAGATGCTGCATGAGGTCCGCGCCCGATTCAACTGAGAGTCCCCCTCGCCTTTCTCCTCTCCCCCATCCGGGGGAGAGGGCCAGGGTGAGGGAAGGACAGGGCCATGACGGATAACCGGCAAATAGAGGAGGCCTGGGCGTATCACGACGGGACCAAACACTCGCACCAGAGCGTCCGGGCCAGCACCCATTCCCTGGACTTCTCGAACCAGCCGCTGCCCTTCAAGATCTACACGACCCTGCCGCCCATCCCCCTTCCGACGGATCCCGCCCCCATCACGATGCCGGCCCTGGCCGCCATTGCGGCACCGGCGGCGATTCCGATGGAAGAGCGCATTCCGGACCTGCATGCCCTCGCCCAGGTCCTCCATCTCAGCGCAGGGATCACGCGCGAGCGACGGGGCGAGGGCTGGGAGGTCCAGTTCCGCGCCGCGGCCTGCACCGGCGCCCTGTACCACATTGAGATCTACCTCGTGTGTGGTGACCTCCCCGACCTGCCGGCCGGCGTCTATCACTTCGGCGTGCACGATTTCGCCCTCCGCCGGCTGCGCGCCGGGGATTTCCGTGCGCTCCTCGCGCGCGCGACGGCAGGCGAGCCGGCCGTGGCGCAGGCGCCCGCGGTCATCGTCTGCACGAGCACGTACTGGCGGAATGCCTGGAAATACCAGGCGCGCGCCTACCGCCATTGCTTCTGGGACACGGGCACGATCCTGGCCAACCTGCTGGCGGCCGCGGCCGGCCGGGCGCTCCCGGCGCGGGTGGTTCCGGGGTTCGTGGACGCGGTCGTGAATAACCTCCTGGACCTGGACAGCGACCATGAGGCCAGCCTCGCCCTGGTGCCGCTGGGGTGGACGGCCACGGCGCCGCCAGAGGCCGTCCCCGCGGTCGGACCCCTCCGGCTGGAGACGGCGCCGCTCTCGCGGTTCGAGGTGGACTATCCGGCGATCCGGGCCATGCATGCGGCCTCGTCGCTCGCCTCCGAGGACGCGGTGGCGGCGTGGCGCGGCGGAGGACCCTCGGGGGATCCACCCGTCGCCGGCTCGCGAACGATCGGGCTCCAGCCCCTGGGGGATGCCGATGCGCCGGCGGATTCCGTGACCGAGGTGATCCTGCGGCGCGGATCCAGCCGCCGCTTCACCCGAAAGCCGTTGACGTTTCCCCAGCTCTCGACGATGCTGGACCGGGCGACCCGGGGCGTCCCGGCCGACTTCCTGGATCCGCCGGGCGCCACCCTGCTTACTCTGTACGTGATCGTGCACGCGGTGGAGGGCCTGGCCCCCGGCGCGTACGTGTACCACCGGAGGGACCGCGGCCTGGAGCTGCTGCGGGAGGGGAATTTCCGGAACCAGGCGGGGTATCTCGGGCTGGAGCAAGAGCTGCCCGCCGAGGCCAGCGTGAATGTCTACTGCCTGGCGGACCTCAGGCCAATTCTCGCCCGGTTCGGCAACCGCGGCTACCGGGCGGCCCAGCTCGAGGGCGGGATCACCGGCGGCAAGCTGTACCTGGCCGCGTATGCAGAGCGGCTCGGGGCCACGGGCCTCACCTTCTACGACGATGCGGTGACGGAATTCTTCTCGCCGCACGCCGCTCCGAAGGAGTCCGGCACCCACGGCGGTGCCGTGGGTACCCGGCGGACCGGCAAGAGCGTCATGTTCTTGACGGCCCTCGGGGTTCCGGCCCGCCGACGCGCGGGCTCATAGCTCATGGCTGATGGCTACCGCAGAGCCGAGAGCCGAGAGCCTAGAGCCGAGAGGGAAGACTCCATGAGCGATTTGACGACCTCGCCCGCTCCGGCACGGCACGTGAACCGCCTCATCCACGAGACGAGCCCGTACCTGCTCCAGCACGCCCACAACCCGGTGGACTGGTACCCCTGGGGGGACGAGGCGCTGGCCAGGGCGAAGGCGGAGAACAAACCGATTCTGCTCAGCATCGGCTACTCGGCCTGCCACTGGTGTCACGTGATGGAGCGGGAGTCGTTCGAGAGCGAGGAAATCGCCGACCTCATGAACCGCCACTTCGTGACCATCAAGGTGGACCGGGAGGAGCGCCCCGATCTCGACGATATCTACATGACGGCCACGCTGGCCCTGAATCAGGGCCAGGGGGGCTGGCCGATGACGGTGTTCCTGACGCCGGATCAGCGGCCGTTCTTCGCCGGGACCTACTTTCCGCCGACCGACCGGTTCGGTCGTCCCGGCTTCGCCACGCTGCTTGCGCGGATCGCGGCACTCTGGGAAGAGCAAAGAGAGAGTCTCCAGCAGCAGGCGGAGCGACTCACCGCGTACCTCACGGAGCAGGCCCGCCCCGCCCCGGACGCCAATGTCGGCGAGGCCGAGATCCGGGCCGCGGTGGCGCAACTGGCCCAGACCTTCGACAAGACCTACGGCGGGTTCGGCCCCGCGCCGAAGTTCCCGCCCTCCACGGCGCTCTCGCTCCTCCTCCGGTCCCATCGCCGGACGGGCGATGCCCAGGCCCTTTCCATGGTCCGGAAGACCCTGGAGGCGATGGCCCAGGGGGGCATGTACGACCACATCGGCGGGGGCTTCTCGCGCTACTCCACCGACGAACGGTGGCTGGTTCCCCATTTCGAGAAGATGCTGTACGACAACGCCCAGCTCACCAAGGTGTACCTGGAGGGCTTCCAGGCCACCGGGGATGCGTTCTTCGCCCGGATCGCCCGGGAGATCCTGGACTACATCCTGCGGGAGATGACCGGCCCCGAGGGCGGATTCTCCTCGGCGACCGACGCGGACTCGGAGGGCGAGGAAGGGAAGTTCTTCGTCTGGACGCCCCGCGAGGTCGAGGCCATCCTGGGGCCGGAAGAGGGCGCCTGGTTCTGCGCCGCCTATGACATCACCGAGGAGGGGAACTGGGAGGGGAAGAGCATCCCCAACACGCCCCGCTCGCTCCCACGGGTGGCGTCGCGACTGGGGATCGGCGTCCTGCAGTTGCAGCGGTGCATCGAGGCGGGCCGGGCCAGGCTGTACGAGGTTCGCCAGAGGCGAATTCCCCCGGGGCTGGACGACAAGGTGCTGACCGCCTGGAACGGGATGATGATCGGCGCGATGGCCGAGGGGCATCGCGTCCTCTGCGATCCGCGCTACCTGGCCGGGGCGGCCCGGGCAGCGGATTTTCTCCTCACGACGCTGCGGCGGCCGGATGGGGGGCTCTTCCGGACGTCCCGCGCCGGGAAGGCGCACCTCCCGGGTTACCTGGAGGATTACGCCTTCCTGGCGGAGGGCCTCGTGGACCTGTACGAGGCCGGGGGGGATGTCCGCTACCTCCGCGAGGCGGAACGCCTGGCGGAGCGGATGCTGGCCGATTTCGGCGACGAGGCGGGTGGCGGATTCTTCGACACGGCGGCCGCGCACGAGGCGCTGATCCTCCGCCACCGGGAGGGGGCCGACAGCGCCATCCCCAGCGCCAATGCGGTCGCCGCATCCGCGCTGGCCCGGCTGTCGTTTCACCTGGACCGGTCGGATTTGCGGGACGCGGCGGTTCGCGCCATCTCCGCCTATGGCCGGGCCATCACCCTGCATCCGCGGGCATTCTGCAAGAGCCTGGCGGTGGTAGACTTCCTCCTCGAAGGGCCGGTGGAGTTGGCCCTGGTCGGGACACCGGGAGAGGCGGGGTTCGAGGCCCTGCGGCAGGAGGTGGCTCGCCGCTATCTTCCGAATCGGATCCTCGCCCATCACGATCCCGCAGCGGGCCCACCCGTGGATCTCCCGCTGTTCCGCGGGAAGGGGCCGGTGGACGGCAAGGCCGCGCTCTACGTCTGCCGGAACTTTGCCTGTCGCGCACCGGTGACGGATCCGGCCGGCGTGGAGCGGGTCCTGGCCGAGCGCGGGACGAAGACTGCGGAAGAGGTCCGGACGGGGATCGCGACCCGGCGGCCCGGCCGGGCGACGCCCGAGGGGACGGCCGCGCGGGCCAGGCACTTCCGGGAGACGGGGGCGCTGCATGGCTACGGCCCGCTGGGATCCACCGGTCTCACCGTCAGCCGGCTCGGATTCGGCTGTTACCGGGTGGACGACGAGACGCCGGAACACCGGGAGGCGCTGATCGCCGCCCTCCAGGCCGGCTGTACGCTGATCGACACCTCCACCAATTACACCGACGGGGGCAGCGAGCGGCTGGTGGGATCGGTCCTGGCCGAACTCACCGGTGACGGGCGCGTGCCGCGGGACGCGGTGGTGGTCGTTTCGAAGATCGGATACGTGCAGGGGGAGAACCTGGCGCTGGCCCAGGAACGCGAAGCGGCCGGGAAGCCGTTCCCGGAGGTGGTCAAATACATGGACGGGTGCTGGCACTGCCTGCACCCGGAGTTCCTGCGGGACCAGTTGACCCGTTCTTTGGACCGCTTGCAGCTTGAGACGCTGGACGTCTGCCTCTTGCACAATCCGGAGTACTTCCTCTCCGACGCGAAGCAGCGGCCCGCCAGCGGCGGGATGGAGACGATCCGCGAGGAGTTCTCCCGCCGCCTGCGCGAAGCCTTCGCCTTCTTCGAGACCCAGGTGGCCGCGGGCCGGATCGGCTGGTACGGCGTCTCCTCGAACACCGCCGTGGTACCCCCCGATGATCCCGAGGCCACGTCGCTCTCGCGGATGCTGGAGGCGGCGAGGACGGCGGGCGGACCCGGGCATCACTTCCGCGTCCTGGAGGTTCCGATGAACCTGTTCGAGGCCGGGGCGGTCCTT
>JACPAT010000063.1 GCA_016180655.1 Candidatus Methylomirabilota bacterium | reverse complement strand
AACAGCTTGGCCGTGACCCGCGGGTCCGTCATGGACCGGTAGGCGTGCTCCTGATCCGCAAACAGGTACGGCAGGTCGAACACCTGGTACTGCGGGAACCACGGGACCAGCTTGGCCGTGGATGGCGCCAGCAGTTGGACGGCACCCAGTTGGAGCGCCTCGATCTCCTCCCGGTCCTTATACAGGGAGGAGTTATGGAAGGCTTGGACCTCGACCTTTCCCTTGAGGCGCTGGTTCACCAGCTCGGCGAACCGGTCAGTGGCCTTGCCTTTCGGCGCCTCCTTTGCCACAACGTGGGAGAACTTGATGACGATGGGCGAGGCTGCCTCCGTGAAGCCCGCAGTCCCAGCGACCAGGGCCAACACCGCTCCCGCGACGGCCCACCTGTTCCCGGTATGCATCCTCCGTCCTGCGGCCGGGAAAAACATTGTTCCGCCCACCAGTGGAGACCCGGCACTCTGTTCCTCGACGCCTGCTGACTAGCACACGCCTCGAAACCCTGTCAACACGAAGGAGGCAGATTCTCAGGCGAGTTTCGCCCGCACCGCCGCCAGAACCTTGTCGCGGAGCGCCTGGCCCTGCGATTGCGCCGCCCGGACTCTTTCCGTCTGGGCGTCCCGGAACGCCTCGTCCTTGATGGACCCCAGGTTGATCTGGACGTTCAGGGCGCCGCCCTCCAGGGCCGTGGCCGCCAGGAGGCCCCCCACGCCGGCATCTGACGCCGCGCTGGGATTCCCCTGCTCCGCCACCTGCAAAGCCAGCTCCAGCACCCGCAGCGACCGGGTGCACACCTTCATCGGCGGCTCGATCGCCGTCTTGTAGGCCTGCTGGATCGCCTGGGCCCGTGTCGCCTGCTGCTCCGGCGTCTCCTTCGGCAGCCGGAAGGCCGCCATGACGTGATCGAAGGCCGCGGCATCCTCGTCCACCAGGCCCAGGAACTCTCCACGCAGCCGATCGGCCTCGACCGCGATCGCGTTCATCTGTTCCACCCGGTCGGCGAACTTCTTGCTTCCGGCGGTGGTCCGGGCCACCATGGCCGTGAGCCCCGCCGCCAGGGCGCCCGCCAGGGCCGAAGCGCACCCGCCCCCGGGGGTCGGCACTCCCGACGCCAGCACCTCACCGAACCTCGCCAGCGACATCTCCTGAAAGCTCATCAGCCGCCCCTTCCAAATTTCGAATTTCGAATGGCGAATGGCGAATTTTTCCGCAAGAGAAATCCACAATCCAAAATCCGAAATCCAAAATTGGCGCCCGACATCAGTCGGGCAAGAGGTGGTATTCGATGATTTGCTTCGCGTTGAAGCCGGGGATCTGGAGGTAGTAGCTCACGACCTCCTCCAGGGCCTCGATGGGCACCATGCCCACCAATTCGCATTCCTTCACCAGCACCCCGTAGCGCGCCGCCTCGGCCCTGATCAACTCCACCGCCCGGTGGATCGGGGTCTTCTGGTAGTTGACGAGGTTCATGGAGACCTGGACGATCCCCTTGTCCTCCAGGCTGAGGCCCATGGCCTTCACGTAGCGCAGGCCGCCGCCGACGTGGCGGACGGCATTGGCGATGCGCTTGGCCACCTCCAGGTCGCTGGTGTGCAGGTTCACGTTGAAGGCGATGAGCGGCATCCGGGCCCCGACCGCCGTGACGCCCGATTTCTCGTTGCGGATTTGGGGGCCGGCATCCACCCTCCAGGCCGGGTCCTGGAGCTTCGTGACCATGCCCTCGTACTCGCCCTTCCGGATGTCGGCGAGGTTCCGCCGCGATTCGCTGGTGCAGGCCTCCTCGTAGAAGAAGACCGGCACCTGGTGCTTCTCCGCAAAGGCCCGGCCGAACCGGCGCGCGATCTCCACCGCCTCGGCCATGGTCATTCCCCGGATGGGGATGAAGGGCACCACGTCCACCGCCCCCATGCGCGGGTGGCTCCCCGCGTGGTGGCGCATGTCAATCAGGTCGACGGCCCGGGACGTCACGGCCAGGGCGGCAGCCTCGACGGCTTCCGGGGCGCCCAGAAAAGTGGAGTCCGCCCGTTTGTGGTTCGTGTCCATGGACAGGTCCAGGATCTTGACCGGGAACTGCCTCAGGACCGCCTCCAGTTCCTTCAGAAAATTCGGATTCCGGCCCTCGCTGAAATTCGGGACGCACTGCAGGATCTTCATCCCCGGACGACCTCCTTCTCCCTCCGGCCCGATTCATCCTCCGACGGGAAAAACCTGGCGTGCAAAATACCATGCCGCTCGCTGGACGGCAATACCAGAACCTTGCCGGGAAAGAGCCGGCAGTGGTCGGGCCCGATTCCGGACACCTCTCATCCGTGCCCTCTTCCATCGCCCTGGAGACGCAGCGCAGAGGCGACAAGTGGTGGACGAGTATGACAGGTCGTGGGAAAGGTGTGTCCCCAACCCAGGGAGGCCAAGGGCTCAGGGGGTCACCAGGACCAAGAGCCACACCGCTATGGAGAGGACGATCGCGGAAAAAACGGCGGCTGAGCAGATGTCCTTTGCGCGGCCCGCACGCGCATCGCGCTCTGGCCAGAGGTGATCCACTACCACTTCGATGGCCGAGTTGAGGAGTTCGACCACGATCACCATACACCAGCTGCCGATCAGAAGCGCACGCTGCACTCCAGTCCTCCCCAGCCACAGCCCTGCAGGAATAACGAAGGCAAGAACCAGTAGCTCAAGGCGGAATGCCTGCTCGTGGCGGAATGCGGCCCGCAGGCCTGCCAAGGAGTACGCTGTCGCGCTAACCAAGCGCCCCCGAACGCTGGCCCTGTGATCGGACGAGCGCGTCACCACATCACCGCCCCGCCGTTCACCCACCACACCTGACCGGTGATGTACGAGGCCTGGTCACTCACCAGGAAGGCCACGGCCTCGGCCACTTCTTCCGGACGGCCCAGCCGACCCGCGGGGATTCCGGCCAGGCGCGCTTCCAGCACCGCCGGGTCATCCAGATGAAGGCGGCTGACAACCTCCTCAGTTTCGATCGTGCCTGGGACCACCACGTTGGCTCGCACGACGGGGGCCAACTCCTGCGCGATGCACTTGGTCAGGGCGACCACGCCGGCCTTGGCCACGCAGTAGTTGGCACCGTTTCGACGTCCTCGGAAAGCCGTCTGAGATGCGAACGTTACAACGGCGCCGCGGCCGCTCTTGGCCAGGGGCCCGGCTGCAGCCTGGCAGATGTTGAACGTCCCGTTCAGGTTGACATCGAGTACCCGCTGCCAGGTATCCGGCGTCAGCTCGAGAAAAGGGCGATCCAGGTTCAGCCCGGCAGCGCAGACCACGATGTCCAATCTTCCCCACGCGCCCAACACGCGGGTGACGATCCTCTCCCCCGCATCCCGGCCTGCTACGTCGGCAAGGACACCCAGTGCCCGCCCTCCATCGCCGATGATCTGGGCTACCACCGCCTCTACGGCATGGGGAGAGGCATGTGCATTGACCGCCACAGCCGCCCCCGCGCCGGCCAGCCGCCGTGCCACCGCGGCCCCGATGCCTCGGCTGCCTCCCGTGACCAGCGCCACGCGGCCACTGAGTTCATGCATTGATTACCTCGGTCTGCTGCTGTTTGCATGCCCTGCTGGTCGGGCTCACCGCGCGTCGCAGCCACCCGGGAGTTGAATCCACAGCCCCACGAATTAACGCACTTGCGGGCCAAGGAATGTCCGGAACCGCTTTCCGCCCTGTGCCCACCCCCGCAGCGGACCAGAGAACACACATCTTCCCTTACACGCCATCCTCTCGCACGAGCAGGCGTTCCAGGTGGCACTTCACGGTCGACCACTCGCTGTCGATGATGCTGTAGTAGACCGTGTCCCGAATGAACCCGTCCCACAGGACGATGTGCTTGCGCAGCACGCCCTCGCGGACCGCGCCGAGCCGTTCAATCCCTCGCTGGGAAGCCTCGTTCCGGAGATCCGTCTTCAGTTGGACCCGCACCGCGTGCTGATCCTCGAAGGCATGGGCCAGCAGAAGGTACTTGCACTCGGTATTCACGGCGGTCCGCTGGAATGGAAGGCCGATCCAGGTCCAGCCGATTTCCAGCCCGCGATCGCTTCGCCGGATATCCAGGTACCGCGTGGAGCCGACCGCCCTGTTGCTGGCGCGTTCGATGATCGCGAAGGGGATCTGGGTGCCGCCCGCGGAAACCGCCAGCGCCTCATCAATCCATCCCTGGGTGTCCTCCAGGCTCTTCAGGGGCGGCCGCGGCATGTACCGCCAGATCGTCTCGTCCCGCCCGACTTCATACAGGTCCGCCGCATGTCGTCGTGCCAGCGGCTCCAGGCGAACATGGACCCCTTCCAGCGTGATTGGCCTCGGATCAAACAGATCAAATGCCGCTGGCATGCTCTGGGGACGTTGCGTTAAAAGTTAAAAGTTACGACGGCTCACCGACACCACCGCGCGATCTCGTCCGCGTAAGCCGGTGCCAGCTCGGCCCCCCGCCTCGCCGCCCAGCTCGCGTTGCTCCGGCTCCGCCCGAGCGTAGCTGCGAGTTCACTCGCGCGCCGCCCGAGCTGCTCGATCCAGACATAGGCCACCAGTTGCCGGGCCCGGGCCACATCCCGAGCCTGGCTCAGCCCCCGGATCCGAATCGGCGAGATGCCGAGGGTCGCGCTGACCCGTCGGATGAGGACGTCGAGGGTCGGGGGCCGATGCTGCCGGGCGGTCTGGACGTCCGCCTGGCGCTCCGCCTCCCGCCGCAGGGCCTCGACGAAGGCCCCACTCCCCAGGATACGCTCGTCGGCGGTGTAGGCCTCCCGGCCCCGACGGAGCGCGGCCACCGCGGCCCACCCCCCAACGCTGCGGATCAGACCGCCCCCTTGCAGTTCCGGCCGGCGGCCCTGGGCGCTGCCCGCCTTCACGAAGGCACGATAACGGCGGCGAGCGATGGCAGCGCGTGCAGCAAATCGGGCCAGGACCGGACCGGTGGCCTGCCAGGGCCTGGGAACGGTCCCAAGCAGCGCGGCGTGGCCCGCGTGGGGGAACCGCTCCAGCTTAGCGAGGCTCGTCACCACCCCTGCCCGGAGAGGATTAAGGTGGAGGTACCGGACCAGCTCGAGGAAGTAGGATTCCTCCTCGACTACGACCGACTTGTACCGATTCTGGAAAAGGTGCCCGACGCGCTTGTGGCGGCGGTTGAAGGCTCCCGCATAGCCTGTGAGGAGGCTTCGCATGCTCCGGGCGAGCGGGCGCGAGCCTGTGCGGACCAGGAGATGGGCGTGGTTGGGAAGGAGTGCCCAGGCGTAGACGACCCACGCCCCCGCTGTGGCAAGGGTCGCCACGCGCGCGAGGAAGTCCTCGTAATCCGTCGGCCGCCGGAAGAGCCGGCGGCTCTCAATCCCACGGGCCATCACATGGTGGAGGGCCCCGGGGGCATCCAAGCGCGGGCCGCGGGGCATAATAGGAAGGATAGCATCTTTGCACTTTTCACGCAACGTCCCCTTCGCCAGTCCCCTTCGCGGGGATCTGTCCAGAAGAAAATCCCGTTTTCCGTTGACCTCCGATTCCACGGAAGACTATTCTTCACGCAGGGCCCTCGGAGGAATCTCTCATGTCCCCACTCCTGCTGGATGGTGAACGCCTGGCCCTGGCCGAGGTCGAACGCGTGGCCCGGCAGGGCGAGGCCGTGGTATTGGACCCGGCCGCCCGGCCCAAGGTCGAGGCCGCGCGCCGCGTGATCGAGTCCGCCTTGGCGGTCGGACGCCCCATCTACGGGGTCAGCACCGGCTTCGGTCCCCTGAGCGACGTCTTCGTGGGCGCCGCCTCCCGGGACGCCTTGCAGCGGAACCTCCTGCGCAGCCACGCCATCGGCATCGGCGACCCCATCGGCGAGGCGGAGACGCGGGCCACGCTGTTGCTGCGGGCCAATGTCCTGGCCAAGGGGTACTCGGGCGTCCGCCCGGAGATCATTGATCTCCTCTGCGAGCTGTTGAATCGCCGCGTGCATCCCATCATTCCCGAGCGCGGCTCCGTCGGGGCCAGCGGGGACTTGGCCCCGCTCGCCCACCTGGCCCTGGTCCTGATCAGCGAGGGGGAGGCCCGGCACCGCGGCGAGCGTCTCCCGGGAGCTGAAGCCCTCCGGCGGGCCGGACTTGCACCCTCCTCATCCCGGCCAGGCCACCTCCGCGCGGAACCTGCGAAGCCTGCTCCAGGACTCCGAGGTGATGCTCTCCCACAAGGATTGCGGCAAGATCCAGGATAGCTACACGCTCCGCTGCATCCCGCAGGTCCACGGCGCCGTGCGGGAGGTGCTGGCCTTCGCCCAGGCCACCGTCACCCGGGAATTGAACGCCGCAACGGACAATCCCCTGATTTTCCCGGAGTCAGGCGACATTCTTTCGGGGGGCAACTTCCACGGCCACCCCGTCGCCCTGGTCCTGGATGCCCTGGCCATGGCCTTGGCGGGGCTCTGCGGTTTTTCCGAGCGGCGCATCGAGCGCCTGGTGAATCCCCAGCTCAGCGATCTGCCGCCGTTCCTGGTGAAGGAGGGCGGGCTGCATTCCGGCTTCATGGTGGCCCAGATCTCGGCCGCATCCCTGGTGTCCGAGGCAAAGCTCTTGGCGTCGCCGGCCAGCGTGGATTCCATCCCAACCTCCGGGAGCAAGGAGGACTTCGTCAGCATGGGCTGGTTGGCCGCCCTCAAGGTGGCCCAGATCGTGGATCGTCTCGCCGTGATCCTGGCCCTGGAGTTCCTCTGCGCCGCCCAGGGGTTGGACTTTCTCCGCCCATTGAAGCCGGGACGGGGTGTCCTCTCCGCCTACGCACTACTCCGCCGTCATGTGACCCACCTCGAAGAGGACCGCGTCCTCCGGCACGATCTCGATCGGGTCCTGCCGCTCCTGGAGGACGGGAGCCTGCTGGCTGCCGCGGAGGGCGTCGCCGGCCCGCTTGCCTGACTTGGGCGACGATTCGCAGGTCGGTCCTTGACGAACCCGCACGATTCGTGGCCTAATTGAAGTCGAGGAACACGGAGCCGCAGATGAACGCAAATAAACGCAGATGTCTTTGACCGTCCCGCCCGCGAAATCTGCGTAATCTGCGAAATCTGCGGATAGGCAGAGTCCTCCGGGAGGGTTGTGCGGCGGAAGCTTCAGAGGCGGAATAGAGGAGGAGAGAGCGATGGGTCAGAAGATTGTGAACAGAACGGGAATCCTGATCGTTCTTGCCGCGATCGCGACGTTCGTCACGGCGCCCGCCCTGGCCCAGGAGGCGATCAAGATCGGCTTCTTCGCACCCATCACCGGGCCCGCAGCGGCGGATGGGGCCAGCGCCCAGCACGCGGTCGAACTGGGCGTCAAGGAAGTGAATGCGACCGGCGGCATCAAGGGCAAGAAGGTGGAGCTGATCGTCTACGACGATCGGTTCAGCCCCCAGGAGGCGGTGGCCATCGCCAACAAGCTGATCGAGAAGGACCAGGTCGCCGGGGTGGTCAGCGGCTCCTACAGCGGGCCGACCCGCGTGACGGCGCCGATCTTCGCCAAGGCCGGGGTCCCCATGGTGGCGGGCTATGCCGTCCATCCGGATGTCACCAAGGCGGGTGAGTCGAATTTCCGCAACGGCTTCCTCGGCGAGGTCGAGGGAGGAGCAGCAGGTGAATACGCCGTCAAGGTCCTGAAATCCAAGACCCCGGCCGTCATCTACATGGACAACGATTTCGGGCGGGAGATCTCGGCCGGGTTCATCAAGCGGGCCCAGAAGCTCGGTGCCGCCATCGTGGCCAGGCAGGTGTACAAGTTCCCGGGTGAGAAGGATTTCCGCCCCTTCCTCACCAGGATCAAGGAGGCCAGGCCCGATCTGATCTTCGCCGCGGGGTACTACAACGAGGCGGCGTTGATCGTCCGCCAGGCCAAGGAATTGGGGATCACCGTCCAGATCCTGGGCGAGGAGGGATTCGATTCGCCGAAGTTCATCGAGCTGGCCGGCAAGGACGCCGAGGGGGTCATCATCGCGACGAACCTGGATCGCGATGATCCGCGGCCCGTGGTCCAGAATTTCCTGAAGAACTACAAGCAGGCCTATAATTATGACCCCGACATGGTTGGGGCCAGCAGCTACGACGCCTTCAAGATCCTGGTGGCGGCCATCGAGAAGGCCGGAACGGATCGGAAGGCCGTCATCAAGGCCCTGATGGACACCCGGGACTACAACGGCCTGACGGGGAAACTCACCCGATTCGTGAAGGGCGAGGTGATCAAGCCGGTGCAGTTCCAGATCGTCAAGGACGGGAAGTTCCGGCGCCACGGCGTGGTGGACAACCCGGAGGTCATCACGCCGCCGACACAATAGCCGACAGGGACAGCGACAGCGACACCCCTCGTGGTTCAAGGTTCGATGTGCAAGGTTCAACGTTGAACATCGAACTGGCCCTCTGGGCTCTCGGCTCGCGGCTCGCGGCTCTCAAGGCTCGACCGATGATCTGGCAGCAGATTGCGAACGGCATCGCCACCGGGGCCGTGTATGCGCTGACGACCCTCGGCCTCACGATGGTCTACGGGGTGCTGCGGGTGCTGCACGTCGCGCACGCCGGTGTGTATGCCCTGGGGGCCTATGTGGGCCTCTGGGCCTTCCGGTTTACCGGGAATTTCTGGATTGGCCTGGTGGTCGCCATGGCCGCCTGCGCCCTGGCCGGGGTGCTCATCGAGCGCTTCCTCTACGCGCCCCTGCTCCACCTTCCCCGGATCATCCCGCTCATCGCAAGCATCGGCCTCTTCATCGCCATGGAGGAGGCGTTCCGGATCGTGGCGGGACCCTACGCCCTCGCGTATGACGCAGAGGTTCGATTTGGAAGCCTGGCCCTGGGCCCCCTGCGCCTCACCGGGCCGCAGACCCTGATCCTCACTGTCACCTTGGTGCTGCTGGGACTGCTCTGGTTGCTGCTCTCCCGTTCCAAGGTCGGCCTGGCCATGCGGGCCACCGCCATGGACGCGGAGATCACCTCCAGCTTCGGCGTCAACACCCGCGCCATCATCGCGTTGAACTTCCTCATCGGCTCCGCCATGGCGGGAGCCGCGGGCGCCCTCATCGGCGTGTACGACAACCAGGTGTGGCCGACCATGGGGAGCGTCCCCGCCTACAAGTGCCTGGCTATCGTCGTCCTGGGGGGGCTGGGCAATATCCCGGGCAGCGTCCTGGCCTCGTTTCTCATCGGGCTGGCCGAAACCCTGCTGATCGGCATCGTCGCCATTCCGTTCCCCCGGGACGCCCTGGCCTTCGTCGCCATGATCCTGGTCCTCATGTTCCGACCGTACGGGCTGCTCGGGAGAGCATAATGCCGACAGGGATAGGGATAGCGACAGGGAAACGGCGGGATTCTGGAAACCCTGTTCGATCCCTGTCCCTGTCGGTATTTCGTTCGCTGTCCCTGTCGGGTCCCATCTCGGCTCTCGGCTCTCGGCTCTCGGCTCTGCCATGTTGAGCGGGTACGTCGTCACCGTCCTGATCACCATCGGGATTTACGTGATCCTGGCCCTGAGCCTGAACATGATCACGGGCTACGCGGGCCAGATCTCCTTGGGGCACGCCGCCTTCATGGGGATCGGCGCGTACACCTCGGCCCTGCTCTATACCAGGGCGGAGTTCAGTTTCTGGCCCGCCTTCCTCGTTGCCGGGCTCGTCGCCGGCGCGGTGGGGGCGGTGCTGGCGATCCCGTGCCTGCGCGTCCGGGAGGACTTCCTGGCCATCACCACCATGGGCATCAACTTCGTGGTCGAGGCCACGTTCCTGTACGTGCCCTTCTTCGGTGCCGGGATGGGGATCGGTGGGATCAATCCCCCGAGCCTCTTCGGGTCGGAGATCAGCAAGCCGGGCTTTCTGCTGCTCGTCATTGGAGTGATTGCGGCTGTGATCACCGTGGACCGGTGGTTGGCGCGGTCGTGGATCGGCCTCGCCTGGGCCGCCATCCGGGAGGACGAGGCCGCCGCAGGAACCATGGGGATAGATGTCGTGCGGTTCAAGGTCCTGGCCTTCACCCTAGGGAGCGCGGGGGCGGGCCTCGCCGGAAGCCTGTACGCCCACTTCCTGACATTCATCATGCCGGTCAACTTCGGCTTCGGGCAGTCCATCGTCATCCTCTCGATGGTGGTCTTCGGGGGGATCGGAACGTTGCGCGGGCCCATCGTGGGGGCCATCCTCCTGGGCGCGTTGCCGGAGTTCTCCCGACCGGCGATGGAATACCGGACACTCCTGTACGGGATCCTCTTGCTCTTGCTGATGCGGTATCAACCGGACGGCATCTTGGGCGAGCGCAGCCTGCTCGTTCGGGGATGGCACGCATTGCGGCAGCAGGCTGCGCCAATGAAAAATTGAAAACCGACAACCGACAATTGAAAATGACCGATTCCTGTGTTCCGCCGTTGTCGGTTTTCAGTTGTCGGTTTCCCATTTTCAATTGCGCGTGAACGCGATGGCTTTGCTGGAGATCGAACACCTGACCAAGGAATTCGACGGCGTCACGGCCCTTCAGGACGTCAGCCTGGAGGTCCGCGAGGGGGAGATCCTCGGCGTCATCGGGCCCAACGGGGCAGGGAAGACCACGCTGTTCAATTGCATCACCGGGATATTCACCCCGGATCGGGGGACCATCCGGTATCGCGGCGAGCCGATCCAGAGGCGTCGGCCGCACGAGATCGCGCGTCGGGGCATCGCACGCACCTTTCAGATCGTGCGTCCGTTTCCGACCCTCTCCCTCACCGACAATGTCCTGGTTGCCTATGGGCACCGGTACTACCCTCGCCTGAGAGCTTCCGCCACGGCCTCCCGCACCCAGGCCAGCCTGCAGGCATGCCGCGGCCTGCTGGACCGGGTGGGTATGCCGGCGGGCCACCAGCGAGCGGCCGGAGCGCTTCCCCTGGGGCTCAAGAAGCGGCTGGAGATCGCGCGGGCTCTGGCCCTCAATCCGTCGCTCCTGCTCCTGGACGAGCCTTCGGGGGGACTCCGGCACGAGGAATCCCAGGAACTCCTGGAGCTGATCCGCCGGTTGAATCAGGAAGGCATCACGATCGTGCTTATCGAGCACAACATGCCGATCGTGATGGGGGTGTGCCGGCGACTGGTGGTCCTGGACCACGGGATCCAGATCGCCGAGGGCGATCCCGCCGCCATCCAGCGCAAGGAATCTTGAAGTGACGTATGGCGAGTTCGCCGCGGTTCGCGGCGTGAGTTTCGACGTCCGCGACGGAGACCTCGTGACCATCATCGGGGCCAACGGTGCCGGGAAGAGCACCATCCTTCGATCGATCATGGGCCTGCTGCGCCCCCGCGCCGGAAAGATCCTCTTCCGGGGCGAAGATATCACCGCTGAACCTGGGTATCTCCGCGCGCGCCGCGGGATCAGCCTGGTTCCGGAAGGCCGCCGGATCCTCCCCGATCTCACCGTCGAGGAGAACCTTCGCCTCGGGACATATTTCCTGCAGGACGCCGGCGAGGTGGCCGCAGAACTGGAACGCGCCTACATCCTGTTCCCGCAGCTCCGGGCGCGGGGACGACAGCGGGGCAAGACGCTGTCCGGCGGAGAACAGCAGATGCTGGCCATCGCGCGCGCCCTGGCGGGACGACCACGACTGCTCCTGCTGGACGAGGTATCCCTCGGCCTGATGCCCACCCTGGTCGAGCAGACCTTCCAGACCATCAAGGAGCTCCACCGGCAGGGCGCCACCATCCTGCTGGTGGAGCAGAACGCCCGCATGGCGCTCTCCGTGGCCACGCGCGGCTACGTCCTGGAGACGGGGGGCATCACCTTGAGCGGCACCGCGGCGGAGCTGGCCGCCGACCCCAAGGTCAAGCGCGCCTATCTGGGGGGCTGAACCGCCAGAAAAGATCTCATATTGAACCACAGATTTCGCAGATTACGCAGATTTCACGATGGAAAAACAAGTGCTAAAGGAAACCCGCGCCATCGTAAGCGTTCTGGCCGGAGCGACGCTGCTGGGCTCTATGGGGGCCTGGGGTCGGGCCATCTACCGTTACGAGGGGGACCCGATGACCGTCGTCACCTGGCGGGCCCTCATCGGGGCGATGACCCTGGCGGCCCTGCTGGCCCTCTTCCAGCCCACCCTCCTCCGCATCCGAGCCCGCGATCTGCCCTTCTTTGCCCTGTACGGCTTCATCGGCGTCACCCTGAATTTCTGGGCCTATTTCTCGGCGGTCAAATTCACGACCCTGGCGGTGGCGATCACCCTGCTCTACACCTACCCGGCCTTCGTGGCGCTTATGTCTGCCCTGTTCCTGCGGGAGCGGATCACGCGCACGAAGCTGGTGGCTGTCGCCGTCACCTTGCTCGGCTCCGGATTCGTGGCCCAGGTGCATCAGGCGGACTGGATCCGGGTCAATCTTCGCGGGATCCTCTTCGGGCTGCTGGCCGCGATCAGCATGGCGACCTACAGCATCTTCGGCAAGCGCGCCCTGGCCCGTTACCCACCCTGGACCGTGGTCCTGTACGCGTTCGCGGCGGGCAGCCTGTTCCTGGCGGTCCTGAGCGGACCGCGACTGCTCCCGGCGCTCCGCTACCCCGCTATCGCCTGGCTCTGGATCCTGGGGCTGGCCCTGGTCCCCAGCCTGGGGGGGTATGCCCTGTACACCATCGGCCTCCGCGACCTGCCGGCGAGCCAGGCCAGCATCATCGCCACCTGGGAGGTCGTGACGGCCGCCTTCCTAGGCTGGCTGGTCTTTCGCGAGCACCTGGCCCCCGTGCAGTTCTTCGGCGCCGCCCTCGTCTGCTTCGGCATCGGCTGGATCCAGCGCTCTGAGACCTGATTGCATCCACAGAGCCTCGGGGATATACTTTATCCGCAGATTTCGCAGATTCCACAGATTCTCCTGACTCGGCTCTTCCCGAAGAATCTGCGCAATCTGCGTAATCTGTGGAGAATACCGGAGCCCTTTCCTCTACGATCTCCTGTGGTATCTGAGCGATCCCGACTGGCCGTCACCGAATCTGACGCTGCTCAACAACGCCCTTCGGCAGACGGGCTGGCAGAGAAAGCCCTTGTCGGAAGACACGTGGCGGGAGGTTGTCCGCAAGCGGTTGACCACGGTAGCCTGGGGGCAGGCTGTGGCCGACGTCCGTCCGTTCCTCGAACCGAGCGCCGACCCGGCGCTCGTGACGCACGAGAATCTGGTTCGGCTGCTCTCGGCGCGTCGGGCGTGATGGGGGTGAACGCTCAGAGGGTGTGCGGCCTTCACGCGGCGTCAAGCCCATTTCTGCTTGACACGCGGCCCAGGTCTGCGGTATCCGCGAGGTCAGTTGGTCAGCGGCAGCGCGACCTGGCCGGGGAGGCCCCGGCGTACGAGGTGCGGCCGCCCGCGGGTCCGAGCGCGGCGCCGCCAAAAAGCAAATTCCTATCACCTCACCTCACCCAAATGGAGGGGGCATGGTGGAAGGCGGAGGGCGGGGAAGGCTAGGCTTTTCCTGGGACGCCTCACGCGAGGTTGCTCGTAGACCGCATTGTGGCCTGCCAGTTCCTCCACCTCTGCGCCTCCTCTAAGCAGCGGACCAAGCTTTCCACGTACCCAGAAGGAAAGCGGACCCCTTCGAAGGTCATGCCATAGACCGAAAGGCCGATAGCGTTGAGAGCATCAGCCACTGCGTGGAGAGCGTTATCGATCTTCTTCCGGGGGTCGGGAGGGAAGGTACTCTCTACCCCAGTCAGATTTGTTTTTAGATCGAGGTGGGCAAGGACCTTATGCCGATGCTCACGGAACGGATCGCAGGCCCCCTTGGCCGCATTGATCTTCTGCTTCACTAGCGTGAGCAGGTTACGGTCAGAGGTTACTTTCGGGTGCTTTAGCAGTTGCTGAAGCGTAAGCTTATTACGCCCGGTCTCAGTCAATCGACACAGTCCGAGGCAGAGTTCGCGCCACAAGAATACATCGAGCAGATAGAAGAGACCTTCTGCGCTGTCCCTCAGTAACTTATCCCGCTCCTCACTAAACCCGAACAGGGCTTCCCTCATCTGCCAGTAACTGTGGAGCAATTCCACTTCGTTGCGAAGGTCCTTCCAGATTTCATCATAGTCTAAAACCATGATGCCTCCTATCACCTACGCACGCTCTCCCGCATACTGCAATAGGGGACGGCAATAGGGGACGAATAGGGGACGTGACTATAGGGGACGTTGGCAATTACTGCAATTCCTTCCACACCGTTTGCCAGCGAGCGGCCGCACGTTCGCCGCGCGTCGCAGCCGCGTACACCGCCTGATGCGAGAGCCCGAGCGCGGCTGCCAAGACGCGCCCCGACTGGCCGGCCACGCGACACCAGAGGTAGGCCGCACCCTCCCGGGCCCGCGCGACCCGGGGTGCCCGGCCGGTGCCGGCGAGCGCGTCCGGCGGGAGCCCCACGGCGGCCGCCACGGCGGCGAGAGCGGCGCCGAGGGCGGGGCGACGGCGCGACCCCTCGGCGTGCGCCGCCACGGCCTGTCGAACTTCCTCCACGAAGGCTGGCGCGCCGAGGACCCGCTCGTCGGCCGCGTACGCCTCCCGCCCCCGGCGGAGGGCGGCCACGGCCGTCCAGCCGCCGAGGCTCCGGACCAGCCCCCCGCCCTGAAGTTCCGGGCGGCCCCCCGCCCTGAAGTTCCGGGCGCCGGCCCTGCGGCACGCCCTCCGCCACGAAGGCTCGGTAGCCGGCCCGGGCGGCGAAGTGCCCGAGGATCGCGGTCGTCGCCTGCCACGGGCGGGGCGTCCAGCCTAGGAGGGCGCTGTGCCCACTCCAGGGGTAGCGGGCGAGCGCCGCGAGGGTGGGGACGACGCCGGCGCGGAGCGGGTTCAAGTGGAGGTAGCGGACAAGTTCGAGGAGGTATCGGTCCTCCTCCACCACGATCGACTTGTAGCGGTTTTGGAAGAGGTGCCCCACCCGCTTGTGCCGGCGGTTGAACGCGCCAGCATACCCGGTGAGCAGGGACCGCAGACTCCGGCTCAACGGGCGGGTGCCGGTCCGGACGAGGAAGTGGGCGTGATTCGGGAGGAGGGCCCAGGCGTAGACGGTCAGGGCGCCGGCCGTCGCGAGCGCCCCCAGCCGGGCGACGAAGTCCGCGCGGTCGGTGTCGTCGCGAAAGATCGGCCGCCGTTCGATCCCACGCACCATCACGTGGTGGAGGACGCCCGGGGCGTCGAGGCGCGGCTGGCGGGGCATGGTCGGCAGGGTAGCATAGATTGCACTATTTGCCAACGTCCCCTATACAAAGTCGACGAAAGAAGACCGGGGTGAGGTAGTGCGGCGCATGTGGATTTGCTCCAAAGTAATTCGTCACCCGGTCTGACTCGCAGGAGTAGTTGAGGGGATCACCATTCGGCTCCCGACCGATGATGAACTCCTCGTAATCATGTTTCGGGGACTCGTACGGCCACTTCCCATACTTCTCCTTCGGAAACGGAGGGATGAGTCGCTTTCCGAGCAGTAGCGAACAGGATTGATGCTTTTTTCTTGAAGAGCTAGGGGGAGTCATCGCGTGGAAGGAGTATCGCGCCAATTGATCCCGGTAGTTCTCCTCGCGTTCGGCGGAGTCTATTTCATTGATTGAAAGCGGTGAGAAACGGATACTATCGATATAGACGGCAAGATGCATTTCCTTCAGTGCAAGGAACTGGCGGACCTCCCTCAACCGCACCTTGACGAGTTTTGGCTCAACCGTGACGATCACCTCTTCATCGCCGTTGTCGTCGAATTTTATGTACTGATCGCTCTGGCGATCGTGATACAGGTTGTGGAATAGTCGAAACTCCTCGAGCACCTCTACGTATCGCTCTCGGACGCCGTGAAATGAGCGCAGGATGAGCAGGGGTTCGATGCCACCATGACCGCCGAATCGGTCGTAGGAGGTCACTTCGGAGTCGCCTTCATATCTGACCGTGCATCCTGGCATGCCGCTACCTATGCGGAGATCCCAACTTGGTTCGCGGAGCACATCATCAAGGCTTGCGCTGGGTATCAAAGCACAGAATAGTCCGCTATTCTCGGTTTCCGTATTCAAGTTCCGATAGGCGGTAATCCACGACCCAGAGTCGAGTCCGAGACGGAACTGGTCGCGGTTATCTAGCTGCAGCAGATACGCTTTCTGATCTGCAAGACTGGATATAGGAGGGGCATCCCTTAGCGCCACGCTGGCCAATCTGGAAGCCGACTCAAAAAGCGAGACTATCGGCGTTCCAGTCGAAGACCCACTCGACCTATCAGGTGCAGGCAGGCTTCATGAATCGGCATCGGCTTCGCATTTTCCCGGACTCGCAACCGTAGGCACGCGACCTGGCCAGGGAGGCCCCGGCGTGCGAGGCGCGGCCGCCCGCGGGGCGGGGCCGGGGGGTCTGAGTGCGCCGTCGTCAAAAGGCAGAAAAGCTTACTTCACCCACCATCACCCACCCACCTATGCTGCCAATTCCTTCAGCACGTGAGGGTGTCGCGCCGCGACTCTGAGCAGCGTGGCTGCGGCCCCGGATGGAGCCTTCCGGCCCTGTTCCCACTCCTGGAGTGTGCGCACCGACACGCCCAGGAGACTCGCAAATGCCGCCTGCGACAACCCCGTCGCCGCACGCGCTGCGGCGACCTGCGCCCGATCCGACGGGATGACGTGATCTTTCTCCACTGTCCCATCGCGCCGCCGGATGATCCGGCGGATCGAGCCGTCCGGGAGCGGGAAGAACTCCGTCTTCCTGGCCCAGGCGCCGCGCTTCATCTGGCCTACGGCCCGTGCCAGCTCCGCATTCAAATCGCGGCTCTTCTCCCACGCGGCCAGTGCTCTGCCCGACAACTTCTTACCCACGTTCGAAGCCCTCCTTCAGGCGTTTGAGCAAACCGGGATCGATGTTCTCCCGCACGTTCTTTGCGTACATTGTCACCAGCACGATCTGTCCAGAAGCCAGACGCAGGAAGTAGATCACCCGCAAGCCGCCTCTCCTGCCTCGACCTGTTGCCGCCCAGCGCAACTTACGGCAGCCCCCGGAACGGGGGATCACATCGCCCGCGTCGGGATGCTCCGCCAAGTATTGCTGAAGAGCTGCGAATTCCTGATCGTCCAGGTACTTGTCCCGGACGGCGGCAAAAGGAGCCAGCTCGATGAAGGTCAGCATGACCCACATATACGCTTAAGACGTATATCTGTCAAGTCGGAGATCCAGCGGAGGATGTGGCGCATACCACCGGACGACCCCAACTCCCCGCTCCCGCGTCTGCATCGACATCTGGTGGATCCAGCGCCCCGAGACTTGATTGCATCCCCCGGGAAGACAGGAGAGCCGAGAGCCGCGAGCCGAGAGAATTACGTGAGCCTAGACGGACAATTGCACCTCATGCGGTTGAGGCGTATACTCTGGCCGGTCGGGCCGGGCTTGAAATCTGCGCAATCTGCGTAATGTGCGGATACCTCCTGAGTTTCCCTTCGGGAAATTTGCGGTTCAGGCAGGAGGGTTTTCCAATGATCCAGAACCAGGCGCCGAAAGACCCCATTCGGGCGCCGCGGGGCTCGGCCCTGTCCTGCAAGGGCTGGCACCAGGAGGCGGCCATGCGCATGCTCATGAACAACCTCGATCCCGAGGTGGGCGAGCGGCCGCAGGACCTGGTGGTGTACGGCGGCACCGGGAAGGCCGCCCGGAACTGGGAGTGCTACTACAAGATCGTCGCGAGCCTCAAGGCCCTGGAAAACGACGAGACCCTGCTGGTTCAGTCCGGCAAGCCCGTGGGGATCTTCCGGACCCACGCCTTCGCGCCGCGCGTCCTGATCAGCAATGCCATGCTGGTTCCCGCCTGGGGCAACTGGGAGAAGTTCCGCGAGCTGGAGGAGCTGGGCCTCACCATGTATGGCCAGATGACGGCCGGCAGTTGGATCTACATCGGCACCCAGGGCATCCTCCAGGGCACCTACGAGACTTTCGCCGCCGCGGGCCGCACGCACTTCGGCGGGAGCCTCCGGGGCCGCCTGGTGCTGACCGCGGGCCTGGGCGGGATGGGCGGGGCCCAGCCCCTGGCCGTCACCATGAACGACGGCGTCATCCTCGCCGTCGAGGTGGACCCCGCGCGGATCGAGAAGCGGGTCAAGACCGGCTACTGCGAGGTCATGACGGAAAACCTTGACGAGGCGCTGGATCTGGCGCTAACGGCGAAGCGACAGCGCATCCCGAAATCCATCGGCTTGGTCGGAAACGCCGCCGAGGTCCATCCGGAGATTCTCCGGCGCGGCATTCTGCCCGACCTCATGACGGACCAGACCTCGGCGCATGACGCCCTGAACGGCTACGTGCCCGCCGGACTGACCCTGGAGGAGGCGCTGGACCTCCGGATCAACAAGCCCCAGGAGTACATCAACCGGGCCATGGACTCCATGGCGCTGCACGTGCAGACGATGCTGGACTTCCAGAAGCGTGGCGTCATCGTCTTCGACTACGGCAACAACATCCGGGCCCAGGCCATGGCGCGCGGGGTGAAGAATGCCTTCAACTTCCCCGGCTTCGTCCCCGCATTCATCCGCCCGCTGTTCTGCACCGGGCGCGGTCCCTTCCGCTGGGCCGTCCTGTCGGGCGACCCGGCCGACATCGCCCGGATTGACGAGGTGGTCCTGCGCGAGTTCAAGGACGACGCCTCCCTCACCCGCTGGATCAGCCTGGCGCGGGAGAAGGTCCACTTCCAGGGACTGCCCGCCCGGATCTGCTGGCTGGGCTACGGCGAGCGGGACCGCCTGGGCATGCTGGTGAATCGGATGGTGAAGTCGGGTCAACTCAAGGCCCCCGTGGTCTTCGGCCGCGACCATCTGGACGCCGGCTCGGTGGCGTCGCCCAACCGCGAGACCGAGGCCATGCGGGACGGCAGCGATGCCATCGCCGACTGGCCCATCCTGAACGCCCTGCTCAACACGGCCGCCGGCGCTTCCTGGGTCTCGGTCCACCACGGCGGCGGGGTCGGCATCGGCTACTCCATCCACGCCGGCATGGTGGTCGTCGCCGATGGCACACCGGATGCCGAGCTTCGCCTCCAGCGGGTCCTGACCACGGATCCCGGTACGGGCATCATGCGGCACGCGGACGCCGGCTACCCCGAGGCCATCGCCGCGGCCAAGGACAAGGGCGTCAGTCTCCCGATGCTGACGGAATGAACGGAAACTGGAAGTTTGAAACTGGAAATCGGCTGGAGTGTTCGATGCAGGGATTCTTGTCCGGCCAGTTTCCAATTTCCGGTTTCCATTTTCCAGGAGACAGGCCATGATCCAGGCCGACCTGATCATCGAGGGGGCTGCGGAACTGGTCACCCTGCGGGGGAACTCCTCCCGGCCGCGGCGGGGCGACGAGATGCGGGACCTGGGGATCACCCGGCAGGGCGCCCTGGCCGCCCGCCGGGGGAAGATCGTCTGGGTGGGTCCCACCGCCGATCTGCTCACCTCCGTCAGACCCATGGCCTTCTCCAAGCTCCTTGACGCTTACGGCAAGACCGTCATGCCCGGCCTGGTGGACCCGCACACGCACCTCGTCTTCGCGGGCACCCGCGAGAACGAGTTCGGCATGCGCATCCAGGGCAAGACCTACCTCCAGATCGCCGCGGCCGGCGGCGGGATCAACGCGACGGTCGCCGCTACCCGCAAGGCCAGCACGCAGGAGCTGAAGGCTGCGGCCCGCAAGTCCCTCGACCGGATGCTGGTGCTGGGGACCACGACGGTGGAGGCCAAGGGCGGGTACGGGCTGGACGTGGAGACCGAGCTGAAGATGCTGGAGGTGATCGGGGAGTTGAACGAGGAGGGGCCGGCGACGGTCATCCCGACGTTCATGGGCGCCCACGAGATCCCGCCGGAACTCCGCCAGAACCCCGAGGCCTACGTGGACCTGGTCATCACCCGGATGCTCCCCGAGGTGGCGGCGCGGAAGCTGGCCCGGTTCTGCGATATCTTCTGCGAGACGGGAGTCTTCTCCGTGGAGCAGTCAGAGCGCGTCCTCTTCGCGGCGGCCGGCCTCGGCCTGGAACCGCGGGTGCATGCCGACGAGCTGACCGACCTGGGCGCAGCCACCTTGGCGGCTCGGATCAAGGCCCGGACCGCCGATCACCTGCTGTTCGCCAACGACGACGGCATCCGCCAGATGGCCGCGGCCGGGGTCATCGCGGTCCTCCTGCCGGGGACCCCCTACTTCCTCCACATGCAGCGATACGCCCGGGCCCGGGACATGATCGCCGCCGGGGTCCCCGTGGCCCTGGCCACCGATTTCAACCCCGGCTCCTGCATGACCGAGTCGCTGCCCCTGATCCTGAACCTGGCCTGCACCCAGATGCGGATGCTGCCCGCCGAGGCGATCACCGCCGCGACCATCAACGCCGCCTGGGCCATCGGCGAGGAGGACTGCGCCGGCAGCCTGGAGGTCGGCAAGCAGGCCGACATCCTGGTGCTGGATGCCCCCAACCATGGAGACGGTGGTCAAGAACGGCAAGGTCGTGGTGGAGGCCGGACAGCGCGTCCGCTGACGCCTGTCAACTGGTCAACTTGTCGAGTTGTCGATTGGCAAAGGCGCGCGAAGAGTTCTGACTATTTGACCAATTGACGAATCGACCAATCCACCACTAGCGGACGCGCCCCGTGGCCTTGAACCACATGGCCAGGGCGGAATGGTGATCCGCCAGGGCCGCCACGACGTTGAAGCGCGCGCGGGTCAAGGTGGCCTGCGCATCCAGCACCTCGAGCTGGATCCCTCGCCCGCTGGCGAACCGCTCCTGAGCGATCCGGAACTGTTCCTGCGCTTGGTCCAGCCCCTTGCCGCTCGCCTCCACGTTCCTGTCGGCCGCCACCAGCATCAGACCCGCCTGGTTGATCTCCTTGGCGACCTGCTGTCGGGCCTGCACGAGGAGTTCCCGGGCCTTCTCCCGTTTGGCCCGCGCCGTGGCCACGGCGTTCTCGCGCATGAATCCGTCGAAGAGCGGAATGGTCATCATGAGGCCGGCCGAGTATCCCTCCGGCTTCTCGAAGGACTCGTCGCGGTTCCGCATCCGTTGCCAGTCGTACATCCAGGTGGCCGAGACCTCTGGCAGGTAGCGGCCCAGCGCCGCCCGGACCTCGGCCTCGGCCGCCTCGAGCTGCCTGGCGGCAGCCTGAACGTCCGGGTGCGTCTCGACCGCCTGCCGGATTCCCTGCTCCACCGAGACCGTGATGGGTTCATACCCCAGTGGTTCCGCGACAGAGATCGGCGACCCCAGGTCCACCCCCAGCGTGGTCTTGAGGGCGATCAGGGCCAACTCGGCCCGGTTCCGGGCCATGGTGTCCATCTGGATCACGTTGGCCAGTTCCGCCTCGTCCCGAAAGAGATAGAGCTGGGGAACTTTGCCGGCCTCGAACTCCTCGCGGGTCACGCGCAAGCGCTCTTCGGTCTGCCGCTGCAGCTCTCCCGTGACCCGGGCGTTCTCCTGCTCCCGCACCGTGGCGATGTAGTCCAGGCGGGCCTGCATTGCCACCTCCACCTCGGTGCCCCGCAGCATCTCCGTCGCCGACTCGGCCCGGGCGCTGGCTGCCTTGTAGCCGTAGTAGGTCCGGCCCCCCGAGAAGATGGGCCACATGGCGGTGACGTTCAGGTCCTGGGCGCGATTGGTCCCGAAGGACTGGAGGTTCCGCGCCATGGTCTCTCCGGCCGAGGAGTAGAGGTTGGGCCGCATGTTCTGGTTGACCAGGTACCAGTTCATGGAAACCTGGGGTAGGAAGCCGGCGACCGCCTCCCGGCGCATAGAAGCCATAGCTTGCCGGTCGGCCCCGGAGGCCCTGACCTTGCGGCTGTGCTCCAGGGCCAGGGCGACCACCTGCTCCATGGTCACGGGCCCTTCGATTTTCGGCAGCGCCTGGGCCTCGACGCGCGCTGCCCAGAGCAGCAATCCCGCCGCCAGGAGGGCGATGATGTGCCTGGAGCGGTGAACGAGCCTATCCTCCGTGACCGCCACCATGCGGGCTCTCCTTTGATTTTTGGCGTGTTTCGGGCTTTACCAGCGCGGGTGCGGCCGGTTTCTGCGCTTTCCCCGCATCCTTCATCTCAGGCGTCCCCGCACGAGGATCGCTTCCTTGACGCGCAGGCAACGCCCCCCCCACATCGCTGACGCGGGCCCCCGCGTAGAGCCCCTCGTGCCCCCGGGCGATGACGCGCTCATCACCAACGAGCCCTTTCACGATCTCCGCTCGCTCCGGATTCTCCATCCCGGTGGTCACCTCACGCGGCTCCGCCCGGTCGTCCTGGACGACCCAGACGGTGGCCTTCTGCCCCATCCGGGCGACCGCCCCTCGCGGGATGCTCAGGGCATCCGGACGCTCGCCGGTCACGAACTGCATCTGCACGTACTGCCCCGGCAACAGGCGGCGCCCGTTGTTCTCCACCACCGCCTCCACGATGGCCGTGCGTGCCCCCTGGTCCACAAAGGGGAACAGCGAGGTGACCCGCGCCGTGAACGGTGGGTGCCCGTTCCCGGTGGTGGTCACTAGCACGGCCGAGCCGACGCGGATCAGCGGCAGGTCTTTCTCCCCCACGTTGGCCTGCAGCCGAACCTTGTCAACCTGCGCGATCTTCAGGAGGGCCATCCCGGGCTGCACCAGGACGCCGGGAGCCACCAAGCGCTTGACCACATAGCCCATGTTTGGCGACACGATGTTGACGTAGCCCCGCACCACCTCGGCCGTGCGAAGGGCGGCCTCGCCCTGGGCGATCATGGACGCGGCCGCGGCGAGCTTCTTCCGGGCAGACGCCTCCATGGCGCGGGCTTGTTCCAACTTGGCGCGCGCGGCCTCGCGCTTGGCCTCGATGGACGCCGCCATGGAGCGGTCGTTCTCGTATTCCTGCCGCGAGACGGCCCCCGAGTTGAACAGCCGCTCGGTGCGCGCGATCACCCCCCGCCAGTAGGTCGCCTCCGATTCCACCATGGCCAGTTCCCGCTCCATCTGGATGATCCCGTGATGGGCCGCCACGGCGTCCGCCTCCATCTGGGCCTGGGTGGCCCGGGACGTGGCCAGCATCGCCTCGGCCTCCCGGACCCGGGAGGAGAGTTCCACGTCGTCCAGGCGCGCCACGACCTGGCCGGGGCGGACGGGATCGCCCGGGTAGACCGACATCTCCACGATCCGCCCGGTGACCCGCGGGTAGACGTCCTCCTCGGTGAAGGCCGCCACGCTGCCGGTGTACACCATGGTGCCCGCCATGGGCCCGCGCTCCACCGGGGCCAGCATCACGGGAAACGGCGCGGCGCCGGTCGAGACGCGCATGTTCATGTCCATCGTGGCGCGGCCCGAGGCCACGTTCGCGTAGTAGGCCCACACGCCGGCCGCCACGACTATCACCAGTACGGCAAACTTCTTCATCTTCGTCATCGGTTGCCTCCGGGGGCTGGGGGGAAAGTTGCCTGGGTTAGTTGGCGGCGCGGACTCATGCCACAACCTCCCCCTTCCGCTTCAGGATACGGCGCAGCAGCACGCGGACCAGGGTGGCGAGGTCATCGGTGTAGGTATGCAGGACGGGCACCACGAAGAGCGCCAGCAGCGTCCCCATGGTGAGCCCGCCGATGATCACCGTGGCCAGCGGCGCGAAGGCGTCGATCCCCGTGCGGGGGAAGAGGGCCACCGGGATCAGCACCACGATGCTGATCAGCGAGGTCATGAGGATCGGCCGCAGGCGGATGGGCCCGGCCGTGAGGATCGCCTCGTCGCGGGGCATCCCCTGGGCCCGCAGCCGCAGGACGAGGTCGATCATCAGCACGGCCACGGTCATCATCATCCCGGTCAGGATGACGACGGCCAGGATCGAGACGGTGGAGAAGGTCTGGCCGGCCAAGAGCAGCCCGCCCAGGATGCCCGTGAGCATCAGGGAGAGTGAGAAGATCATGTTGAACGGTTCGATCAGGCCCCGGAACTGGGCCAGCAGCAGCAGGAACATGAAGATCACGGCCAGGTAGAGCCCGCGGAGCAGGCGCTGGAAGGATTCCTCCATCTGGGTCATGTCGCCGCGCAGCTCGATTCCGTAGCCCGGCGGGAATGTGATCTTCTCGTGGGCGGCCATGAGCAGCGCCATGGACAGGTCCATGCTGGGCGGGCCGCCCTTCCGGTAATATCCGAGGACCGAGACGACCCGGCGGAAATTGTCGTGCTCGATGAGGGTCGGGCCGCGGCGCTCCTCCACCCTGGCCACGGACCGCAGGGGCACCACCTCCCCCTTCTTCCCCACGATCTTGACTTGCTCCAGGTCGGTCCGGTCCCGGCGCTGGTCGCCGCGATAGCGGAGCAGGATGGTGAACTGCCGCTTGTTGTCCAGGCGATAGAACTCGTTGGTCAGGCCGCCCTTGAGGGCGTAGTACGCCTGGTCCGCCACATCGCTGACCGTGAGGCCGATCTCCTGGGCGCGGGCGCGGTCCACGACCACGTGGAGCTGGGGGAGCGTCTGGGCCCACGACGTGGACACCTGGGAGAAGCCCGGGATCTCCTCCGCCAGCTTCCTGGTCTGTTCCCCCAGCTCGTGGAGCTTCTCCAGATCGGGACCGAAGAGGATCACCTGGACGGGGGCGGCGCTGGAGGCCATGACGTCCGCCCCCATCTCCTTGAGGGCGAGCCGCCGGATCCCCGGGATGGTCCGGATGGCCTCGTCCCGCACGCCGTCAATCACCTGCCAGATGTCGCGCCGCCGCTGGGACGAGTCCACCAGGGTGATCATCATGGAGGCGGCGTTGGCCGCGCCCATGCTGTAGCCGGTGAAGTAGGTCCCCCCGGGCTCGAACCCGACCTCGGAGGAGACCTTCAGGACCTCCGGCTGCTTCAACAGGATCCGCTCGACCTGGACGGCGATCTCCGACGTCCGGGCGAAGGACGTCCCCGGCGTCGCCTCGAGCACCGCGTAGGCCTGCGAGACGTCCGCCAGCGGCATCATCTCGCTGCCGATGCGCGGGTACAGCCCCACGCCGACCAGGATGACGGCCATGGCCCCGGCAAACACAACGAACCGGTTCCGGATGGACCAGGCGAGACGTTCCCGGTAGCGGACCTCCAGCCGGTCCAGGAATCGCTGGCAGGGATCCAGCAGCCGGTACTGGAACCAGGAGTGCCGCTGCTCCTCCCCCTCGCGGTGTGGGGTGAAGAGGTTGGCGGCCAGCACGGCCGTCAGCGTGAAGGAGACCAGCGCCGAGGCCAGCAGCCCGAAGATGATGGGCCACACGATCCCCTCGAACATGTACTGGACGATCCCCCCGGAGAAGGCCAGCGGGAGGAGCGCCACGCACAGCATGAAGGTGATGGCCAGCACCGCCAGCCGCACCTCGGTGATGCCGTCTATCGCGGCGTCCTTGGGCGACTTCCCCATGCGGAGGTGCCGTTCGATGGAGTGGATGTCGATGATCGAATCATCCACCAGCCGCCCGATGGAGAGCAGGAGGCCGATGAGGGTGGAGCTGTTGAGGGTCATCCCGAAGGGCACCATGGCCAGCAGGGCCATCCCCAGCGAGATCGGGATGGTGATGACCGAGATGAGGGTGCCCCGCACGTTCCCCAGGAAGAAGAGCACCACCACGCCCGTGAGGAGCACGGCGATTACCAGCTCCTCCACCATGTTCTTCATCAGGAAGCCCACGAACGTCGCGTTGTCGTACGCGACGTCGAACTTCAGTCGTGGGAAGTCCTGCTGGATCTCTTTGAGCTTCGCCTTGACGCCCTCGATCACGCGCACCGAGCTGGCATCGGGCTGCTGGATGATGGAGACCTCCACCGCCTCCTTCCCGTTGAAGCGGTACAGGCTCCGCTGCTCGCGCGGGCCATTCATCACCTCCGCCAAGTCCCGGAGGTATACCGTCCGCCCGTCCATGCTGGCGATGGGGTACGCCGCCACCTCCTCGGCGGTGCGGGCGCGCGTATCGGTCCGGACCAGGATCTCGCGGTCCTGGAACGTCAGGGTCCCCGCCGGGCGCGACTGGTTCTGCATGTCCAGCATGTTCTTGAGGTCCAGGAGGTTCATCTTGTAGGCCGCCAGCCGCTCCCGATCCACCACGACCTGCAGCTGGAGCTTTTGGCCCCCGAAGGGCACCACCGACTGGACGTCCTTCACGACCTTGAGGCGGTTGACCACCTCGTTCTCCACCAGAGTGCGTAGCTGGACCGGGTCGTAGCCCTCTCCCGTGACCGCCAGCGACAGGACCGGGATGTTCAGCGGATCAATGGGCAGCACCCAGGAGGGTTTCAGGTTGGCCCCCGTCATCGGCAGGTCGGCCTGGACGACGTTCATCAGCGACTGGACGTCGAAGAGGGCCTTCTTCATCTCGGTGCCGTACCAGAACTCCACCGAGACGATGGAGAAGCCCTCCTGGGAAGTCGAGCGGACGAAGTGGACGTTCTTCAGGTCCACCATCCGCTCCTCGATCGGCTTGGAGAAGTAGGTCTCCATCTCCTCGGCCGAGAGGCCCGGCATCATGGAGACGATGCCGACCATGGGGCTCTCCACGTAGGGCATCATGCGCCTCGGCATCTGGAAGAAGATGACGAGGACGGAAAGCAGCGCCACACCGAGGTAGAAGGCAGTGACGATGTAGGGGTGCTCGATGGACCAGCGGCTGATGTTGCCGCGGGTCTGTGACAACGATCCGATCGTGTCCACCAATCTATTGCTCAAGGCGCACCCCCATGGCCGCCACCCGCTGCGGATGACGCGCTTCGGTTGCCGATCAGGAGGACCCGCACTCGTCCCCGCGGCAATCGAGGACCGCGGGCTCGACCGGAGAGACCTGCCCTCCTGCCTATTTCACTATGGGCGACGTGGGATCAGACGTGGAACGACGAGGCGAGTACGAAAGACCTGGGAGGGGGATCCAGGAGGTGGAGCGACACCGCGTAGAGGGAGCGCATGGCCTCGAACCGCAACCGGCCATTCACCAGGGGCCGGGAGAGGAGTACCAAGGCGAGCGAAGACACCATCATGGCGCATGGATCCGGGCACATGCCGTGGGGGGATCCCACGTGGTGGTCAATGTGGATAAGGCAGAAACCGACCGCGAGGACCAGAAGTGTCGCTGCGATGACGGCAACCTGTCGCGGCCAGTTCGTATTGTATGGTCCAGATCTCATTGAGATTCTCGCGGACAACATGCCGTAGAAGACCTCGCTCCGTTGTAAGCAATGCGCGTGCCAGGCTTCCCCGTAACCTTATCCCTTGTCAAATCCCGCCGGACATGCGGGATTTCTACAGCCGAAGCGCGTTTTCGTCAAATTGGATACTCGTGTTGCTGCGGCATCTGACACATACATTCGACAAAGTTGCTACACGGGGCGATGAAGAACCAAAAGCCGGATCTCGATATTCCTCGGGCTGTCCGCCGATTGAACAGACCATCGAATGGGCAAGAGGACGCCGACTCTGGGGCGACCAGCGAACCAAGGGGACCGGAGTATCCCGAAACGGCGACACCGATTCCGTCTGGAATGGCCCAGCGAATGGCTCTTCCAATCTTGCTCAGAAGAGGGGCCAAGAGGCCGACTGCCCGAGCGCCGCGGCGAGGCCAGAATCAGGGGGTGACAATTCGACAAAAAGCGTTGGGAGCAGGCATAAGTCCACTGACGAATTGTCAAGACGATTCCTGGACCAAAAAGCAACGGAGGGGCAGGAGAGGAGGAAAGAGGTGGGAAGGATGCGCAACGGCGCGGTGCCCAGCCGTTTGGTCAGGCGGTCGATACCCCCGGGCTCGTCGTGACCCGATGGGAGAAGGCCGCTGGGGAATGAGCGGACGGCGGAGCCGGCGACGTCCGCAGGCTCTCAAGAGATGCAGAGGCTCTACGGTCTGCCGGGAGCATCGCGACCAACAGACCATGCCGCCCCGTGACATGGCTCCTGCCTTCTCACCGAAATGAAACGCCGGTCGGATCACCGACCGGCGCTCTTCGGCACGGTAATAATAGAGGTTACTTCTTTTCCTGCCCCTTGCGGACATCCGGACCCTCGGTGCCCTTGGGGGCTTGCTTGCGGATGCCCGGGCCCTCGGTGCCCTTGGGCTCTACCTTTGGCTTGGGCGCCTGAGCCGAGGCGGTCTTCTTCTTGGCCTTCTTGCGGACGTCGGGACCCTCGGTGCCCTTGGGCTTCTGGGCCTCGGCCGAGGCGGTCTTCTTCTTGGCCTTCTTGCGGACGTCGGGACCCTCGGTGCCCT
>JACPAT010000062.1 GCA_016180655.1 Candidatus Methylomirabilota bacterium | reverse complement strand
CCCGGCACGGGTTACTTCCTCCAGGAGCATTTGGGTCGCTGGGTCGGATCGAACGGCGGCACCTTCTACGACGAGAAGTGGAATCCGGCGTTCCACAAGGAGCCCTTCATCCAAACCCTGGAGTTCGTCAAGGCCCTCTCCGACAACAAGGTGGTCCCGCCGGACTGGCTGAGCCAGTCGTGGCTGGGGATGATCGTCGAGTTCTCCACGGGCATCACCACCATGATTGATCACGGCTACGGACGGATCGCCGGCTCGATCGAGAAGTACGCCCCGGACAAGGCCTCCGAGGAGTACTTCGTGCCCATCTGGAGGCCCGTGGGCCCCTCCGGGAAGATCCCGTACACGGACATGGACGCCGAGATTTGGGTGATCTTCTCCAAGTCCAAGCTCCGGGACCTGGCGAAGGAGTGGCTCAAGCTGTTCTACACCCGGGACATGTACCTGAACTACGTCCGCCAGTATCCGGTGCACATGCCTCCCATCCTCAAGTCCCTCCGCAAAGACCCCGAATACCAGGCCCTGCCCGAGCTGAAGAAGTGGCGGAACTGGGTTCGCATGCAGGAGATCAACATCGACCGGGGGCTGGCCATCCCCGTGGGTGTCTACTATCCCGCGACGAACATCCAGATCCCCTTCCTGGCCGAGGTCTTCGATTCGGGGATCATCGCGGACGAGATCGTCGGCTTCGTCCAGGGACGCCGGAAGGGGAAGGAGGCGGCCCAGCGGATCACGGACCGGGCGAATGATCTCATCAAGAAGCTGGGCTATCCTATCCCGGACCCCATCCGCTCGGAGAAGAAACTCTGAGCCAAGCCCGAACGGCGCTGGGCAACCGAGTCCGGGGTGCGGGGGCGCTCCGATGGCGCCCCGCACCCCGCATGCTCCGCGTACGTGACACGTCCCGTGCACTGTCGTTCCACCCGCAATCCCCCATCGGGCTCGAGCCGTGACTCGCACACGACAGGCCATCCAGGGTCTCCTCCTGTTCCTTCCGGCATTCATCGTCATCTTCGGATTCATCTTCTTCCCCGTTGGATATTCCTTCTGGCTCAGTCTGACCAACAAACACGCCGTGTTCCCCCACTACGAGTACGTCGGATTCCAGAACTACGCCTGGATGGCGAGCGAGCAGGACTATTGGTTGAGCCTCTGGCGGGGGGTCATCTTCTCGGTCGGCAGCATCTTTTTCCAGGTGCTGCTCGGGCTCCTGGCCGCGCTCCTGCTGAACGAGGCCTTCTTCGGCCGGGGCCTCGTCCGGGGGATCGCGCTGTTCCCGTACATGCTTCCCACCATCGTGGTGATCCTCCTCTGGAAGTGGCTGCTGAGCGCCTCCTACGGGCCGGTGAACTACGTCCTGCAAGCCCTGGGCCTCATCCAGGCGCCCGTCGTGTGGCTGGGCGAGGAGTTGCTCATGGCCTCGACGATCTTCGTGGCGGTCTGGCAGTTCTTCCCCTTCGTGGTGATCAGCCTCCTCGCCAGGCTCCAGACCATCGACCTGCAACTGTACGAGGCCGCCGCCATTGACGGGGCCAACGCCTGGAAGCGGTTCCGCTACATCACGCTGCCCGCGCTGCGCTACGTCCTGTTTGTGGTCATCCTGCTCCGGACGTTCTTCATGTTCACGAAGTTCGACGTGCCGTGGCTGATGGCGACAGGAGGCGGGCTGCAGGTCCTCGTCCAGAATCTTCCTGTCTACGCGTTTCGGCGAACCTTCCGGTTCATGCAGGCAGGGGAGGGTGCGGCCGTGTCCGTGAGCCTCTTCCTGCTCCTGATCGTGCTCTCGGTGGTCTATTTTCGGACCTACCGGCGGGAGGCGGGGAGCTAGATGAACCTCCGGCGCATCTCATACACCGGGTCCCTGTACCTCGGCTCCGCGGCCCTGGTCATCTTGTGCGGTGTGCCGCTCCTCTGGATGCTCTTCACATCCCTCAAGCCGCCGCAGGATCTCTTCGCCTACCCGCCGCGCATCTTCGGTCGATACACGCTGGCGAACTTCCACCGCTTGATCAGCGAGACGGACTTCGTGACCTACCTGAAGAACAGCATCGTGGTGGCGGGGGTCACGGTGCTCCTGGACATCGTGGTGGCCACCTTGGGGGCCTACAGCCTCACCCGCTACCGGTATCGCGGGAAGGAACTCCTGGCCAACATGACGCTGTTCACCTACATGTTCGCGCCGATCATGATCATTGTCCCCATCTACGTGTTGCTGAAGGAGTTGAATCTGACGAACTCGCACCTGGGCATGATCCTCGCCTACACATCCATCTCCCTGCCGTTCACCCTGTGGCTGCTGCGGGCGTTCTTTCAATCCTTCCCCGTCGATTTGGAGCAGGCGGCTTTCATCGACGGGGCGAACCGGTTCCAGTCGCTCATTTACGTCGTCATCCCCCAGGCCCTGCCGGGGATCATCGCCACATCGGTCTTCGCCTTCGTGGTAGTCTGGAATGATTACCTGTTCGCGCGGATTCTCCTGAATGACCCGATGCTACAGACCATGCCAGTGGGCCTTCAGGATATCTACGAATCGACGATCGTTGACTGGGGCCTCCTGATGTCCGGGGCGGTGATCGTGACGATTCCCGCCGTCATCTTTTTCCTCATCGTGCAACGCTACCTGATCCAGGGGTGGGGGATGGGCGCGGTGAAGGGGTGAGAAGGGGACGGCAGCCTGTGCGCGCAACCCGAACGAGGAAAAGCCTCCAGCCGACCATTGGCGACGTCGCCCAGCGGGCCCGGGTCTCCCGCGCCACCGTCTCTCGCGTCCTCAACCGGTACCCGCACGTCCGGCCGCGGGTGCGGGAGGCCGTCCTCCGGGCCATGCGCGCCCTGGGGTACCGTCCGGACCAGGTGGCTCGCAGCCTGGCCCGCCGCGAGACCCAGACCCTGGGCCTGGTCGTGGCCGACATCACCAACCCCTTCTATGCCGAGACGGCGCGGGCGATCGTCGAAACCGCCCGGGGGCACGGCTACAACGTCATCCTGTGCAACACGGACAACCTGCCCCGCCTCCAGGAAGAGTACGTCGAGGTCCTGCGGCAACGGCGGGTGGACGGGATCATCTTCGGATCCGTCTTCCTGGATGACCCGGTGGTGGAGGCCCTCGTCGAGGCTGGCTATCCGTGCGTGATGTACAACCGACGGCTGCGCTCCGGGCGGGGCAGCTACATCGTTCTGGACAACGTCCGGGCCAGCTACGACCTGACCCGCCACCTCCTCGATCTCGGGCACCGACGCATCGGCTTCATCGCCGGCCTCCGGGAGTTGTCCACGGCGGCCGAGCGGCTCCAGGGCTACCGGGCCGCCTTGCGGGCGGCCGGGCTACCCGTGGACCGGAGCCTAGTCCGGCCGGGAGCCTTCAAGGCCGAGATGGCCCAGCAGGCGGCCCAGGACCTGTTGAAGTTGCCGCGTCGGCCCACGGCCATCATGGCGGGAAACGACCTCATGGCCCTTGGGGTGATGCAGGCGGCGGGCGACCTGGGCCTCAGGATCCCCGAGGATCTGGCCGTGGTGGGATTCGACGACATCGGGATCGCCGCCCATCGCCAGGTCCAGCTCACGACCATGGCGCAGCAGAAGGCGGAGATGGGGCGGATGGCGGTGGTCTGGCTGCTGGAGACCATCCGCGACCCGCGCCGGTACGCGCGCCAGCCGCTGCAGCAGATGCTGGCGCCCACGCTGGTGGTCCGGCGCACGTGTGGTGCCCTGATGCGATCGGGGCAATCAGATGATCATCGAACGATGCGGCCCCGCATGGGCCGACGGGCGGGGCGGTCCGGAGAAAACTGATGGACCGGCCTCTATCCAGCAGGAAGGAGGAACGATGACGCTGCGCACGGTGGACGCGGACGTCCTGGTCATCGGGGGCGGGGGCATGGCCGGGCGGGCCGCCATCGAGGCCTCCCGGCTGGGCGCCCGAGTGGCCATGCTCATGAAGGGCACCTTCGGCAAGAGCGGCGCCAGTGCCTTCAAGGTGGCCGAGGCGGCCGGGTACAACGTGGCCGACGGGCTGGTGGACGCCGCCGATAATCCCGAGGAGCACTACAAGGACATCCTGGCCGCGGCCGCCGGCACCTGCGACGAACGGCTGGCTCGCATCGTGGCGGAGGAGGCGCCCGCCTCGCTGCGGGAGCTGGAGCGGCTGGGTGTGCCCTTCCACATGGACGGAAACCGCTACCTGGAGGTGACCGGCTGCTTCGCCACGCGGCCGCGCATGCACATCATCCCCGGCCACGCCGAGCCCATCGTGGCCGCCCAGCGGAAGGAGATCCTGTCCCTGGGCCTGCCCGTCTTCGAGCACACCATGGTCACCTCGCTGCTGGTGCAGGACGGCGCCTGCGCCGGGGCCGTGGGCCTGGACGGGCACGGGGACCTGGTCCTCTTCCGGGCGGGCGCGACGGTGCTGGGGACGGGTGGGGCGGGCCAGCTCTTCCTCCTCAACCTGAACCCCGCGGACATCACGGGGGACGGCTACGCCCTGGGCTACCGGGCCGGGGCCGACCTGGTCAACATGGAGTTCATGCAGGCCGGCCTGGGGATCGTCCACCCGGTGCGCAACATCCTCAATGCGTGGGTGTGGGCCCTGCGCCCCAGGCTCTCCAATGCGCAGCACGAGGAGTTCTTGGGGCGGTACCTGCCTCCGGGAATCGGCGCGGAGGGGTGCATGGATGCCCGCTCCGGCCACTACCCCTTCAGCACGTACGACGGCTCCCAGTTCATTGACATCGCCATCCAGAAGGAGTTGCGGGTGGGACGCGGAACGCCCCGCACCGGCGTCTATCTCGACTTCACAACGACGCGGGAAGCGGACATACCCGACACGCCGCGGGGGCGGGACGCCCGGCGCATGTGGGGCATCACCCGCGAGTGGATCAAGGTGAACCGCGGCGTGGATATCGCGGAGCAGCCCATCCAGGTGGCCTGTTTCGGGCACGCCATCAACGGCGGCCTGCAGATCGACCCCTGCGCCGAGTCCACGCTGCCGTGCCTGTTCGCCGGTGGGGAGTCGGCGGGCGGTCCCCACGGGGCGGACCGGCTGGGAGGGAACATGATCCTCACCTGCCAGGTCTTCGGGAAGCGGGCCGGGCAGAGCGCAGCCCAGCGCGCGCGGGAGCGGGGCGTACCCTCCGTCTCCCCGGAGGCGGTGGCGGCGGAGGAGGAGCGGTTGGCCCGGGTGCAGTCCCGGCGAGGGCCCCTGCAGCCCGCGCGGCTCAAGCGCCGGCTGCAGGAGGCGATGTGGCGGCACGTCCTGGTGGTGCGGAGCGAGGAGAGCCTGCGCGCCTGCCTGAGCGAGGTGGAGCGGCTGCGGGATCAGACGAAGGATCTGGGCGTGGAGGGCCCGGCCCACCTGCCGGGTGCCCTGGAGGTGGAGAACCTGCTGACCGTGGCCGAGATCATGGCGCGGGCCGCCCTCCTGCGGACGGAGTCGCGGGGAAGCCACTACCGGGAGGACCATCCCCGGCGTGACGACGGCCGCTGGCAGACGAGCATCGTCACGCGGCGGGTGAATGGGCGAATGGAACAGCTCCCCCTGCGGCTCCCCAGGCTGGCACCTTCGAGCAGCCCATAGGCCGAACCTGTCCGGCCATGAACGCCGCAGTGTTCATCACATCCTGAGACTTGGCGGAGAGGCGAATGCCTGGCAGATGCAAACCCACCCTGACCCCTGAAGAGGCAGCACGGCTGATCCCCTCCGGCGCGACCGTGACGGTCAGTAGCTCGGCGGCGCAACTCGTCCCGGACAAGGTCCTGGGCGGGATCGAGGCGCGGTTCCTGGCCTCCGGTGATCCCCGGGACCTGACCGTGGTGTTCCCGGTGGCGGTGGGGGACTCCTTCGGGACCGTGGGGCTGGATCACCTCGCATACCCCGCCTTGATCAGGCGGCTCATCGGCGGCTCCTACGTGAACGGACCCGCCTCCAAGCCATCGCCCAAGATCTACGCCATGATCCATGCCGACCAGGTGGAGGCGTACAACCTGCCCCTGGGTGTCCTCATGCACCTGCACCGGGACATCGCGGCCAGGAAGCCGGGGACGATCACGAAGATCGGCCTCGGGACGTTCGTGGATCCCCGGGAGGAGGGGGGCCGCATGAACCGGGTCACGCCCCCGGATCTGGTGGAGGTCGTGCAGCTCCTCGGAGAAGAGTGGCTGCTGTATCGCACCTTCCCCATTGACGTGGCCATCATTCGGGGGACCACGGCCGACACCCACGGGAACCTCACCCTCGAACACGAGGGCGTCGTCCTGGCGATCCTGGCCCAGGCCATGGCGGCTCACAACTCCGGGGGGAAGGTCATCGCGCAGGTGAAACGCGTCGCCGCTCCGGGGACGCTGTCCCCCCATCTGGTCAAGGTCCCCGGGATCCTGGTGGACGCGATTGTGGTGGACCCGGACCAGCGCCAGAACACCGGCATCGCCTACGATCCGGCCATCAGCGGCGAGATCCGGACGGCCACCTACCCGGTGGAACCCATCGCCTTGAGCCCCGAGAAGGTCATCGCGCGCCGGGCCCTGTGCCAGCTCTGCCCCGGGGACATCGTGAACCTGGGCTTCGGCATCTCGTCCCTGGTTCCCCAGATCGCCTTGGAGGAGGGGGTCTTCGACCGGCTCAGCTTCACGGTCGAGCAGGGGGCCATCGGCGGCCTGCCGCTCACGGGGTTCGCCTTCGGGGCCTCCCACAACCCGGAGGCCATCATTGATTCGGCAGCGCAGTTCGACCTGATCGACGGGGGCGGCGTCACGGCGGGGTGTCTCTCCTTCGCCGAGGTGGACGGCCAGGGGAATGTGAACGTCAGCCGCCTCGCCGCCCAGCCCCACGTGCTGGCCGGGGCCGGCGGCTTCATCAACATCGCCCAGGTGACCCGGAAGATCCTCTACTGCGGGACGTTGACCGCCGGCGGCCTGGACATCCGGGTGGAGGACGGCCGGATCCGGATCGCCCGGGAGGGTCGGTTTGCCAAGTTCGTGGCCCGCACGCAGCACGTCACCTTCAATGGTCCCCTGGCGGCCAAGCAGGGGCAGGAGGTCTGGTACATCACGGAGCGAGGGATCTTCCGTCTCACGACGGACGGCCTGTTGCTCACCGAGGTGGCCCCGGGCGTGGACGTGGACAAGGAGATTCAGGCACGGGTCGGGTTTCCTCTCCGGATGAGTCAGGATCTCCGCCGCATGGATCCGCGGCTCTTCGGGGCGGATCGCATGGGCCTAGCGGTGGAGTGGCAGGGCCAGAGCTGAGTCATTGCGAAAGGACGGATCATGGAACGGTAACCAGCGGGGTGAGGTGATCCAAGAAGGAGAACACGGCTTGATGGTCCTGCGGAGAAAAAACGCTTGACGCGAGTCTTCCGGTGGTGAGGAGGCACTCATGAATTTTGACCTGACCGATGCGCAGGGGCTCATCCGCGACATGGTGCGGGAGTTCGCGGAGAAAGAGATTCGCCCTCGGGCGGCGGAGATTGACCGGACCGACGAGTTCCCGCGAGACCTCTACCGGCGGATGGCGGAACTGGGCATCCTGGAGATGACCCTGCCGCCGGAGTACGGGGGCTCCGGTGCCGATACGGTGAGCTGGGCCATCGCCCAGGAGGAGATGGCCCGGGCCTCGGTCGTGGTGGCCGATATCCAGTTGCTCAACAAGCTGATGCAGGACATGATTCTGAGGAACGGGACCGAGGCCCAGAAAGGCAAGTACCTGCCCGCCATGGGACGCGGGGAGAAGATCTGCGTCATCGCCCAGACGGAACCGGGGACCGGCTCTGACGTGGCCGGCATCCAGACCACGGCCCGACGCGAG
>JACPAT010000061.1 GCA_016180655.1 Candidatus Methylomirabilota bacterium | reverse complement strand
AGCTCGTCCAGGCCACTCTCGATGAGGCCCCGTCGCTTCTTGTCGGTCAGGCCGATGGCGTCGGAGTTGAACAGGACGGTGACGCCGCGCCCCTTGAGACAGGCGATCATCCGGAAGAGGTGCGGGTTGAGCAACGGCTCGCCGATCCCGTGGAGGATCACCCGCTCCAGGCGCGGAAACTGATCCACGATCCGCGTCAACTCCTCCAGGGTCAGGTCTTTGGGCGGCTCCTGCGTCTGGAAGGTCCGGATGCAGGTCTGGCAGAGCGAATCGCAGCGATTGGTGGTCTCGAGGTACAGGACCGTCGGCAAGTCGGGCACGATCGCGGGCCGGTCACTCCGGGAGCAGGTCATGGTTGGGCCCTCCCGTGGCCGTCCACGCTGAGGATCGTGGTGCAGGCCGAGCCGGACTTGAGCAGGGCCTTCCCCCGGGCCATCCGGGCGGAGATCGAGAGCGTCTCCTGCCGGATGATGGGGCAGTACGGATCGGGAGCGGCGATGTCGCCGGCCAGCAGGCGCCGTCCCACGCAGCCGCCGGCGCAACTCGCCTCGAAGGCACAGCCGCGACAGGCGGCCGGCACCTGGCGCGCCGCGCAGAAATCATTGCTCTGGAGGATGGCCTCTCCCTGCTCCCACAGCCGCTCCAGGGGCAGGCCGTTGCCCTGCCAGTAGACGCAGGGAATGACGCGACGCTTGGGCGTGACACGGATGGTCCGCCGGCCGCAGGCGCAGCCCGAGAGACTGTTCAGGCCCAGCATGGCGTTGACGATCGGCTCGGTCGTGGTGACCAGGCCGGCGGTGTCGAAGAGGCGGCGCCAGCCATCCCAGAACTGCTCATAGGTCATGGAGAAGGCGTCCGATTTCACCGGCTGGTAGACATTCACCCGGAAGTTCGCGCCGTGCTCGTGTGCCAGGCGGGCGATCTGGGGGAGCCGCTGGGAGTTGGTCCGCATCATCACGGAGATGATGGTGATCTCGACGCCCAGCGCGCGGCAGCGCTCCATGGCCTGCATGGCCATATCCCAGGAGCCCGGGCCGCGGAAGGCGTCCTGCTCCCGGGGCGTGGGGAAGTCGAAGGAGAACTCCACCTCGGCGAGGGATCGCAGGAGGGGGTCGGGCATCATCTGGACCGTGTAGCCGTTGGTCGTCAGGCTGGTCTTTATGCCTTGTCCCAGCAGGTGCTCCACAATGGCGTTGTACTCGGGATGAAGGCCGTTCTCGCCGGTGCCGAGGTTGGCGGATCCGATCGGCACGCTGTCACAGATCCGGCGAACGTCCTGCAGGGAGAGGCGGAAGGTCCCGTCGGTTGGGCGGTAACAATGCGCGCAGGCGAGGTTACACTCGTTGGTGAGGCCCAGGCCGAGGGAGTAGGCCATGGCGGTCCTCGCGACGGGGTGCAGGCCCGGCACCTCCTGCGGGCCCCGTGAGTCCAGCGGGGAAGGGAATCGCATTGTATTCGCCGTAATCGAACCGGGTCAAGATCAAATTGGAGCAGTTCGGTCCCTATCTGTCGTATGAGATGCATACTCCCGGCGAAGTGTTTCAGTATGTAACAGTCCTGACATGGCCATGAGACCGGGTTCACCTGGTCCCCACCGGGCCAGTTTCCATGACCCTTCTGCCCGCCCCTCTGTTGGGTTCTCCGACAGGTCGCCGACAGGCCGAATTGACCCGCTGTAGTCCGCATGTTACAGTCCTCCGTCGCCGTCACCGGAGCGGGTGGTTCCGAGGCAGGTCCGGCCTGGAAAGGGAGGTCCAGCGCAGATGAAGCGGGCATTCGTTGTCGGTTCCCCGATAGCCCCGATGGTTCTGGCCCTTCTGATGGGGAGCGGCGCGGCGTCGGCCGAAAGGCTGCCCGAGCAGGTCCCGTCGAGCCTCCGCAGCCTCAGTGCGGAAGAAATTCGCAGTCTCCGGGACGGCGAGGGCATGGGGTTGGCCCGGGCGGCGGAGATGAACGGGTACCCAGGACCAGCCCACGTGCTCGAGGCGGTGCGGCAAGGAAAGATGCACCTGTATGCCGAGCAGCGGCAGGCCCTTGAGCGGATCCACACGGCCATGAAGGTCGAGGCGCAGGCTCTGGGTCAACAGATCCTTGCCCTCGAGGCTCTTCTGGAGGCGGGCTTTCGGGCGGGACGCATGGTCGAAGCAGATCTAGCCCGGCAGGTCGAGGACATCGGACAGAAGCGGGCGGCCCTCCGCCTGACGCATCTCCGGGCCCATCTCCTGACCGCAGGCCTCATGAGCGCGGAGCAGATCGAGCACTACTACCAGTTCCGGGGATTTACTACGGAATCCCCAGACCGCGGCCATGTCCATTGACGCGCGAGAATCGGGGGGTTGCGTGAAGACGGTGATTGCCGGTGCCGGGGCGCTGGGGAGCGTCCTCGGGGGATATTTCGCCCAGGTGGGAGCCGATGTTACCCTCATCGCCAGGAAACTCCACGTGGACGCGATCCGGGCGAATGGGCTTGTCATCGAGGGCATGCGGGGGCGCCAGGTTGTCCAGAATCTCCGAGCCGTTGTGGACCCAGCTGAGGTGAAGTCGGCCGATCTCTTGATCCTGGGCGTCAAGAGCCAGGATACGCCGCAGACCCTGGCCTTGCTCCGCCATCTGCGGGGGAAGCTGGGGGCGGCGATCTCGGTGCAGAACGGTGGGCGGAAAGAGGAGGAACTGGCAGAAGCGTTCGGCCGGGAAGCGGTCGTGGGGGCCGCGACCATGGTCGGGGCGACGATGCCCGGGCCGGGCCGGGTCTTCCACACCTCGAACGGCGCCACCTGGATCGGCGAGTTGGACGGGCGACCCTCGGCGCGGGTCGAGGCCATCGCGGAGCTGTACCGGAAGGCCGACCTTCCCATCGAGGTTCGCCCGGACATCCGGACGGTGATCTGGTGCAAGTTAAACCAGATGACTGCCGGGGCTGCCGTGTCGTGCGTGACGCGCCTGTTCCTCCACCAGGTCTACCTGGATCGGGGGCTGGCGACGCTGTTCGTGGAACTCTGCCGCGAGGTCGCCCAGCTCGCGGAGCGCCAGGGGATCCCCCTGGAGGACTTCCGGGGCTTCGGCATGAAGACGGTGTGCAGCCTGCCGTTCGCGGACGCGGTGGAGTCGGTCATGGCCCGCGGGCGCGCCATGGTGGAGCAGGGGATCACCCAGGTGAAGGTCTCCACGCTCCAGGACCTGGAGCGGGGGAAACCCACCGAGGCGGACCAGGTCATCGGCTACGTGGTGCGCCTGGCGGCGGACCTGGGGGTGCCCGTCCCCACGGTCGAGCTCCTGTACCGGATCATTCGCGGCGTGGAAGCCGCGCAACTGGCCTCCAGACCGACGGGGTGATGGGAGTGCCCGCACCCACGCTTTCGATCCGTGCATACGTGCCTCGGGATCTTGCCGCCGCGCTCGACGTGATCAATGCGGCGGCCAAGAGTTACCGGGGCTTCCTCCCGCCGGAGGAGTATCACGAGCCCCTGATGACCGAGGAGGAGTTCCTCCGTGAGGCGGGCCGGATGCAATTCTACGTGGCGGAAGATGCGTCGCGCGAGGTGATCGGAGTGATGGGGCTGGAGCATGCCCAGGAGGTCGCCCTCATCCGCCACGGGTACATCCGGCCGGATCGCCAGCGCCAGGGGATCGGCGAGGCGTTGCTGGACCATCTGGAACGACAGGCGGGGACGGTTCCCCGGATCCTCATCGGAACCTACCGGGAAAACCTGGCCGCCCAGGCACACCTCCGGAAGCACGGGTACCGGCCGGTCGCGGACAGCGATGCAGTCCTGCGGGCTTACTACCAGATCCCGGAGGCGCAGCGCCGCAGCTCCATCGCCTTCGAAAAGAAAGTGCCGGGGAATACCGGGACCTGACGGTAACCACAGATTCCACAGACCCCCCTCCCGTCCCCTCCCCCTCAGAGGGGGGAGGGCTCGGGTGGGGGTGAATCTGCGCAATCTGTCGCGCCATAGGCGGACCCGCCCAGACCGTAACAGATACGACCTGGCAAGACCCGCCACGGGCGGGCGTAATCTGCGGATAAGTATCGGTGGTTCTTTAAGGGGTTTTGGATTGGCGGAAGGGATGAGCAGAGATTTCCGACAAAGCCTGCGGGAACGGGTCCTGATCTTCGACGGGGCCATGGGCACGTCCATCCAGGACCGGAACCTGACGCCCGAGGACTTCGGCGGGAAGGACGGGTGCAGCGAGATTCTCGTGCTGACCCGGCCGCAGGTGATCCGCGAGATCCACGCGAGCTTCCTGGCGGTCGGCTGCGACGCCGTCGAGACGAACAGCTTCGGCGCCAGCCGCCTGGTCCTGGACGAGTACGATCTGGCGGAGAAGGCCTACGAGATCAATCGCGCTTCAGCGCGGCTGGCGCGGGAGGTGGCGGCGGATTTCTCCACGCCGGATCATCCGCGATTTGTCGTGGGCGCCATCGGGCCGGGCACGCGCCTGCCCTCGCTGGGCCAGATCGCCTTCGACGACCTCGTGGCCATGTACACCGAGCAGGCGCGGGGCCTGATGGACGGGGGGGCCGACGTCCTCCTGATCGAGACGTGCCAGGACCTCCTGCAGGTCAAGGCGGCCATCGCCGGCTGCCAGGACGCCATGCGCGCCGCCGGTACCCGGCTGCCGGGTGCCCGGCTGCCGCTCATGGTTCAGTTCACGATGGAGAGCAGCGGCACCATGCTCCTGGGGACGGAGATCGGCGCGGCCCTGACCACCCTGGAGGCCTACGACCTGGACGTGATCGGCCTCAATTGCGCCACCGGCCCACAGGAGATGGTGGAGCACATCCGGTACCTCCACCGGCACTGCCGCAAGGCGATCTCGTGCCTGCCCAACGCCGGCCTCCCGAAGATGGAAGGGGGACGGGCGAAGTATCTCCTCACCCCGGACGAGCTGGCCGCCTTCCACCGGACCTTCGTGGAGGAGTACGGGGTGAACATCGTGGGGGGCTGCTGCGGCACCACGCCGGCGCACCTCCAGGGCGTGGTGGAGGCGATCGGCCGGCGCGCTCCTCGCGCCCGGACGCCCGAGCACGCCGCGGCCGCGGCCAGCCTCTACGTGAGCGTGCCCTTCCGCCAGGACCAGAGCTTCCTCATCGTGGGCGAGCGGACCAACGCCAACGGCTCGCGGCAGTTCCGCGACCTCCTGCTGGCCGGGGACCATGACGGCATGGTGGCCATGGCCAAGGAGCAGGCCCGGGAGGGGGCCCACGTCCTGGACGTCTGCGTGGATTACGTCGGGCGCGACGGAGTGGCGGACGTGATCGAGGTCGTCCGCCGGTTCGCCACCCAGTGCACGCTCCCCCTGGTGATCGATTCGACCGAGGCGGCGGTGATCGAGGCCGCGCTGAAGCGGATCGGGGGACGCGCGGTCATCAACTCGGTCAACCTGGAGGATGGGGAGCAGGGCCGGCTGGCGAAGGTCTTTCCCATGGCCAGGCGGTACGGCGCGGCGGTCGTCTGTCTGCTGATCGACGAGGAGGGGCAGGCCCGCAGCGTGGAGTGGAAGCTGCGCGTGGCCCATCGCCTGCACGACCTGGCGGTCAAGCGCTACGGGCTGGAGCCCTCGGACCTGATCTTCGACGCGTTGACCTTCCCCCTGAGCTCCGGCCAGGGGGATCTCCGGGGGGATGGCATGGCCACGCTGGAGGCCATCCGCCGGATCAAGGCGGAGCTGCCGGGCGTGTTCACCATCCTGGGCGTGAGCAACGTCTCCTTCGGCCTGAAGCCGGTGGCGCGGCAGGTGCTGAACAGCGTGTTCCTGCACCTGGCCATCGAAGCGGGACTCGACGCCGCCATCGTAAACGCATCGCGGATCCTCCCCATGAACCGGATCGAGGCGCGGCAGCTCGAGGTGGCCCGGCAGCTCATCTTCGACGAACGACGCGACGGCTACGACCCCCTCACGGAGTTCATGGGTCTCTTCGAGGGGACGGGAACCGGGAAGACGGTCGCGGTGCGCGAGGCCCCCCGGACCCTGGAGGAGCGGCTGAAGGCGCGCATCGTGGACGGCGACCGGCCGGGCCTGGAGGCGCTGCTGGACGAGGCGCTCCAGCAATACGACGCGCTCACCATCATCAACGAGATCCTGCTGGACGGGATGAAGACGGTCGGCGACCTGTTCGGCAGCGGGCAGATGCAGCTGCCCTTCGTCCTCCAGTCGGCCGAGGTGATGAAGGCCGCGGTGGGCTACCTGGAACGGTTCATGGCGCGGGCCGAGGGGCAGAGCAAGGGCAGGATCGTCCTGGCCACGGTCAAGGGGGACGTCCACGACATCGGAAAGAATCTGGTGGACATCATCCTGAGCAACAACGGGTACACGACCGTCAACCTGGGAATCAAACAACCCATCGGGAACATCATCGAGGCCGCCCTCAGGCACAAGGCGGACGCCATCGGCCTCTCCGGCCTCCTGGTCAAGTCCACCCTGGTGATGAAGGAGAACCTGGAGGAGCTGAACGCGCGGGACCTGTCGCGGTTCCCCGTGATCCTGGGCGGGGCGGCCCTCACGCGGGGCTACGTCGAGGAGGACCTGCGGGCCCTGTACCAGGGGGAGCTGTTCTACGCCGGGGACGCCTTCGACGGGCTGCGGTTGATGGGGGAGATCGTCTCCCGGGACGCCTCCGAGACCGCCGGTCCGGAGGCGAAACCCGCGCGCCCGCAGACCGCGCGCCGGCCGTCGCGCCCCGCCGTCCAGCCGGTGGAGGCACCCGCGGGGATTCGAAGCAACGTGCGGACGGACGTGCCGATCCCGGCGGCGCCGTTTTTCGGGACGCGGGTGGTGACGGAGATCCCCCTGGCCGAGGTCTTCGCCTTCGTCAACGAGGTGGCGCTGTTCCGGACCCAGTGGCAGTTCCACCGGGGGAAGGGCCCGACGGAGCGGTTCGACGAGCTGATCCGGACCCACGTGCGCCCGATCTACGAGCGGTGGAAGGCCCGCGCCGAGCAGGAGCGGATCCTCGAGCCGCGCGCGGTGTACGGCTATTTCCCCTGCCAGTCGGAGTGGAACGACCTGATCGTCTATGCGGAAGATTCGCGGACGCCCCGGGTCCGGTTCACGTTCCCGCGCCAGCCGGGCGGGCGCCACCTGTGTCTGGCGGACTTCTTCGCGGCGAGCGACTCGGGGCGCATGGACGTCCTCGGGTGCGTGCTGGTGACCGCGGGTCGCCGGGCCTCGGAGGTCACCCGGGACCTCTTCGCCCAGCACAACTACACCGACTACCTGTACCTGCACGGCCTGTCGGTGGAAACCGCCGAGGCCCTGGCGGAGCTGTGGCACAAGCGGATGCGGGAGGAGCTCCAGATCGCGGGCGAGGATTCGCCGGAGCTCGCGCGCATCTTCCGGCAGGGGTACCGGGGCTCGCGCTACAGCTTTGGGTACCCGTCCTGCCCCAACCTGGAGGACCAGGCCAAGCTCTTCGACCTGCTTCAGCCGGAGCGGATCGGGGTCGAGCTGAGCGAGGAATTCCAGCTTGACCCGGAGCAGTCCACCTCGGCCATCATCGTTCACCACCCCGAGGCCAAGTACTTCAACATCTGACCGGATGATCTGGGAGGGGCCTCAATCAGATCAAGACGCCGATCCTCTTTCGAGAGATCGGCGTTTTTTGTCCGGGCGGCGGCGAACAGGGTCGCCCCTACGTAAAGCCACCAAAGCCGCAACGTCCCCGAGTTACAAAGGGGTGAGCGATGAGTAATCGGGATACGGTCGTGTCGTTAGACCGAGTCGAATCCCTCATCCTGTGCATCCGCGGCCGACGGGTTATCCTCGACTCGGATCTTGCGGGATTGTACGGGGTGACGACGGGGAGA
>JACPAT010000060.1 GCA_016180655.1 Candidatus Methylomirabilota bacterium | reverse complement strand
CCCGGCGGAGGTCCTGCACCGCGCGGCCGCCAACATCCGGGTCCAGCAGGGACTCCGGGAGAAGGTGGACGAGGGCATGCAGCGGGCCCGCGGGTTGCTCCCCCGCATTCTCTTCATTCTCCGGCGCCACAACGTCCCAGAGGAGCTGGCCGCCCTGCCGCTGGTGGAGTCCACCTTCAACCCCCAGGCGCGCTCCAAGGCGGGCGCGGTCGGCCTCTGGCAGTTCATCCGGTCCACGGGGAAGCGCTACCTCAGCATCACGCGTGGGCGCGATGACCGCCGGGATCCCATCCGGGCCACCGAGGCCGCCGCGCGGCTGCTCCGGCACAACTACGAGGCGCTGGGGTCGTGGCCCCTGGCCATCATCGCGTACAACCACGGCCGGGAAGGGATCCTGTCGGCCCGGGCCGCCGTGGGCAGCAGCGCCATCGAGGAGATCATCGCCCGCTACACCGGTCCCCGATTCGGCTTCGCATCCAAGAACTTTTACGCCGAGTTTCTGGCCGCCCTGGAGCTGGTCCACCCGACGATCCTCGAGCATTCCCGCCAATCGGACGACCTCAAGCGCCAGCCCCGGCCCATCCCGCAGGGGTAATCCGCGACCGATCGTGGCCGTCAGAAGGAGCGTGTCATGACGACCCGCGTGTTGATTGCCCTCGTCGCGCTGGTGCTCGCCGTCGCCCCGGCCGCGCACGCCGCCGATCCCAAGGACGAGCTGCGCGTGGCCATCCCCTGGACCCCCGAGAATCTCGACCCGACCATGAACCTCTCCTCCATCCGGGCGCAGGTCGGGGTGAGCCTCTTCGACTCGCTGGTGGGGAGGGATGCGGAGAACTGGATGATCTACCTCGGGCTGAACGCGTTCAAGAAGCCGCTCTCCGACGTCCGGGTGCGCCAGGCGCTCAATTACGCCACCGACGTGGACGCCATCGTCAAGAATGTCCTGGAGGGGAACGGCCGGCGGGCTCCCGGACCGCTCACCCCCCACATGTTCGGCTACGACCCGAGCGTGAAGGGGTATCCTTCCGATCCGGTCAAGGCCAGGCGCCTCCTCGCCGAGACGGGGTACCCCGATGGCCTGGAGATCACCCTGGACGCTCCCGAAGGACGCTACCAGGGGGACAAGGAGATCGCCGAGGCGCTGGCCGGGCAATGGCAGAGGGCCGGGTTCAAGCCCAAGGTCCAGGTGGCGGAGTGGGGGGCCTACTTCAAGCGCTACCTGGCCAAGCAATTCTCCGATGCCTACCTCCTCGGGCTGGGCGGGCCGATGCAGGATGGCGACGAGCTCTTCAACCTGGTCTCCTCGAAGGGACGCGGGCTCTACTACAAGAACGAGAAGGTGGACATGCTCTTCGACGCGGGCCGGAGCACCATGGACCCGGCCAGGCGGCGGAAGATCTACAGCGATCTCGCCCGGGCCATGGTCGAGGATGCCACCTGGGTCTTCCTGATGCAGCAGGTGGACATCTACGCCATGCGCGACCGCGTGGAGTGGACGCCGCGCCCCGACCAGTGGATGCTCCTCCACCGCGCGACACTGAAGTAGGGATACTGCATCGAGGCGGGATGATCCGGTCCCCGGGCATACATCGCCATCCGGTACGCTGAACTCTCCCCCTCATCTATCCCCAGAAACACGAATGCCGGGGCCAAAGCGGCCCCGGCATCCTCTGCATGGGTGGCGAGCCGACCCGTTCACCGGCCGGCCTGTGCCAGTCCCTCCTTCGCATCGGCCAGGTCCGCCTGCAGTTGCAGGGCACGCCGGAATTCCGCCCGCGCCCGTATCCGATCCCCCAGCTTGAGGGAGGTCCAGCCCAGGCCGTTGTGCAGCCCGTGCCAGTCGGGCCGGGCCGCCAGGCCCTTCAGGAACTGCTCCCGAGCCTTCCCGTACTGTGCGAGGTAGAAGAGGGTCCAGGCGTACCGGCTGCGGACGTCCTCCACGTCCCTCGTGGGCGTCTGCAGGGCGTGCCCCTCGCCCTCTTTCGTCAGCCGCTCCAGGTGCGGAAGGGCCTCGGCATATTGCCCCAGCTCGAACAACGAGTAGGCGAGACCCACGGCCGCATCCCGGTACCGCGCGTCGAGATCCAGGGCCTCCCGGAACGCCTCTGCGGCCAGGTGGTACCGGCCGACCCGGTAGCGGCTCCACCCCAGGCCGTTGTAGAGTCCTTCCCACCTCGGCTGCCTTTCGATGGTGAGCCGGAAGTGCCGCGTCGCCTGCGCGTAGTCGGCGGCGTGGTAGTAGCTCCATGCCAGGTGCGCCTGGGCATCGTCGAAGGTGGGCTCGAGCGCCAGGGCGCGCTGGAGCAGGGGAATCGCCCCCGCGTAGTCCCTCGCCCGATACCGCTCCAGGCCGTCCTCATAGCTCCGCTGGGCCCGGTAGCCCTCCTCGAACTTCTCGGTGACCTGCGACCACGTCGTGCCCCCGCAGCCACCGAACAGGACGGCGAGCCCCAGGAGGAGCACCGCCCCGATGTTCGCTTGTTTCCTGCTCTGGCCCGTCATCGTGCGACTTCCTTGCTATTGCGTGGTGCTGGTGGAGGTGGTGGCCGACCCGGTATCGGTCGTCGTGCTGCCGGTCGTGGTCGTGCTGGTGGTGGTGCTGCCGGTCGTCGTGCCGCCCGACGTCGAACCGGTCGTGGTCGTGCCGCCGGTCGTGGTGCCACCGGTCGTCGTGCCCCCGGTCAGCCCGCTCTCGCTGTCCTCGGCTTCTGCCTCACTGTCGCGGGCGGTGCGCTGCGCCTCGTGGACGGCCGCGCTCACCGCGGCACCGACCTGGGTACCTGCGGCCTGAGCGTCAGCCTTGCCCTGATGGGCGGCGGCCGACACCGCCTGCCCCATGTTCTTGGGCGACTGGGTCGTGGTCGCCGTGGTACTGCGGGTCGTGGTCGCGCTTGTCCGCGTGGACGTTGTCCCGGACCGAGTCGCGCTGGTCGAGGTCGTCCCGGATCGGGTCGAGGTCGAAGAGGTGGTGCTCGTCGTGGTCCCGCTCGTGGTAGATGTGCCGGTGCTCGCGCCGGTACCGGCGGTGGACGAGCTGCCCGTCTTCCCCTGGGCGTCGTGGACGGCCGAGCTTACGGCCTCGCCCAAGTTGCTGAACCCGGCCTCTTGCGCCGCACTCTTGCCCGCATGGGCGGTTGAGGTGGCAGCCTCGGAGACCGCGTTGCCGACCCCACGGCCGGCGTGGCCATGGCCCTGACCCGCATCGCGGCCGGCATCGCTATCCCGGCCGCCCCGCGAAGAGCCCCGGCCATCGGCATGGCCCCCAGATTGATCGCCACGGTCCGCACTGCGGGCTCCGGTATCCGCGCTCCGTCCCCCGTGGCCGCCGCCGCGGCCGCTGTCCGCCCCGTGGCCGGAATCGGACCCGCCGCGGCCGCTGTCGGAGTCACCGCGCCCGCCGCCTTGGCCGCCACTGCCGCTGCTCCCGCCGCCGTGGCCACCGCCGCTGTTGCCACCGCCCCCTCCGCCGTTGCCACCGCCGTTGCCGCCACCTCCGCCACCACCCCCCCCGCCTCCCTTGGCGTGGGCAATGCCGGGATCGGCGAGACCGAATGGCAAATGAAGATCGGCCAGGAATGGCACGATCATCACGGCCAGGATCGGGGCAATCAGCCTCCGCATGATCTTCCTCATGGCTTGTTCCTCCTCAGCAGATGCCGGTGAAGCGTACGAGGACAATTCATTCGGCGAATTCAGGAACTAGCAAGTCTTATTCCAAATCGTCGGATGGCATTGGACCTTGAAAATCAAGAGATTTTTGCGTGTCAACGGCCTGAAAAATCCAGTGTTTCGGAAAAAATTTCCTCCAGCATTGTCGTTTATTACCAGGGGGGGGTTAATCCATGTGGCTCGATTTGCGTCAAGCGGGCGAATTACCCGCGACCAACCTGTGCTGGAACTACACAGTCGAAGATGCCCGACCCCCCCTCAAAGCTGTCGGCCGAGCGAGGCACGCGTGCCCGTCTCTGACGGATCTGGCAGGTCCTGACTCCCCTGGGGGGCCCGGTGGTGCCGGAAGCCGTGGACGGCCCCGTCCACCTGAAAACCCTTCGACATTGCAGGGGTAAGCGGCTATGATTCCCGGGCAGGCAAGAGAGGCCGGGGCAAGCGAAACACCCGGTCGCGTCCGGGCGGTGGTCATTCCATGGGGGCAGGCAATGCTGACTGGGGCGGTGACGTCAGTCTTCGGCAACGACATCAACACCGATGACATCATCCCCGCGATGTACCTGATCAAGAGTGATGATCCGGAGTATTTCGCCACCTACGCCTTTGTGAAATTCGACCCCGACTTCCGCACTCGCTGCCTGAAGAGCCAGGCCAACATCATCGTGGCGGGCAAGAACTTCGCCTGTGGCTCCAGCCGGGAGCAAGCGGTGTACACGTTGCAGTTCAACCGGGTGGTGTGCGTGATCGCGCAATCCTTTCCCGACATCTTCTACCGGAACTGCCTGGCCAACGGCCTCCCGCTGGTCACCCTGGAGGACACGAGCGGCCTCGCGCTGGACGATCAGCTCGAGATCGACCTGGACGCCGGCCTCATCCGCAATCGGACCCGGAACACCAGCCACCAGTTCCAGATGAAGACCGACGATCGCCGGACCTTCCAGGCGGGGGGAATGACCGCCCGTGTCCGCGCGCACCTCGAAGAGATCCTGACCCGGCAGGGATGACCGGGCATAGACATCGCGCCGTGGAGTGGGCCCATGGGACAGACACTCGTCGAGAAGATCGTCTCACGGCAGGCCGGCCGGCCGGTATCGTCCGGCGACACGATCGACCGGCTGCCGATCACGAAGCTGTTTTTCAATGACGTGATCGGTCCGCCGGCCATCAAGGGTCTCGCCAATCTGTTCGGCGAGACGTTCAAGCGGCACGGCAAGCCCGTCCAGGTCTTCGATCGCCGCCGGATCTTCTTCATCCCCGATCACTCCGTGCCCGCCCTGTCGGTGGAGGTGGCGGAGGGCGTAGATCTCATGGAGGCCTTCGGTCGCGAGCAGGGGGTCAAGGTCTACCGGGAGGGAGACGGGATCGAGCACGTGGTCCTGATCGAGGGCGGGCACATCGTCCCATGGGACATCGTCCTGGGAACCGACTCCCATACCTGCACGAACGGCGCGATGGGCGCCTTGGCCTTCGGCGTGGGCACCACCGAGGGCGTGTACGCCCTGGCCACCGGGCATCTCTACGACTTCGTGGTCCCGGAGACGATCCGGTTCGAGCTGACCGGGACCTTCGGGAAGGGCGTCTACTCCAAGGATCTCATCCTGCACGTCATCGGAAAGATGGGGGCGGGGGGCTGCTCCCGGCGCGTCGCCGAGTTCGTGGGGGACGGGGTCCGGCGGATGAGCATGGACGCCCGCACCACGATCTGCAACATGGCCGTCGAGATGAGCGGACGCACCGGGATCATGCCCTGCGATGAAACCCTCGGGGCCTACCTCAAGGGGCGGGCCCAGTGGCCGGTGGAGCCCATCGAGAGCGATCCCGACGCGCGCTACGCCGACCGGATGACCGTGGACCTCTCGTCCCTGGAGCCGATGATCTCCTTCCCGCACAAGCCGGCCAACGCCACCCCGGTGTCGCGGGTAGAGGAGATGATCGCGCGCAGCCAGGCGCAGCCCACCCCGGATTTCCCGGCCGTGACGAGCGACAGGATCACCGACGCGTTCCTGGGGGCCTGCACCAATGCCCGCTACGAGGACCTGGTGGAGGCGGCGAAGGTCATGCGGGGGCACAAGGTGCACCCGGACGTCTCCTTCGTGGTGATTCCCGCCAGCCGGAAGGTGTACGAGCGCGCCATGGACGAGGGCATCCTCCAGGTCTTCATCAAGGCCGGGGCCAACGTGGAGTCGTCCAACTGCGGCCCCTGCTTCGGTTCTCACATGGGGGTCCTGTCCAGGAACGCGCAGATGATCAGCAGCAGCAACCGCAACTACCAGGGGCGCATGGGCTCGCGGGAAGCGCGGATCTTCCTGGCCAGCCCGGCCACGGTGACGGCCAGCGCCATCGAGGGCCGACTCGCCGACCCCCGCAAGTACCTCTGAGGGCCGCTCTCCTCTCCCAGGCACCCTTGCCAGCCTGTCCCTCGACTGATTGCAGAGCGTTCCCCGTGGAGAAGCCCGCACCCAAAGTCGTTCTCGTCTCCACCTATGAACTCGGGCGACAGCCGTTCGGGCTGGCCTCTCCGGCTGCCTGGCTCCGCCACGCCGGAGGCGTGGTCACGTGCCTGGACGTGACCGTCCAGCGCCTCGACGAGGAGGCGATCCGAGCCGCCGACCTGGTCGCCTTCTACATCCCCATGCACACGGCCACCCGCCTGGCGTCGGCCCTCGTCCCCCGCGTCAAGGCCCTGAACCCGGACGCCCACCTGTGCTTCTACGGGCTCTACGCGCCCGTGAACACGAGCTATCTACGCCGCCTCGGGGCCGACACGATCCTGGGCGGGGAATTCGAATCGGGCCTCGTAAACCTGGTGAAGCGACTACAGGGCGACAGCAACGCCACGCGCTCCGCCCTGCAGGCTGAGCCGCTGATCTCCCTCGGCCGGCAAAGGTTCCTGGTCCCGGACCGGAGTGGCCTGGTGGCACTGTCGCAATACGCGTCCCTGACCCTGCCGGACGGTCGGCGACGCACGGTCGGCTACACCGAGGCCAGCCGGGGCTGCAAGCACCTGTGCCGCCATTGCCCGGTCGTCCCCGTGTACGGAGGGCAGTTCCGGATCGTCCAGCGCGACGTCGTGCTGGAGGACATCCGGCAGCAGGTCGCCACCGGCGCGGAGCACATCATCTTCGGGGACCCGGACTTCTTCAACGGCGTCGGCCACGCCCTGGCCCTGGTGCGGGCCCTTCACGCAGACTTCCCCCACGTGACCTACGACGTGACCGTCAAGATCGAGCATCTCCTGAGACACGCCGAGCACCTGCCGGTCCTCCGCGACACGGGCTGCCTGTTCGTGACGAGCGCCGTGGAGTCTTTGGACGATCGGGTCCTGGCCCTCCTGGACAAGGGCCACACCCGCACGGATTTCGAAGGGGTCGTTCGACTCTTCCGGTCGGTCGGGCTCGTCCTATGCCCGACCTTCGTGGCGTTCACCCCGTGGATCTCGCTCGAGGGCTACCAGGAGCTGCTCGCCACCTTGGCGGAACTGGACCTCGTCGAGCACGTCGCCCCGATCCAACTGGCCATCCGGCTGCTGATCCCGGCCGGCTCCCGGCTGCTGGAGCTTCCGGAGGTGCGCGATCTCGTGGAGGGTTTTGACGAGGTGCTCCTGAGCTACCGCTGGCGCCACCCCGACCCCCGGGTGGACCGCCTCCAGGAAGAGGTCCAGGCGCTGGTGAAGCTCGAAGAGGCCCGGGGAGCCAGCCGGCGGGAGATCTTCGGCAAGGCATGGCTGCTGGCGGAGCAGGTCAGGGGCGAAGGACGCCAGCCCCTCCCCCGACGACCCCGGGGCCCGGCCCGCACGCCCATTCCCATCATGAGCGAACCCTGGTACTGCTGAGCGGAGCCCACCGAGGAGCAGTTGGCTCCTCTCGCCCCCTGCTGACAAACCAAAGGCGTTCGGCGGTTTCCGCCTTTGGCGGATTCGGCAGTCCGACAGTTCTCACACACCGGGAACAGCCGAACTGCCGAACAGTCGAACGCTTTTTCTGGTGTTTTGGCGTCCTGGCGATTCCCCCCCCTGTTCGGGCTCAAAGGGACCGGCCCTCCACCTTGGCCTGGCACCAGGCGTAGAGGGCGTCGTAGACGGGAAACTCCAGGTCGAGCTTTCGCTGATCGTCCGGGCAGATGGCAGCAAAGCCATGGGCGATGGCCTGGAGGCCGGCGGCCTCCGGGACGATCCCGACGTCCGCCGCGATG
>JACPAT010000059.1 GCA_016180655.1 Candidatus Methylomirabilota bacterium | reverse complement strand
CGGGTCGGGGCCAAGCCGCCGGATGACTGGAGGCCGGGACAGGGGGAGGTCTTCTGATGGCATCGCCTTGGGAAAGAGCGTTCGGGCGTTCGAGCGTTCGGTAGTTCGGTTGTTCCTGATCTGGCGAACCACCGAACGCCCGGGACCCACGGCACCGCGGCGCAGAGGCACCGCAGTGGCGTGGGTGCCCCGAACCGCCGAACGCTTTCGGCCATGTGTGGTGAGACTATGGCAAATCAGAAGGCGCAGTTGAGCGACGAGGTGCCGGTCCCGGGCGGAGAGTGGGTGGACTGGATCCGCTCGCGGACCGAGCCAGCCGGCGTGTTCGAGATGCCCGAGGCGCTGGATGACCTGCTGGTCCTGGATGTGAGCAGCGGAAGCATGGCCGGCCCCTTCTGTTCCTCCATCCTGGCCGAATGGGGGGCCGAGGTCGTGCGGATCGAACCGCCGGGCGGGGATGTCCTGCGTGGTTTTTCCCCCTTCGGGATGGAACACACGGGGACCGGTCTCGGGTATCTCGTGGAGGGCCGCAACAAGCTCCACGTCACCTGCAACCTTGAGAACACGGAGGGACGCCGGCTGTTCCAGCGGCTGGCCGCCAAGGCGGATGTGGTGATCGAGACATATCCGCCGGGACGGATGGAGCGGTGGAGGATCGGCTATCGTCAGCTTTCTAAAGTGAACCCGCGGCTGATCCATGCAGCCATCACTACTTACGGCCAGTTCGGCCCCAAGGCGGCCGCCCACGCCAACCAGCCGGATTACGACGTCGCCGATCAGGCGCTCTCCGGCCTGGTGTACATCACCGGGGAGCCGGTGGCCGACCCCAAGCATCCGCAGCCGTATGAGACGCCGACCAGGGCGGGGAACTGGATGGCCTGGTACGCGGGGGGCGCCTGGGCCGCCTTTGGCATCCTCACGGCGGTTCAGCACCGCCATCGCACGGGCGAGGGGCAACTGGTGGACGTGAGCCCCCCCGAGGCCCTCATGCGGTTCCTGGAGGACATGGTCCTCTACTACGACAAGGCGGGCGTCATCCGGGAGCGGGTGGGGGTGGTGGACACGGCCGTGTCGGTCTACAACTTCGTCCGATGCAAGGACGGCTACCAGATGATCGCCGGCTTCTCCGACGTGAACTTCACCGGCCTCACCAACATCATGGGGCGGCCCGAACTGCGGGAGGATCCCCGCTTCGACACCTTCGTCAAGCGGGCTCACAACCGCCTGGCCCTGCACGGCGAGGTGGAGGCCTGGAGCCGGCAGCACACCTCCCAGGAGATCCTGGAGAAGGTGCAGGACTACATGCTGAACCGCCGGGGCCCCGGGACGGTGGCCACCGGCCGGGTGAACTCGCCGGCAGAGACGTTCCAGGAGAGCCACTGGTGGGAGCGGGGCTCCCTCACCACGGTGGACGACCCGATCTACGGGGAGCTACCCATGCAGGGGCAACCGTGGAAGGCGACCGGGACGCCCCCCCGCATGAAGTGGGCGTGCCGCCCGGCCGGCCAGGACAACGCGTACGTCTACTTGAAGTATCTCGGCGTCGGCCCGGCGAAGCTGGCGGGATACCAGAAGAGAGGGATCCTCTGAAAATTTCGGCTTTCGGATTGCGGATTTCGGATTTCGAATTTTTGAAATCCGAAATCCGAAATTCGAAATTCGAAATCGAGCAAAGCGAGGTCATGGAAACACTCCTGCAGGGCACGGCGGAGATCCGGTTCACCCACCCGGACGATTTCCGCGACTGGGTCCGCCAGCACAAGCGGCGGGAGATGGTGGAGAAGCTCCTGACGGAGCGGGAGGCGATCTCCCGCTACGTTGCCGACGGGGACTACATCGCCTATGATTTCTCCTCGCTGACCCGCGGTCCCCAGGCGCTGGTGCGCGAGATCATCCGCCAGCGCCGGAAGGATCTCTGGGTCTGCGCCGAGTTCACGCTGCACGAGACCGCCCTCCTGGTCGGGGGCGGGTGCGCCAGCCGGATCGACGTGGGCTTCCTGGGCTACGGCAGCTACATCGGCCGGGCGGTCAGCGAAGGTCGCGTGCGGGTTTTCGACTGGACCAACGGGGCCCTGGCGTCCCGGATGCTGGCGGGGGCGCGGGGCATTCCCTTCATGCCTGTGCGAAACCTGTTGGGAACGGACACCCTGCGCCGTTCCGGGGCCCGGGTGGTGAACGATCCCTTCACGGGGGATCCCGTCTGCCTGGTGCCCGCCCTGAACCCGGACGTCTTCCTGGTGCACGTCCACCAGGCCGACGCATTCGGGAACGCGCGGATCTTCGGCACGAACCTCTTCGCCCTGGAGGCCGCCATGGCCGCCCGGAAGGTGATCGTCTCAGCCGAGGAGATGGTGGACCCGCTGGAGTTTCGCAAGGACCCCTCGCGGACGACCCTCCCGTACTTCCTGGTGGACGCCGTGGTTCACCTGCCCTTCGGGGCCTACCCGGCGGGGCTCCAGGCGCGCTACGAGCTGGACCTGGAGCATATCGACAAGCTTAACGCCATCCAGGCCGAGGAGCAGATGCAGGGCTACCTGGCCGAGTACGTCTACGGGGTCGAGGACCACGCCGAGTTTCTGGACGAGAAGGTGGGCTGGCGGCGTCTTCAAGATCTGGCGCGGCGCGCGACGATCCGCGAAGGCTACCACTAACCCCCTCACCTTCCCCTCTCCCCCTCGGGGAGAGGATGGGTGAGGGGGAATTTCGGATTGCGGATTTCGGATTGCGAATTTTTCTGACAAATCCGAAATTCGAAATCCGAAATCCGAAATGAGCCAGATGGTTGAGTTCACCGACACCGAGTGCATGATCTGCACGGCCGCCCGGTTGCTGGAGGACCGGAAGACGGTCTTCGTGGGATGGGGCATGCCCCAGCTGGTGGCCATGCTGGCCGAACGGCTCTACACGCCCAATCTCGTCCAGGTCTTCGAGTTCGGCGCCATCGGGCCGCAGAGCCTGGTGCCCTTCGTGCGGGGGACCATGGGCGGGCCGACCAACGTCTACCGGTCGCTCTCGTGGAGCAACATGAACTGGGCCTTCGCCTACGCGGGAACGGGGTACGTGGATTACGGCATGATCGGGGCCGCCCAGATCGATGCCTACGGGAACGTCAACTCCACGCTGCTGGGGGGAACCTACGAGCGGCCCGCGCGCCGATTCCCGGGGAGCGGCGGGGGGAACGAGGTGGCCTCCCTGTGCTGGAAGACCATCCTGGTGATGAAGCATGAGCCGCGCCGTTTCGTGGAGCGGCTGGACTTCATGACCTCGCCTGGCTATCTGAACGGGCCGGGTGGCCGGGAGAAGGCGGGGCTGCCGCGGGACACGGGTCCCTGGCGCGTGGTCACCTCCAAGGCGCTCTTCGGCTTCGACGAGGAGACGAAGCGCCTGGCGCTGCTGGGAGTCCTGAAGGGGCTCTCGGCCGGGACGGTCCTGGAGGGGATGGAATTCCGGCCGCTGGTGACGGAGCGGCTGGAGGCCATCGTCCCCCCGACGGCCGAAGAGCTTCGGGTCCTCCGGCAGCAGATTGACCCCTCGGGGATCGTCATTCGGGGCGAGCAGATGCGGGCGGAGCGCTAGAACCGTGGAGGCAGGGTCGCGCATGGGCCAAGCGGCACTGGATGAGATCCATCTGAAGGTGGACGACCTGCGCATCTCGTTCGGCGGGGTGCAGGCGGTGGCCGGGGTCAGTCTGGATGTCCGGCGGGGCGAGATCTTCTCCCTCATCGGGCCGAACGGGGCGGGAAAGACCGTCCTCTTGAACTGCATCAATGGCCTGTACCGGCCGGACGCGGGGCGCATCCTGTTCGAGGGGCGGGACATCACCCGCCTGCCGCCCCACCGGCGTGCGGCGCTGGGGATCGCGCGCACCTTCCAGAAGATCGAGCTCTTCTCCGGGATGACGGTCCTGGACAACATCCGGCTTGGGCGCCACCTGCACATGCGGGCGGGGATCCTCTCGGGCGGCTGCTACGTCGGGAAGGCGGCCCGGGAGGAGCTCACTCACCGGGAGTTCATCGAGCGGGAGATCATTGACCTCCTGGAGATCGCCCACATCCGGGACAAGATCGTCGGGATGCTCCCCTACGGCCTGCAGAAGCGGGTGGAGTTGGCGCGGGCCCTGGCGCTGCAGCCACGCATCCTGCTCCTGGACGAGCCCATGGCCGGGCTGAACCTGGAGGAGGTGGAGGACATGGCGCGCTTCATCCTGGACCTGAACGAGGAGGAGCGCTGGCGGGCGACCTGCGTCCTGGTGGAGCACGACATGGGTGTCGTCATGGACATCTCCAACCGGGTGGCGGTATTGAATTTCGGCGAGAAGATCGCCGAGGGGCTGCCGGCCGAGGTGCAGGCGACCCCGGAGGTCGTCCGCGCCTACCTGGGGGAGGTGGAGGATCTGTATGCCTCGCGCCGGTAGGCCGCCCGAGGTGGAGGTCACGCCGGAGCTGACCATCCCCAAGCTCTTCGTGCGGACGGCGCGGGAGTATGGGCAGCGGGTGGCCATCCGCGAGAAGGAATTCGGCATGTGGCGCCCCATCACCTGGGCGGCCTACCTGGAGAATGTGCGGCTGTTCGCCCTGGGCCTCACGGCGCTCGGCCTCCAGCGGGACGACAAGGTGGCCATGATCGGGGACAACCGCCCCGAGGGGCTCTTCGCGGAGATGGCCGCCCTGTGCGCGGGCGGCGTCGCCGTCTGGCTGTTCCAGGATGCGCTGCTGGAGGAGGTCCAGTACATCGTGGACCACTGCGACGCCCGCTTCCTGGTGGCCGAGGGCCAGGAAGAGGTGGATAAGGCCCTGGCCATCAAGGCGCGCTGCCCCAAGCTCGAGCGGATCATCTGGGACGATCCCAAGGGCATGCGGGGCTACCAGGATCCGGCGCTGGTTCCGTTCACCGAGGTGCAGCGGCTGGGCCGGGACCTGGCCGCGCGCGAGCCGGGCCGCCTCGACGGGCTGGTGGAGGAGGGGCGGGGGGACGACGTCTGCCTCCTCTTCTACACCTCCGGGACGACCGCCAAGCCGAAGGGGGCGCTCCTCACCCACACCAACATGTTGAAGATGGGCCAGAACCTCATGCGGGTGGATCCGTACCAGGAGAGCGATGACTTCGTCTCCTTCCTCCCCATGGCCTGGATCGGGGAGCAGATGATGTCCATCTCCTGCGGGTTGATGGCCGGGTTCACCCTGAACTTCCCCGAAGAACCGGAGACCGTGCTCGACAACCTGCGCGAGATCGGGCCCCATACAATCTTCTCCTCGGCCCGATTCTACGAGCAGATGGTGCGCACGGTGCAGGTGAAGTATCTGGACGCCAGTCGGCTGAAACGCAAGGCCTACGAACTGGCCCACGACATCGGATACCGGCAGGCGGAGTGCAAGTTTGCCAAGCGCCCCGTCCCCTGGTCGCTGCGCGCCCTGGGGTTTCTGGCCGACCAGGTCGTCCACAAGAAGCTCCGGGACCATCTGGGCCTCTCCCACATCCGAAACGCCTACAGCGGCGGCTCCGCCCTGGGACCCGATTATTTTCGGTTCTTCCACGCCATCGGCGTGAACCTCAAGCAGATCTATGGCCAGACGGAGATCGCAGGCATCTCCGTGGTCCACCGGAGCGACGACATCAAGTTCGACACCGTGGGCAAACCGATTCCCGAGACGGAGGTGCGAATCACCCCCGAAGGAGAGATCGTCTCCCGGAGCCCCTCCGTCTTCAAGGGCTACTACAAGGATCCGGCGGAGACCGCCAAGGCCTTGCGGGACGGCTGGCTGTATTCTGGGGATACCGGTTTCCTCGATCCGGACGGGCACCTGGTCTTCTTCGACCGGACCAAGGATGTCTTCAGCCTGAGCGATGGGAGCCGCTTCTCCCCCATGTTCCTGGAGAGCCGGCTGAAGTTCAGCCCCTACGTGAAGGACGCCTGGGTCCTGGGCCACCAGCGCCCCTTCGCCGCGGCGGTCATCTGCATTGACGGGAGCGTGGTGGGCAAGTGGGCGGAGGACCAGCATATCGCCTACACCAGCTACTCCGAGCTTTCGCAGGATCCCCGGGTGTACGAGCTGATCCAGTCCGAGATCCGGCAGGTCAACGGGCGGTTGCCGGCCGCGGCCCGGGTGGGGCGTTTCCTCAATCTCCACAAGGAGTTCGACGCCGACGACGAGGAGCTGACCCGGACGCGAAAGCTCCGCCGTGCCTTTCTGGAGGAGCGATACCAGGATCTGGTGCAGGCGATCTACGACGGGGCCGAACGGGTGGCGGTGGGGACCACGATCACCTACGAGGACGGCCGGGTGGCACAGGTGAAGGCGGACCTCCGCATCGCGGACGTCCCGAACACGGGGGCCGGTGAGTAGATGGACCTCTTGATCCAGCTCCTCATCACTGGCGTCATGGTGGGCAGCATCTACGCCCTGGTGGCCCTGGGATGGACCCTCATTTACAAGTGCTCGGGCGTCCTGAATCTGGCCATGGGGGAACTCACACTGCTGGGGGCCTATGTCTGCCTGTCCTTCTATACATGGGGCATCCCCTTCCCCCTGGCCGTGGTGGGTATGCTGGTCATCGGCTTCATCCTGGGACTGCTCACGGAACGGCTGTTCTTGCGGCGGATGGTGGGGGAGTCCATCCTGGCGGTGATCATGGTGACGGCTGGGCTGTCGTTCTTCTTCCGGGGGATCGTGGCGTTCACCTGGGGGACGGACACCCAGGTCTTCACCCCGCCCGTGTTCCCGGCGGAGCCGATCCGCTGGGGGCGGATCGTGGTGGGCCAGGTCTACGTATGGAGCTTCGTCGCCGCCCTGGTCATGCTGGTGGTGTTCGTGGCCTTCTTCAAGTACACCCGCTGGGGACTGTCCATGCAGGCCACGGCCGATGACGAGATGGCGTCGCTGTCCCTGGGTGTGAGTGCCCATCGGGTGTACGCCCTGGCCTGGGCGATTGCCTTCATGGCGGCGGGAGTCGGCGGGACCCTGCTGGGGAACATTAACGGCCTGAATATCTCGGTGGGCTACCTGGGCCTTCTGGTCCTGCCCGCCGTGGTCCTGGGGGGACTCAACTCCGTCCCGGGCGCCATCGTGGGCGGGATCGCCATCGGCATCCTGCAGAATCTGTCTGACGGCTATCTGAGCAGGTTCACCCCGGGCGGGATCAAAGAGGTCGCCCCCTTCGCCTTCATGATCATCATCCTGTGGTTCCGTCCCTATGGGCTGTGGGGTTGGACAAAAATCGAGCGCGTCTAACCCCCTCACCCACGTCTCTCTCCCCGGGCGGAGAGGGGAGGTGAGGGGACCGGTTTTGCCTTGAGGTAGTCCGCATGTATTTGCCGTCGGGGGTCTATTTCGAGAATTACGCCCAGGATCAGGCCTGGTGGCGCACGACCTTCATCCGGGCCAAGATGGTGGCCCTGTTCGCGTTCCTGTTGATCTTTCCCCTCATCGCGAACTTGTACTTTGTCTCCGTCGCCAACGTCATCGGCTACACCATCCTCTCCGCCATGGGGGTGCAACTGCTCATTGGCTACTGCGGGCAGATCACGCTGGGCCATGCCGCCTTCATCGCGGTCGGCGCGTATGTCACCGCCATCGCCATGCTCCAGTATCACCTCCCCTATCCCATCGGACTCGTTTTGGGCGCCATCGCCGCGGGCCTCTGGAGCATCCTGTTCGGTCTGCCATCGGCGCGGGTGAAGGGCTTCTACCTGATCATGACCACCATACCTATTTCTCCCTCCCCCCGGGGACCATCCGAATCGGCCCGTGGGCCATTGACTCGGAGATCAAGGTCTATTACGTGATGGTGGCCCTGGTCGTCCTGTGCACGGCGGGCATGGCGAATCTCCTCCGGACGCGGGTCGGCCGGGCCTGGATCGCCATCCGGGACAACGACATCGCCGCCGAGGCCATGGGCGTCAACATCGTTCGGTACAAGCTCCTGGCCTTCTTCGTAGCGGGGGTCCTAGGTGGGATCGCCGGGGCCTTCTGGATCACCTCCCTTTTCTTCGTAAGCCCGGAGCATTTCCAGTTTGGCTGGTCCCTCTGGCTCGTGGGGGTGGTCCTCATCGGTGGGGCGGGGAACCTCCACGGGACGATCTTCGGGGCCATGTTCGTCAGCCTGGTGCTGGAGGGGCTGAAGTTTGCCATCATCCCGTTGAGCGATGTCTTCCCCGCGCTCCAGGAGCGATTCCTCTACGTCAAGGAGGCTGCCTTCGGCCTGGCCATCGTCCTGTTCCTATTGTATGAGCCGAAGGGGCTGGCCTACCGCTGGCAACAGATCAAGAACTACTTCAACCTGTGGCCGTTCTCGTACTGACAGGACGTTCGACGTTCGATATTCGCGGTTCGATATTCGAAACTGGAGTGTGAAGCAGGTAGAGCTGGTGAAACATCGTTCTTACAGAGGAGGGGGAATGATGCGGAAGAGAGTGTGGTTGGTTGTCTGGTTGCTTCTGGTTCTGGCGATGGGATCCGAGGCCGTCGCCCAGACCGTGGTGAAGATGGGCTCCCTCAACGACCTGACGGGGCCCACCTCGGATGTGGGCAAGGACATCGCCCTGGGGATGCGCGAGGCGGTGCAGTACGTCAATGACACGGGTGGGATCAACGGCAAGCCCATCAAGCTGTTCCTCTACGACTATGGCTACCGGGTGCCGGAGGCCATCACCACCTACAAGCGGTTCCGGGACTTCGACAAGGTCGTGGCGGTCTGGGGCTGGGGAACAGGCGACACCGAGGCCCTCTCGCCCACGGTAAACGCCGACAAGATGGTCTACCTTTCCCACTCCTTCTCGTCCCACCTGACCGATCCCAAGAAGACGCCGTACAACTTCGTCTACGGGACCGACTATTCCAGCAACGCCCGGGCGGCCCTCACGGCCTGGTACGACGAGGTTTGGCTGAAGGATCCCAAGTTCAAGGCGGATCGCGAGAAGGGGGTGAAGCCCCGGTTCGTCGCCTTTTACGGCTGGCCGGTCCCATATGCCAGTGCCCCCATCAAGGCGATCAAGGACCAGGCCAAGCTCCTGGGCATCGAGGTCGGGCCGGACCAGGACATCCCCCTGACGGCCCTGGACACCAAGAGCCAGGTATTGTCCGCCAAGAATTTCGGGCCGCACATCGTCTGGCACGGCAACACCACCATGTCGGTGGCCACGGCGATCCGGGATGCCCACGCCCTGGGGCTGGGCGCCGACCACATCGTCAACAACTGGGGCTATGACGAGAACCTGATCAAGCTGGCGGGACCGGCCTCCGAACGGGTCATGGGTGCGGCCGTCAACGCCTTCTTCGGCGAGAAGGTCCCGTTGATGGAGAAGGTGATGGAGTACGCCAAGCGCATGAACCCCGGCGTCCCACTGGAAAATCGCCTGATCCGGACGGTGCAATCCTGGGTGGACGTCCTGATGATGCGCGAGGCGTTGGTCCGCGCCGACAAGGCCGGGAAGTTGAACGGGCCGGGTGTGAAGGAGGCCTTCGAGACCCTGCGGGAGTGGACGCCTGGGCTGGGTCGGCCTCCCGTGACCATCACGCCGACCGACCATCGCCCCGGGTCGCTGGTTCGGGTGTACATGATCAAGGACAAGAAGTTCAACCTGGTGAAAGAGGTGGACCTCAAGAAGCGCTGGCCGGACAAGTGGGAGAAGGAGTGGTTGGGCTGGTAGGAGCCTCTACGGTGGAAGAGCGGCAGAGCGCCCTGCGGATCAACAACATCGAGGTGATGTACCACGAGGTGATCCTGGCCCTCAAGGGGGTCTCGCTGGAGGTCCCCCAGGGAGGGATCGTGGGTCTGCTGGGCGCCAATGGGGCCGGGAAGAGTACGACCTTGAAGGCCATTTCCGGCCTGCTGAAGCACGAGGACGGCGAGGTGACCGAGGGCAGCATCGAATTCCTGGGCAAGCGGATCGACAAGCAGACGGCGGAGGAGATCGCCGGCCTGGGGATCATTCAGGTCATCGAGGGTCGCCGGGTCTTTGAGCATCTCACGGTAGAGGAGAATCTCCGGGTGGGCGCACACCTGCGTGGCAATGGCACCAGCCTGCGCCGGGGGTTGGAGGCCGTGTATCACTATTTCCCCCGCCTGAAGGATCGCCGGACCATCCAGGCCGGGTATCTGAGCGGGGGCGAGCAGCAGATGACGGTCATCGGGCGGGCCCTTATGGCGCGACCGCGCATCATGCTGCTGGACGAGCCCTCTATGGGGCTGGCCCCCATGCTGATCAAGGAGATCTTCGAGATCGTCACGCGCCTCAATCGCGAGGAGGGGATCTCCATTCTGCTGGTCGAGCAGAATGTGAAGCTGGCCCTGGCCACGGCGCCCTACGCCTACGTCTTGGAAAACGGGCGGGTGGTGATGGACGGCCCCGCCGATAAGCTGCGAGAAAACCCGGACATCCGGGATTTCTATCTGGGGCTCACCGATCTGGGGGTCCGGAAGAGCTTCCGGGCCGTGAAACATTACAAACGTCGGAAACGATGGCTGACCTGAGCAATCGTGAAGGAAAAGGGGGGAGCACAATGCGAACGGGTGAAATCAGGCGTGTGATCGTCCTCCTTCTGGTCACGCTGGCGGTGGCCGGGTGCGCCACCATGCCGCCACAGGTGAAGCTGGAGCGCGTGGAGGTCGCCAGCTACTTCCCGTATGCGGCGCCTCCGGCGCGCGTGCCCCTCGTGCTGGGCTTCGTCTACAACATAACCAATCCCAACGATTTCCAGCGGCTCACGTTGGAGGAGATGAAGTTCACTGTCTCCTTCGAGGCAAAGCCGGGCGAGTACTTCGCCCTCAACACCCCCGTGGTCTACGAGACGATGCACATCCCGGGCGGGACAACCAATCAGCTCCGGGTCACGGCCGTCCTCGACTCGTTGATCGTCCCGGGCAACCTGGCCGTGACCTCGGGAACGCGAGTGATCGCCCTGGGCTTGAAGCCGGGCGACGTGGTGAAGGAGTGGTGGGAGAAGATTGGCGATTTCCCCTTCGGCATCAAGGTCAGCGAGGGCGTGGCGATATTTGCCAGTCCGTCCGGCAGTCTCCTCGTTGGCTTTGAGGATACGTTCAAGAAGAAGTGACGTGAGAGCCGAGAGTCGCGAGCCGAGAGTCGAGAGATCTGTCGGACCGGAGGGGGAAGACTGTGACCCGGGGGTCGGTTGACCGGAGTCCCGGGTTCTACGACCCGGCCATGGAAACCATGGCGCCGGAGGATCGGTACCACTTTCTCCGGCGCCGGCTGAAGGAGACCCTCCAGCATGCGGCGAAGCACGCACCCAATTTGACGGCGCGGCTGGAGTCCGCCGGCCTCACGCTGGATCAGGTTGCCGAGCCGGACGATCTTTTTCGCCTGCCACCCCTGCGAAAGCGGGAGTTGCCGTCCCTGCAGAAGCAGGTGCCGCCCTTCGGCCGTCTGGTCGCGGTCCCTGCCAGCGCCCTGCAGCGCATCTTCATCTCGCCGGGTCCGATCTACGATCCAGAGGGAGCCGGGCCGGATTACTGGCGCATGGCTCGCGCCATGTTCGCGGCCGGGTTCCGCCGGGGCGACATCGTCCTGAACACCTTCGCCTATCATCTGACCCCGGCCGGCAGCATGTGTGACGAGGGGTTGGCCGCCCTCGGCTGCGTGGTCGCCCCGATGGGCGGGGGGAACACCGAGACGCAGGTGCAGGTGCTGCGGGATGTCCAGGCCACCGGGTACGTGGGGACGCCGAGCTTCCTGCACACGATCCTCCAGCGGGCAGAGGAGGCAGGGATCACACCCCTGCGGGACCCCTCGCTGGAGGTGGCCTTCGTCTCGGGCGGCATGTTGCCGGAATCGCTGCGGTCCGTGATGCGCCAGGAGTATGGGGTGAGCGTCACCCAGGCCTATGCCAGCGCCGATCTGGGACTGATGGCCTATGAGTGTCACCGGCGCTCGGGCTTGCACGTGGCCGAGGACCTGATCCTTCAGATCGCGGACCCGGAGACGGGGCAGCCCGTGGCCGATGGCATGGCTGGCGAGGTCGTGGTGACCACCTTCAACACGGTGTATCCGCTCATCCGCTTCGGGACAGGCGATCTCTCGATGCTGGATCCAGCGCCGTGCGGCTGCGGCCGATCCACGCCCCGGCTCACGCGGATCCTGGGCCGCGCGGACGATGTCACCAAGATCCGCGGAATGTTCGTGCACCCCAGCCAGTTGGATGCCGTGATGGCCGAGGTGCCCGGGGTGACCCGCCACCAGCTCGTCGTCCGCCGGATCGGCTTCGAGGATGACCTCACGCTCCGGATCGAGACGGCCGGGGCGCCGGGGGACGCGGTCACACGGCTGGAGTCGAGCCTCCGAGAGGCGATCAAGCTTCGAGCGCGGGTCGAGGTTATCCCCCAGGGGACACTGCCCCAGGATGCAAAGAAGATCCTGGATGAACGCACGTGGGAGTGAACTGGAAACTGGAAGACGGAAACTGGAAACTGGCAGTTCACGGTTTGTAGGCTCCAGTTTCCGGGTCTGGCTTTGGTTTTCCAGCTTCCGGTTTCCAATTTCCAGTTTCCGGTTTCGACTGAGATCGCGGACTGATGGTTGACGACATTTTCGATTACCCGGCCATGGCACGGGCTCTGATCCTGGGGCAGCACATCGTGGTGGGCGAGATGACCAGGCAGGCGCTGGCAGAGGGCCTCGACCCCAAGGCGATCATCTTCAGGGGGCTCATTCCGGGTATGGATGTGGTCGGGGAGAAGTTCCGCCGGAATGAGTATTACGTGCCGCAGGTGCTGCTCTCTGCGCGGGCCATGTACGCGGGGCTGGATCTGCTGAAGCCGCTGCTGACCCAGTCTGCTGTGGATGAATACCCGGGAACGGTGGTGATCGGCACCGCTCAGGGGGACCTGCACGACATCGGGAAGAACCTGGTGGCCATGATGCTGGAGGGGGCGGGCTTCAAGGTCTTCAACCTCGGCCGGGACGTTGCCCCGGAGAAGTTTGTGGAGGCAGTGAAGGAGAAGGAGGCCACTATCGTCGGGATCTCCGCCCTGATGACCACGACGATGCCGGCCATGAAGCGGACCATTGACGCCCTTGCCCGCGCTGGCCTGCGCGACCGGGTGAAAGTGATGGTGGGTGGGGCGCCGGTCAACCAGGCCTTCTGCGATGACATTGGCGGCGACGGCTACGCCAAGGACTCCACCGCGGCCGTGGTGCGGGCCAAACAACTGATGGGGAAGCTTGCCTAGAATCGAAACTGGAAGACGGAAACTGAAACTGAGTGCCCAGCGCTGATACTTCCAGTTTCCAACTTCCAGTTTCCAATTTCCGGAGGTACAGAGCGAGCAGATGGAACCCCGAGGGAAAGAATTTCTCGCACGGTTGCAATCGGAGGTCCTGGTCTTCGACGGGGCCATGGGGACCATGCTGTTCGAGGCAGGGCTGGTAGATGGGGCCTGCCCGGAACTGTGGAACGAGACGCACAGGGATGTCGTCCGGAACATCCACACGGCCTACTTCAATGCAAGCAGCGACTTCGTCGAGACCAACACCTTCGGTGGCACCCGCCTGAAGCTGGGGGCGTACGGCCTGGCCGACCGGACGCGGGAGCTGAATGTCCTGGGGGCCAGGCTGGCCCGCAGCGTGTGTCCCCCCGGCAAGTACGTGGCGGGCTCCATCGGCCCGACCGGGCACCTGCCCGATACCTTCGAGCCGCTGGGCGACACGAGCGAGGAGGAGTTCTACGCGAACTTCCGGGAGCAGGCGCTCGCCCTGGCGGAGGGGGGCGTGGACCTCTTCGCCGTCGAAACGATGATGTATCCCGAGGAAGCCGTGATCGCCATCCGGGCGGTCAGGGAGAGCACGGGCCTCCCGGTGATGTGCAGCATGTTTTTCCAGTGGGAGAAGGATCAGAATCGCGACCGGACCATGTGGGGCACCAGCCCGGAGGAAGCGGCCCGGATCCTCTTCGAGGCGGGTGCCGATGTGGTGGGCTGCAACTGCGGCGACGGCGGTCCGGGGCGAGCCGCGGCCATCATCCAGGCGATGCGCGGGGTGAGCGACGGACTGCTGATCACCTATCCCAACGCGGGTCTGCCGCGCATCCAGGGCGGCCGCACGATCTACGAGTTGCCTCCCGACGAGATGGCCGCAGGCTACCCGCCCATCCTGGATGCAGGCGCAAATATCGTTGGCGCCTGCTGTGGCAGCACCCCGACCCACATCGCCCGCCTCGCCGAGGTCGTGCGGAAACGACGGACGAAATAGCTCATGGCTCTTGGCTCCTAGCTCAGACCATGATCCACCAACCATGAGCCATCAGCGAGCATGTCTGAGCTGCGTTTCGAGATAGACCCGCAAGAGGTCCTGCGCCTTCAGGGATACCGTCGCCCGTCGGATGTCCCCACGCCCGAGGTCCTGGAGATTCTGCAGGCCGGCCTGGCAGAGGCCCGGGAGGCCTTCCGGCCACGCTGGGTGTATCAGGAGTTCGAAGTCGAAGCGGTGGACGCTGCCGGCTGCCGGCTCCAGGGCGGAGCCGAGCTGCTGATCCGGGAGATCCCCGAGCGATGGGGACCGGTCACCAGGCTGGGGCTCGCGGTGTGTAGCATAGGGGAGGGCATCGAGGAGCGGATCGAGAGCCTCTTCGCAGCGCGGGAGTTTCCGCTCGTCTCCATGCTGGATAGCCTGGGATCGGTGGCGGTGGAGGCGCTGGCGGAGGGATTTCATCGCCAGTTGTGCGCGGAACGCCTGGCACAGAACCTCAAGGTGACGCCCCGCGAGAGCCCGGGATACCCGCGCTGGGCCATCCAGGAGCAGCAGAAGGTCTTTGCGCTCCTTCCCGCAGAGAAGATTGGCGTCCGGATCACCGAGTACTGCATCATGACCCCGCGCAAGTCCATCTCGTTCGCCGTGGGGATCGGGGCCGGGGCCAGGATGGGCAGCGACGCCTCTCCCTGCCGGTCCTGCGATATGCGCGATTGCGCCTACCGCCGGGCCCCCCGGGGCCAGGCGCCGGCGCCCGCCTGGACCTCCGCGGTCGGCTCCCTGGTCCTTGTGTCGCCGGGAGAACATGCCCGCTGACGCAGCGGGCACTTCCCGCGCGGAAGCCGCGCGTCACTCTCCCAGTTGGGGGCTCACCATCCGCTCCGGCCGGACGTACCGGTCAAACTCCTCCTGCGTCAGGTAGCCCAGCGCCACCGCCGCCGCCTTGAGGGTCAGCCCCTCCCGGTGCGCCTTCTTGGCGATCTCGGCGGCCCGGTCGTAGCCCAGGCGCGGCGCCAGGGCGGTGACCAGCATCAGGGAGCGTTCGAGGTGCTGGCGGATCCGGTCCCGGTCCGCCTCGATGCCGCGGGCGCAATGCTCCTCGAAGGAGTCGCAGGCGTCGGCCAGGAGCCGCACCGAGTGGAGCACGTTGTGGGCACCGAGTGGAGCACGTTGTGGATGATCAGCGGCTTGAAGACGTTCAGCTCGAAGTTCCCCGAGGCCCCGCCCACGTTCACCGCCACGTCGTTGCCGAAGACCTGGGCGCACACCATGCTGAGGGCCTCGGATTGTGTGGGGTTCACCTTGCCGGGCATGATGGAGCTGCCCGGTTCGTTCTCCGGGATGGCGATCTCGCCGATCCCGCAGCGTGGCCCCGAGGCAAGCCACCGGACATCGTTGGCGATCTTCATGAAGCCGGCAGCCAGCGTCTTGAGCGATCCGTGGGCGGCTACCAGGGCGTCGTGGGCCGCCAGGGCCTCGAACTTGTTCGCGGCCGAGACGAAGGGGTGCCCCGTCAGATCTGCGAGCTTCCTGGCCGCGCGCTGGGCGAACTCCGGGTGAGAGTTCAGCCCGGTCCCCACGGCCGTCCCGCCGATGGCCAGCTCGTACAGGTGGGGCAGCGCCGCCTGGAGGTGCTGGAGCGCGTGGTCGAGCTGGCTCACCCAGGCAGAGATCTCCTGCCCGAGCGTGAGCGGCACCGCGTCCTGGAGGTGCGTCCGACCGATCTTGACGATGTCGGCGAAGGCCTGGGCCTTGCGGTCCAGGGTGTCGCGGAGCCTGCCTATGGCAGGGACGAGCCGGCGGCGAATCTGCTCCACGGCGGCGATGTGCATGGCGGTGGGGAAGGTGTCGTTGGAGGACTGGCTCCGGTTGACGTCGTCATTGGGGTGGATCGGTTTCTTCGTGCCCAGTGTCCCCCCCAGCAGCTCGATGGCCCGGTTGGCGATGACCTCGTTGGCGTTCATGTTGGTCTGGGTGCCACTGCCGGTCTGCCACACCACCAGGGGAAAGTGGTCATCGAGCTTCCCCTCGATCACCTCCTCGGCGGCCTGGACGATGGCGCGGGATTTCTCCTCCGAGAGGAGCCCGAGGTCCCGGTTCACCAGCGCGCAGGCCGAAGGCCCGGATCATCTCCCGCGGGAAGCGATCGCCGCCGATCCGGAAGTGCTGGAGGGATCGCTGGGTCTGCGCCCCCCAGTAGCGGTCCGCCGGTACCTCGATCGCCCCCATGCTGTCGCTCTCGATGCGTGTTGCCATGACGCCCCCTCCCCGATCGGGTGCGCGAGTCTGTCTTGCGTCTCTGAATTCTCTCAGTGTCCCCGGCCCTGCTGCCGCGGGCCCAGCGCGGCCCCCCGACGGCCCGGCCCTTCTGTCTTTCTCGCCCGCTGTTCCTTCCACCATGCCCGCATCCGGTGGAGATGCTGCCGTTCATGGGTCCAGGCATATTCCGGCAGCCACGCAGTCACGGGGTACGTGTGCGTTTGGTCGCGGAGGGAAGCGGCCGGAAGCGCTCGCAGTCGCTGGATAAGACGCTGGCGCACCCGGGCCAGGCGCCGGAGAATCTCATCCAGCGTTAGGTGGCGGGCGGCGGGCACGACGCGGGCATTGAACCGGTCCACGGCCCGCGGGTCAACGTCGTAGAAATAGATCTGAACGCCCCGGCCCCGCGCAATCAGTACGAACCGGCGGATCGCCTCCTCCTCCCAGGCGGCGATGTGGGCAAGGATGTCCTTGACCGACCAGCCTCCCTGAGTGCGAGACCGGACGAGCTCGGCCTCCGGCACTCCAGCCAGGAATCGCAACGTTGCGTCGCGCGACCGGGTCATACGCCGGATGGCCTGTTCTCTCCAGCCCCTGAGCGACGCAGTCCCGACCTGCCGACTCATCGACACTGCTCCAGCTACCCTGTGACTGTGACCTTCCGACCCACCCGGCTTGTCCCTGTCCTGAGAAGGCGATGGCAGCGTAGCCCGGCGGCTCCCCCAAGTCAAGCGCCGCAGCAGAGGCTGCCCGTCGGGGATTCCAGCAGGTCAGAGCCGTAATTTCGGATAGTTAGGCTCCTAAGGCGAATGAGACGCGGCCGCGGCTTTCCGGTCAGATCACATCCAAACGTATGCGGACCGTAATTATCCGGTTTGTCCTTGACAGGCCCCGTGATCCTCCATAGACTCCCTTCCCAATGTCACAAGCATAACGTCAAAGTCCGACGCGCGGGGAAGCAGGTATGCCCCTGGATCGGTTCCCCGGCCAGCTTCACAACGCCCTCGTTGACCATGCAGATGGTCGGCGGGGGCGTTTGTGTTACCAGCACCCATGCCTGTCGACCTGTTCACCGAACTCCATAGACCTGGACGGGTGAACTGACGGGCGGGAAAGAGCCATGGATATCTTCTCTTGCGACGTGCTGGTAGTGGGGGGCGGTGGTGCTGGGCTGCGCGCGGCCATCGCCGTGGCCGAGACCCACCCCAGGCTCAGGGTCGCAGTAATTTCAAAAGTCTATCCCATGCGCAGCCACACGGTCTCGGCCGAGGGCGGAGCGGCCGCGGTCATCAAGGACGGAGATACCCTGGATGCACATGCCTATGACACCATCTCGGGAGGCGACTGGCTCTGCGATCAGGATGCCGTGGAGGCGTTCGTCACGGAAGCCCCCGCAGAG
>JACPAT010000058.1 GCA_016180655.1 Candidatus Methylomirabilota bacterium | reverse complement strand
CAGCTCGTGGGCCACCCCGGCCGCGAGTTGCCCGGTGGCCGCCAGCTTTTCGGATTGCATGAGTTGCTGCTGGAGGCGTCCCTTGAGGCGCTCCTCGGTGAGGTCGCGGGTGATCTCGACGAAGGCCAGGAGCTGGTGGTCGTCGTTCCGGAGGGGCAGCACGGACATGAGCGCCGGAAAATAGCGCCCGTCCCGGCTGCGGAGGCGGACCTCCGCGGTGGTAAAGCCCCCGGCCCGAACCCGTTCCAGGACCTCGGCCCGCCCGTCCCCCAGGACGCTGTAGGGCTTGCCCAGGACCTCGGCCGCGGGAACCCGGAAGGTCTCCTCGGCCCCCCGGCTGAAGGAGAGGATGGTGCCGTCCGGGTCATACACGATGATGGACTCCTTGACCGTCTCCAGGACGTTCTCCAGCAGCTCTTTTCGCTGGCGGATCTCCTTGGCGCGCCGGAGGTTTTCCAGCATCTCGTTGAAGGAGGCGGCCAGCTCGCCGATCTCATCGGCCCCTTCGGGCTTCACCTCCTGGTCCAGGCGCCCGCTGCCCAGAAGCTTGGTGGCCCGGACGAAGCGTTCCAGCCGGCCGATGACCAGCCGGTTCATGGTGAAGGAGATCGTCGCGACCGTCACCAGGATGGTGGTGGCGAGGGACAGCAGCATCTCCCGGAACTTCACGGCCAGCCGCCGGTCCACCTCGGACATGGAGAAATCACTGATGAGCACCCCGAGGATCTTGTCGCGGCTGCCATGACAGCGGTAGCACTCCGGCTCATTGGCGATGGGGTTGACGTTCCGAAAGATCCGCTGGCCTCCCTCCGACTCGAAGATGACCATCTTGTTTCGGTTCTCCGCCTGGGCGCGATGGCAGATCTGGCAGGTGGCTTCTTGCAAGGTCAGGCGACGCCCGATCTCCTCCGCGCTGGGCGAGATCCGGATGACGCCTTGCTTGTCCACCACGAACACCTTGATCACGCCCTCCTGCCGGCTGACGTTGGCCACGATGTGGTTGATCTCGTCCAGGTTTCGCGTGGCCATGGCGTGCTTCAGGCTCCCCTTGATCACGTCGCTGAGGGGGGTCGCGGACAGGCCCAGGCGCTCGATCATCTCCCGCCGGAACCACGTGTACTGGAGGACGAAGACCACGCTCATGACGACCAGGAGGATGAGAATCACCCCGAAGGTCATCTTGAAGCGAAGGCTGGAGTACAATCGCTTCCAGGCCATGGACAGCTCCGCGCTCCTGCGGCGCCGGGGCCCCGCTGGCCAGGACCAGCCTGGGGCGGGGCGCCGGGACAACGGGCGGCGGGCGCCGCGCTGGAGAAGGCACCCGAGTGCAGCCGACAAGCGCAATCTAGGAAAGGCCGCGAACGAAAGTCAAGGAGAGACGTCGGGTGGAATGGAAGATGAAACAGGCCTGAATGCATCCGGATGGTTCGGTTGGGCGTCGGACCATCCTCGAGCAGCGCCTGCCCGAGAATGCAGGATGCGAATGGGGACCTTCGGGGCCGGAGTGAACCAATCCTGCCTTGACCTCACGTAGGTGTTCCGCTAGTATGCCGACCGAGAGAATCGAGGCCGGATGGATCACTCTCGGTCCGAGGGGGCCGATGCGAGGGGGAGTACAGGTCATGGCGCAGGAACCGTTGAAGGAACCGTTCGAGCGAATAGACGCTGCCAAGGCCAAGGAGTTCTACGACGGCGGCAGCACCACGTGGGTGGACGTGCGGGAACCCAGCGAGTGGAACGATGGACGCATCCCCGGGTCCACGCTGGTTCCCCTGAACACGCTGCTCATGTCCCCACGGAAGTACCTGAACGGCGATAACGTCGTCTTCTACTGTGCCCAGGGGATTCGGAGCGCAGTCGCGTGCGAGGTGGCCGCGGCCGTGGGCCTCACCAAGATCTACAACCTGGAAGGCGGGATGATTGACTGGGTGGCCAGGGGGTTTCCTGTCGAGAAATAGACCCCGGGACCGGGACATCGAGACCCACCAGGAAGCGGCGCCCAAGCGGCGCCGCTTTTGTTTGTCCGGGGGAGAACGGGGTCACTCGGTGGGGGACAGGACGCCCGCTGCCTCCATCGCCCATCCCGCCGGCGCGCTTTCCGATTGCGTTTCGGGGAAAGGGCGGTACACTACTCATCCAGAACGCATGGGCAGGGCGTGAATCTCCGCTCGGGAGCGACGGGAGATACATGGCATGAGGATCCTTGGCATCGCCGGTCTGGTCCTCGCACTGGCCCTCGTGGGATACCTGGTCGCCTCCTATCTGCAGGAGGGCACCAAGGTCCAGGAGACTCTCCAGACCGTCCCCGGGTCGCCCGGCACCGGCCAGGCGGGGCAGCCGGTGGACCTGACCAAGCGGGGTCTCGACCAGCGCTTGGCGCCGGTTCTGGACCAGGAGCGGCAGCGCGTCCAGGACGCGAACAAGGCGGCGGGTCAGTAATTCACCCCCGGCGGGGGCGCTCCGATGGCGAGCAGCTTTCGCGCCTTTCTCGTGAACGACCTGTTCGGGGACCCGGCCCTGTACGTGGCGCTTCCCTGGGAGCGGCGCGCACTTCTCTTTGACCTGGGGGACATCAGCGCGCTCTCGGCCGGTCGCCTCCTCAAGATCACGGACGTCTTCGTCTCCCACGCCCACCTGGACCATTTCGTCGGTTTCGATCACCTGCTTCGCGTTCTCCTCGGACGTCCGAAGGGGTTGCGCCTGTACGGACCTCCCGGCTTCCTTGATCGCGTGGAAGGGAAACTCCGGGGGTACACGTGGAACCTGGTGGAGGGCTACAGCCTGACCCTCGATGTCCACGAGGTCCATGCGGACCGGATGGTCACGGCCCGTTTCGCCTGCCCGGAAGGATTTCTTCGCCTCGACGATCCGGCTCCGCACCCCTTCGACGGCGTGATCCTGGACGAGCCCCAATTCTCCGTGCGGGCGGTCCACCTGGACCACCGCATCCCGTGCCTGGCGTTCGGGCTGGAGGAGCCGGTGCACCTGAACGTGGACAAGACTGCCCTGGAGGCCCTGGGGTTGCCCGTGGGCCCCTGGCTCATCGACCTCAAACGGGCCGTGCGCAACGGGGCGCCGGATGCGCATCCGATCCGCATCGTCTCGACGCAAGACGGAAGGCGGCTGGAGCACGTCTGGCCCCTGGGGGTGCTGCGGCGGGAGGTGGTGCGGGTGAGCCCCGGCCAGAAATTGGCCTACGTCACCGATGCGGTGAATTCGCCGGAGAACGCGCAGAAGATCGTCAAGCTGGCCTGGGGGGCGGATCTCTTTTACTGTGAAGCGGCCTACCCGGAACGGGATCGGGACCGCGCGACCTCCCGTTTCCACCTGACGGCCGGTCAGGCCGGTCGGCTGGCCGCCGAGGCCCAGGCGCGTCGCCTGGTTGTGTTTCATTTTTCGCCGAAGTATCGGGACTGCCCAGGCGACCTGCTGGATGAGGCGATGGCGGCCTTTGGGCGTCGCCTCGTCGGGTGAGCCGGTTGGAACCCTTTTGGAACCGGCCGAGATTCGAGGGGTAAACCAACGCGTAACCTGTTGACAACATGAGCTGGCATCATCCTTGACAGTTACGTCACGTTCTGATAGCTTGACACCCGATGCCGGTGACAGCGAAGGAAAAACATTCCGACCAGCTTCTCAAGATCGGCGAGGTGGCCCGGCGGACGGGTGTGACCCTCCGGACGATCCGGTACTACCAGAGCCTGGGCCTGATCGAGCCGGCACACCGCAGCCGCGGGGGTCTTCACCTGTACCGAGCCGAGACCTGTGACCGCATCCAGTTCATCCGGGACATGCGCAGCCTGGACGTCCCGCTGGCCGCGATCCGGGATCTGCTGGACCAGCGCAAGAGGGCAGCGACGGGGGCGGAGGGTGCGCGGGGCGTCTCCGCGAGCCTGACGCGCGGCCTCGCCGAGGTGGAGAAGCGCATGCAGCAGTACCTGATGCTGCGCCACGAGATGACGGAGGCGCTGGAGGTCCTGGAGACTTGCCTGCGATGTTCCGTGACCCCATCGCGAGTGGTCTGTTACGCCTGTGAGAACCTGACGCGCCGCCAGCAGGTCCCCGCATACATTCGCGCATTGGTGAACTAGCTGGAAGACGGCAGGGGGCGGAGGGGCAGGGGAGCAGAGGAGCAAGGGTGCGGGGGAGCGAGGGCCGAAACAAGGGCTCGCTGTTTCGGGATCGGGATATGAAGGCGTGCAACACACGGTGGCGCTGATCCCGGGAGACGGCATCGGGCCGGAGGCGGCGGAGCAGGCCGTCCGCATCCTCAATGCTACCGGTGTCTCGATCGAGTGGGAGACGGTCGAGGCCGGCCACGGGGTCAGCTTGAAGTACGGTGGCGACCCGCTCCCAGAGAGCACGCTGGCCGCCATCCGGCGGCATCGAGTGGCCCTCAAGGGCCCCTTGACCACGGAGGTTGTGGTCGGCCGTCCCAGCGTCAACGTGGCCCTCCGCAAGGGCCTGGATCTGTATGCCTGTGTCCGCCCCATCAAAACCCTGCCCGGCGTCGCCAGCCGCTACACCGACGTGGACATGGTGGTGATCCGGGAGAACACGGAGGACCTGTACTGCGGCATCGAACACCTGGTGATCCCAGGGGTCGTCGAAACGCTGAAGCTCATCACCGAGAAGGCCTCGCTGCGCATCGCGCAGTATGCGTTCGATCTGGCGCGGCGGGAACGGCGGAACAAGGTCACGGCCATTCACAAGGCCAACATCATGAAGCTTTCGGACGGCCTCTTCCTGGAATGTTGCCGCCGGGTGGCCCGGGAGTACCCGGAGATCGCCTACGCGGAGTTGATCGTGGATAACGCCTGCATGCAACTCGTCCGGGACCCGAGCCGGTTCGACGTCCTCTTGATGGCGAACCTGTACGGCGACATCATCTCGGACCTGGGGGCCGGCCTGGTCGGTGGGCTGGGCGTTGTGCCGGGCGCCAATATCGGGGAAGAGTACGCGGTATTCGAGGCGGTCCACGGCAGCGCCCCTGACATCGCCGGGAAGGGGATCGCGAACCCCCTGGCGATCACCATGTCGGGCGGAATGATGCTGAAGCATTTGGGAGAGGAGAAGGCGGCGCAGGCCCTGGATGAGGCAATTCAGGCGGTGCTGAAGCAGGGTCGGACGGTCACCCGGGATCTGGGGGGAACGGCGACCACCCGGGAGATGGCCGACGCCATCATGGACCATCTGGCCGGGATCTAACCCGGCCAGGGGGATCAACTCACCGGGGTGTGACGGGGGCGGGGACGCCCCTGCGCCGAATCGAGTCCCCGGGAGAGGGTGCGGAAAGGAAAGGAGCCAGCGGATGGGCGTGCTGGAAGGAAAATTCGAGCCGGGGGTGGTCACCACCTCGCTCGACTGGCTGTTCAACTGGGCCCGGAAGAATTCGCCGTGGCCCATGACCTTTGGCCTGGCGTGTTGCGCCATCGAGATGATGGCCACCGGGGCCTCGCGCTTCGACATGGACCGGTTCGGGGCCGGGGTCTTCCGCCCGTCGCCGCGGCAATCCGACGTCATGATCGTGGCCGGGACCGTCACGGAGAAGATGGCCCCCCGCATCAAGACCCTGTACGAGCAGATGGCCGACCCCAAGTGGGTCATCGCCATGGGTGCGTGCGCCATCTCGGGCGGCCCGTTCTATTGGGATGCCTACCACGTGGTGAAGGGAGTGGACCGGATCGTCCCGGTGGACGTCTACGTGCCGGGCTGCCCGCCACGGCCCGAGGCCCTGCTGTTCGGGGTGTTGAAGCTTCAAGAGAAGATCGCCCAAGAGACCATCGCCAAGAAGAAGCTGCCGGCCATCACCGTTCCCGAGATGCTGCCGGCGGGCGCCAAGACCTAAGGACGGATCACCGACATCCGACGAGGGGATCATGATCGGGTACGTGCAAGAGGTGTGGTTGGGATTCCTGAGCATCCTGGTGTCCATGGGGGTGACCCTCCGCCACCTGTTCACCCCGGCGCTGACGGTGCAGTACCCGAAGGAGAAGCGCCGCCTGCCCCTGCGCTCGCTGAACCGCCACGTCCTGACCATCGAACTGGCCACCGGCAAGCTCAAGTGCACGGCCTGTGATGCCTGCGCCAAGATCTGCCCGACCCGCTGCATCACCATCATCGGCGCGGGCAAGGGGAAAGAGCGCCACCCCGTCGAGTTCGTCATCGATCACAACCTGTGCATGTACTGCAATCTGTGCGTGGAGGTCTGCCCCTTCGACGCCATCACGATGTGGACGGGCAACTTCGAGATCGGCGCCTTCAACCGGATGGGGCTGGTCTTCGACCAGACTGCGATGCACGCGGAGAAGTTCTACCCCACGCCCATGACGCCCGAATTGGTGGAAGCGGCGCCGGCCAAGAAGTAACAGATGGCAACCAGGCGCTCAGGTAACCTGGCAATTTGGAACTCCTGATTGCCTGATCGCCGGATTGCCACGTTGCCGAGGGATGAGATGTCGCGCTTGAAAGACAGTTTCGGACGGGTCATTGACGACCTGCGGATCTCCCTGACGGACCGGTGCAACTTCCGCTGCGTCTACTGCATGCCGGCCGAGGGGCTCGCCTGGCTCCCCAAGCGGGAGATCCTGACCTACGAGGAGCTCCTGCGGCTCGCCCACATCTTCATTGACCTGGGGATCCGGACGGTCCGGCTGACCGGGGGCGAGCCTCTGATGCGCCAGGATATCGACGTGCTGATCGAGGGGCTGATCCGCCTGGCGCCGGACCTGGACCTCTCCATGACCACCAACGGATTCTTGCTGAAGGAGAAGGCCCCGCGGCTGGCGGAGGCGGGTCTCAAGCGGATCAACGTGAGCCTGGACTCGCTCCAGTCGGAGCGGTTCGAGCGCATGGTCCGGCGGGATGGGAAACTGGTCTTCAAGATCCTGGACGGGCTGCAAGTGGCCCGCGCGGCCGGGCTGCACCCCATCAAGCTGAACTGCGTCGTCATGCGAGGGTACAACGAGGACGAGCTGGTGGATTTCGCCCGGCTCGGGCGGGAACAGGACTACCAGGTCCGCTTCATCGAGTACATGCCCCTGGACGCCCAGGGGGCGTGGAACATGCAGGCGGTGGTGCCCGGGGCCGAGGTCCTGGCCCGCATCCACGCGGTCTTCCCCCTGGTGCCGGCGAGCGGCCACGGGACGGAGCCGGCCACCGTGTACCGATTCACCGACGGGCGGGGGTCCATCGGGGTGATCGCCTCGGTCACGGAGCCATTCTGCGATAGCTGCAACCGCATCCGGATTACCGCCGACGGGCAGCTCCGGACCTGCCTCTTCTCTCTGCACGAGTACAACCTCAAGGGGCTCCTGCGCTCCGGGGCCACCGACGAGGAGATCGCCGACTTCATCCTGGCAGCCGTCTGGAAGAAGGAGGCCGGCCATAAGATCAACCAGCCGGACTTCGTCAAGCCGGCCCGATCCATGTCGGCCATCGGCGGTTGACCCCGGCGGGCCCGCTCGACCCCGCTGGGCGGGATGACGGCGCGCACGAGAGCCCGAACCTGGAGGCGGTGCTCGTGAACCACTCGGGTTTGACCCGCGACCAGCTCCTCGACGTTTACTACCACCTTCGCCTCACCCGATCTCTGGAAGAACGCATCGGCATCCTCTACCGCCAGGGCAAGATCTTCGGCGGCGTCTATCTTTCCACGGGTCAGGAGGCCGTTTCCGTGGGCGCGGCCTACGCCCTGGGGCCGGGGGACATCATCGTGCCGTCCCACCGGGATATGGGCGCGCACCTCTTGCGCGGGATCCAGCCCCGGGAGATCCTGGCCCAGTACCTGGGCCGCCTCGGGGGCCTCAGCCGCGGGCGGCGTGGCGCTGGCCCTGAAGCGGCAGGGCAAGGGGCGGGTGGCCATGACCTGGTTCGGGGAAGGGGCGTCGAGCCGCGGCGACTTCCACGAGGGCATCAACCTGGCCGCCGTGCTCCGGGTCCCGGTGGTGTTCGTCTGCAACAACAACCAGTACGCCTATTCGACTCCCCTGTCGCGGCAGACTCGGGTCCCGGACATTGCGGTGCGGGCGGGAGGCTACGGCATTGCCGGGACGATCGCGGAGGGCAACGACGTGCTGGCGGTGTACGAAGCGGCCAAGGAAGCGGTCGAGCGCGCCCGGCGGGGCGAGGGCCCCAGCCTCCTCGAGTGCAAGACCATGCGCATGCGCGGTCATTCGGAGCATGACGACGCGGCCTACGTCCCCCGGCAGATGCTGGAGGAATGGCGAGCCAAAGATCCAATCCAGGGGTTCGAGGCCCGGCTGCGCGAGTGGGGGATCCTGGACGTGTCGGGGGAGGCCCGCATCACGAAGCGCCTTGCCGAGGAGCTGGAGGCAGCCGTCGCCTGGGCCGAGGCCAGCCCGTTCCCCGAGGGCAAAGACATGGAGCAGGGGGTGTACTCCACCTGAAGGCGTTCGATCGTTCGGGGATTCGGGCGTTCGGTCGTTCAGGACGGAACACCCGAACAATCGAACTCTCGAACAGCCGAACGCGTTTTGAGATGCCAGAGATCACATACATCGAGGCGATCCGGCAGGCGCTCTGGGAAGAGATGGAGCGGGACGAGCGCGTGTTCCTCCTCGGGGAGGACATCGGCGTTTACGGGGGTGCCTTCAAGATCACGCTGGGCTTCCTGGAGAAGTTCGGCGAGGATCGGGTGATCGACACCCCCATCGCCGAATCCGCCATCGTCGGCTCGGCCGTGGGCGCAGCCCTCATGGGGCTGCGACCCGTGGTGGAGATGCAGTTCTCCGACTTCATCGCCTGCGCCTTCGACCAGATCGTCAACATGGCGGCCAAGTTCCACTACCGGACGGGAACCAGCGTCCCGCTCGTCATCCGTGGTCCCTCCGGCGGCGGGGTGCACGGAGGACCGTTCCACTCCCAGAACCCCGAGGGGTGGTTCGTGCACGTCCCGGGATTGAAGGTGGTGGCTCCTTCCACCCCCTACGACGCCAAGGGGCTGCTCAAGGCCGCCATCCGGGATCCGGACCCGGTCATCTATTTCGAGCACAAGTATCTGTACAGGCGGATCAAGGGCAAGGTCCCCGACGAGGAGTTCACCGTCCCCATCGGGAAGGCCGAGGTGAAGCGGGAAGGAACCGACCTGAGCGTGATCACCTATGGGGCCATGGTCCACCAGGTCTTCGAGGCGGCCAACCGGTTGAGCGCCAAGGGGATCGAGGTGGAGATCCTGGACCTGCGGACACTCCTGCCCCTGGACCGGGAGGCGATTCTCAGCACGGCCCGCAAGACGGGCAAGGTCGTGATCGTGCACGAGGCCACGCGGACCGGCGGCGTCGGGGGCGAGGTGGCCGCCATCATCGCCGAGGGCGCTTTTGACCGGCTGGACGGCCCGATCCTGCGGGTGACGGCGCCGGATACCCCGGTGCCCTTCACCGCTCCGCTGGAAGAAGCCTTTCTCCCGAACGCCGACAAGATCGTTGCCGCGGCCGAGCGGCTGGCAGCCTACTAGAAACGAAGAGCGTTCGGTGGTTCGGTAGTTCGGGCGTTC
>JACPAT010000047.1 GCA_016180655.1 Candidatus Methylomirabilota bacterium | reverse complement strand
CCGAACCTGCGGCTGAAGCAGGACACCGTGCCGGGACGGGAGATCCTGGCCTGGTTCCAGGCGACCAAGGCCGGCAAGTACGAGATCCCCTGCGCGGAACTGTGCGGCTTCGGCCACTCGGGCATGAAGGGCTGGCTGTACGTGCACCCGGCTGAAGAGTACGCGCAGTGGGTCAAGGAAAAATGGCCGTCGTCCTGAGACGTTGGCCTCGAAAGGTCGTGGGCCCATCGGATTTCGAATGTCGAATGTGCCTGAGTCCTCAATCCGAGAGTCGAAATCCGAAATCGTAAGAGGGAGAAGAGATGGCTGAGTCCGCCGTCGCGGCCGCAACAGGGCAGGCCGTCCACGTTCATCACGAGGAGCTGGGGTTCATCACGAGGAGCTGGGGTTCTGGCGCACCTACGTCTTCTCCACCGATCACAAGATGATCGGTCGGCAGTTCCTCTTCCTGGGCCTGTTCATGATGATCCTGGGAGGCCTCCTGGCCCTCATGCTCCGCTGGCAGCTGGCCTGGCCCGAGACGCAGATCCCGGGACTGCGCTGGGTCCCGGAGCCCTTCATGTATGATGGCGCCATGGGGCCGGAGTTCTACAACGCGGTCTTCACCATGCACGCCACGATCATGATCTTCTTCGTGGTCATGCCGATCCTGGTGGGCTGCTTCGGGAACTTCCTGATCCCGCTGATGATCGGCGCCCGGGACATGGCCTTCCCGGTCCTGAACATGCTCTCCTTCTGGGTGGGGGCAGTGTCGGGCGTGGTGATGCTGGCGGGGTTCCTCGTCCCCGGGGGACACGCGGCCGGCGGCTGGACCTCTTACGCGCCCCTGACCGCCGTGACCCAGTACACCGGCGTGAACTGGGGTCAGAACATCTGGTGCATCAGCCTCATCCTCCTGGGTATCTCGTCGCTGATGGGCTCCATCAACTACATCACGACGATCATCAACATGCGGGCGCCCGGGATGACGTTCTTCCGCCTGCCGCTCGTCATCTGGTCCCTCTTCATCGTGGCGATCCTCCTGCTGCTGGCGCTGCCGGTGTTGACATCGGCGCTGGCGATGCTCCTGTTCGACCGGATGCTGGGAACCAGCTTCTTCCTTCCGGCCGGCGGCGGGGAGCCGCTCCTCTGGCAGCATCTCTTCTGGTTCTTCGGCCATCCGGAGGTCTACATCCTGATCCTTCCGGCCATGGGGGTGGCCTCGGATGTCCTGTCGGTCTTCGCCCGCAAGCCGATCTTCGGGTACCGCGCCATGGCCTATTCCATGATCGCCATCGCCTTCCTGTCCTGGATCGTGTGGGGGCACCACATGTTCCAGAGCGGGATGAACCCGGCCCTCGGGACCTCCTTCATGATCTCCACCATGGTCATCGCCGTGCCGTCGGCCATCAAGACCTTCAACTGGCTCGGCACCCTGTGGGGCGGATCCATCCGGTTCACCACCCCCATGCTCCACGCCCTGGCCTTCGTCTCCATGTTCGTCATCGGGGGCCTGAGCGGCATCTTCATGGCCTCCACGCCGGTGGACATCTTCATCCACGATACCTACTTCATCGTCGCGCACATCCACTATGTGGTTTTCGGCGGCAGCGTGTTTGGAATCTTTGCGGCCATCACCTACTGGTTCCCGAAGCTGTTCGGGCGCATGATGAACGAGCCGCTAGGCAAGATCCACTTCTGGCTGACCTTCCTCGCCTTCAACGGGACCTTCTTTCCGATGCATATCCTGGGCGTGGGGGGGCACATGCGGCGGATCTACAATCCGCTGCAGTACGAGTTCCTGCTGCCGCTCCAGCCCATCAACGTGTTCATTACCGTGAGCGCCCTCGTCCTCGGCATCGCTCAGATCCCCTTCGTGATCAACTTCTTCTGGAGTCTGTTTGCAGGGAAAAAGGCCGAGCGGAACCCGTGGCAGGCGAATACGCTGGAGTGGACTGCGCCGTCACCGCCGCCGCACGGCAACTGGGGCGATACGCTCCCGGTCGTCTACGGGGGTCCCTACGAGTACAGCCCGCCCGGGGTTTCTGAGGACTACCTGCCCCAGACCCAATCACGCGTGCCGCACCTGGCGGCCGCGCATTAGGGGGCCATCCGTGCCAGAGTCCTTGCGACGACGCCGCGATGACGTCCAGAGTCCCTGGCCTCACCGGTTGGCTGTCATCACGGCCGGGGCGACCTTCCTGCTGATCCTGGCGGGCGGGCTGGTCACGAATACGGGGGCGGGCCTGGCGGTGCCGGATTGGCCGACGACCTTTGGCTACAACATGTTCCTGTATCCCTGGTCCCAGATGGTGGGAGGGATCTTCTACGAGCACAGCCACCGGCTGATCGGCTCGGTCGTCGGCCTCCTGACCGTCACCTTCACCCTGGTGTTGTGGGCGGTGGAGCCGCGGCGGTGGATTCGCCGGCTGGGCTCCGCCGCGCTCCTCGCCGTGATCACCCAGGGGGTCCTGGGTGGCCTGCGCGTCGTTCTGCTCCAGGATGCGCTGGCGATCGTCCACGGGGCCCTGGCCCAGGCGTTCTTCGGACTCACGGCGGCCCTGGCGCTCTTCACCTCCCGCGAGTGGAAAGAAGAGGTCCGGCCACTCTCGCGGGAGGGCTCCGGTCACCTGGTCTGGCTGGCTGGGCTCACGACCGGTGGGATCTATTTGCAGCTTGTGGTCGGCGCGCTCCTGACGCACGTGGGGGCAAGACTGGACGCGCATCTGCTCCTGGCGACGCTGATCACCATCCTGGTGCCCAACCTGGCCGCCCGGATCCTCACGCGGCACGCCGACCGGTCCGGTCTCATCCGGCCGGCGATCCTCCTCTGCGGCCTGTTGGTCCTGCAGCTCCTCTTGGGGCTGGGATCCTACGTGCACCGATTTACCAGCCTGGAACTGCCCCTGGTCTCCTTCCTCGGGCTGGCACTGCCGGTGAGCCATCGGCTCACGGGGGGACTGATGCTGATCACCAGCCTCGTCGTGACTCTGCGGGTCCACCGGCTCCTGGGTTCGCCGACGGTCGCCGGGTACCGCGACCGGGCTCCGGGGAGGGTGCCGGCATGAGTCTCCCGGCTGTGGCCCTGAACGCCCCGCGGGTGCGGGCGCAGGGGCGCTCGGCGGACTTTCTGATGCTGACCAAGCCGCGGGTGGTCCTGATGGTCCTGGTCACCACCGCCGTCGGGTATTACCTGGGCTCCGCGGGCGTGCTGAACACCTTGCGGCTGCTCCACACGCTCTTGGGCACGGCGCTGGCCGCGGGGGGAACCATCGCCCTGAACCAGTACCTCGAGCGGGACCGGGACGCCCTGATGGAACGCACGCGGCTCCGGCCGCTGCCCGACGGACGGCTCGAGCCCCAGGAGGCGTTGACCTTCGGGGTGGGCATCACGCTCGCCGGGGTCGTCTATCTCGGCCTGGCGGTGGATCCGCTGACGGCCCTGGTGACCGCGCTGACGGCGGGGAGCTATCTGTTCCTCTACACACCGCTCAAGGGGAGGACGACCCTCTGCACCATCCCGGGGGCGATCTCCGGCGCCCTGCCGCCGGTGGCCGGGTGGGTGGCGGCCCGGGGCGACTTCGGTCCCGGGGCCTGGGTGCTCTTCGCGATCCTCTTCCTCTGGCAGATTCCGCATTCCCTGGGCATCGCCTGGGTGTACCGCGAGGACTATGCCCGGGCCGGCATCCGGCTGCTGCCCGTGGTCGAGCCGGAGGGACGCAGCACCGGGCGCCAGATCGTGAGCAACTGCCTGGCGCTCCTGGCCGTGGGGCTCTTGCCGACGCTCATCGGCCTGACGGGGTCGGTCTATTTCCTGGGGGCGTTGGTCCTGGGGATGGGCCTCCTCGGCTGCGGCGTCATCCTGGCGATGTCCCGCTCGGTCGCGGACGCGCGGCGACTCGTCTTCGCCTCGCTGGTGTATCTGCCGGCGCTCTTGGTGCTCATGACCTTCAACAAGGTCCCGTTCTGACCGGGCTGCGCAAGGGATGAGACGCCCCGGAGCATCGTGATATGGCACGCGGAACCCTTGCAGACCCTGTCCTGGAAGAGCCGGGACTGCACCTCACCCAGGTGCCCCCGGTCGTGCCGCCGAGCCCCGACGACGGGCACCCCCCGTCGCCCCCGCCAGGCAAGAAACCCTTCATCAGCAATGCCCTCCTGGGCATGCTGGTGTTCCTGGCCTTCGAGGCGATGTTCTTCGGCGGGCTGCTGGGCGCGTTCCTGGTCTTCCGGCTGGCGGCCGCACGCTGGCCTCCGCCGGGCCAGCCGTATCTGCCGGGGGTGGTGACCTGGATCAATACCGGCATCCTGCTCTCCAGCGGGGTCACGATGTGGCGGGCGTTGCGGGCGATTCGCGACGGGAACCAGTCGGGTCTGGTGAATGGCCTGGGCGTCACGGCGCTCCTGGGGACGATCTTCCTGGCCGTGCAGGGGGGCGAGTGGGTCCGTCTCGTGCGCTACGGCCTGACCCTGACCAGCGGGACCTATGGGGCCACCTTCTACACGCTGATCGGGTGCCACGGCGTCCACGTGCTGGGCGCGGTCGTCTGGCTGCTGGTCGTCCTGCTGCAATCGGCGAGATGCCGGTTCACGGCGCGCGACCACGTGGCCGTCCAGCTCTGCGGCATGTACTGGACCTTCGTGGTCGGTCTGTGGCCCGTCCTCTTCGGCCTGGTCTACCTGTATTGAGGAGCCACACGGGGATCCGCATGAGGCGCACACGGATCGGGCGGCTGCTGGGGGGGATGGGCCCGGCGGGCCTGGCCTGGCTCGTTCCGGCGGTGGCCCGGGCGTGCGCCGTCTGCGGCACGGGTCCCGGCGTCGATGGCGACCCGACGGCCCGGGGCTTTTACTGGGGCATCCTGTTTCTCATGGCGCTGCCGTTCGCCGTCGCGGGCTCCATTGGAGGGTGGCTGGTCTATCGGTACTGGCGGGCGCACGGAATTCACTGGCGGGACCTGTGGATCGGGCGCCTCGCCTGGACACACAAGGAGAATACACCGTGAGTCAGGTGGCTGCACTCCACGCGGATGTTCTGGAGCCCGCGGAGTCCCCCCTCACCCCCGAGAGCTGGGGCAAGCTGGGGATGTGGATCTTCCTCGCCGCGGACGCCATGTCCTTCGGGGCGCTCCTGGCGGGGTACGGCGCCCTCCGGTACGGGAGCGCCGACTGACCGGTCCCCTCGCACGTCCTGGGGGTGGGCCTGACGGCCTTCATGACCTTCCTCCTGATCTGCAGCAGCGTGACCATGGTCCTGGCCCTGGCGTCCATCCAGCGGGAAGACATGGCGGGGCTCAGGAAGTTCCTGGCGCTGACCATCCTGGGGGGCCTGATGTTCCTGGGGATGCAGGCCTATGAGTGGAGCCACCTCATCCACGAGGGGCTCGGGTTGACCGGCAACCCGTGGGGGGCGTCCCTCTTCGGGACCACCTTCTTCATCATCACCGGCTTCCACGGCGCCCACGTGACGGGTGGCGTGATCTATCTGTCGAGTTACCTGATCCGGAGCCTCCTGGGCCGCCTGCAGCCGCGCCACGTCAACCAGATCGAGATCGCCGCCCTCTACTGGCACTTCGTGGACCTCGTCTGGATCCTGGTGTTCACCTTCGTCTACCTCCTCTAGCGCGAGGCGGGAGAATCCGATGGCGCATACAGCCCATACGCAGCCCAACTACATCGGCGTGTTCTGGTGGCTTCTGGCGTTGACGATCCTCGAGGTGGGCGTGATCTTCATGCCGATCGCACGGGTCCTCATCGCCATCCTGCTGGTGGGCCTGGCCCTGACCAAGGCATCCCTGGTCGCGATGTACTTCATGCACCTGAAATTCGAGCGGACAACGCTGGGGCTGATCGCCGTGACGCCGCTCTTGCTGTGCGTGCTCCTGGTGTTCGCCCTCCTGCCTGACCATTCGGCAACGCCCCACCTGACCTCGGCGGCCGCCGCCCCGACCGCGCCACCGCCTTCTCGATAACAGGGGTCGGGGGTCAGGGGCAGGTTCCATTTCCTTCAGTTTCCCACTCCCCAGTTCCGGTTTGCAATAGCGACTCGTAGATCTGCGTCCGCTCCGGGTGAAGCGTCCGGACCCCGTGGACCTTCGCTCGTGGAGGCGACGGGGCGAGGAGTCGCACTACCGGATGCCGCCTTCCTGTGCTAAATTGAAGGCGCTTTTCACCCGCCCGGAGACGGCTTCTCGGGGTGGCTGGTGAGACCGGGAGGCGAACCGGCCGGCATGGGTCCGGGATGAGGTGGAGACATTGAACGTGCGCAGATCCCATCGAGGGAGCAGGCAATCGTGAGCGGAACCGCGAGGGCCGTCCGGACTCCGGTCGTGGAGGTGGACGGTCTGCATCACCACTACGGATCCCGGGAGGCGCTGGCGGGGATCAGTCTGGAGATCTCCCGCGGGGAGATCTTCGGCCTCCTGGGGCCGAACGGCGGGGGCAAGACGACCCTCTTCAAGATCCTCTCCACCCTCATGCCGGCCACCCGCGGGACCGTGCGCGTCTTCGGCCATGACCTCGTGCGCGAGCCGGACGCCATCCGCCGGCACCTGGGGGTGGTGTTTCAGCACCCCAGCCTGGATTCCAAGCTCACGGTCATGGAGAACCTCCAGCACCACGGACACCTCTACGGGTTGCGGGGCACCGCACTTCAAACCCGGGCGGAAGCGCTGCTCGAACGCCTGGATCTGGGCGAGCGCTCGCACGATCGGGTAGAAACCCTGTCCGGGGGACTGCGGCGGAGGGTCGAGCTGGCCAAGGCGCTGGTGCACCAGCCGGATCTCTTGCTGCTGGACGAGCCGAGCACCGGCCTGGATCCCGGCGCTCGACGGGATTTCACCAACTACCTCGGTCAGCTTCGCGAGCAAGACGGCGTCACGGTGGTGCTGACGACCCACATCCTGGTCGAGGCCGAGCGATGCGATCGGGTGGGGATTCTGCACCGGGGAAAGCTGGTGGCGCTGGGGACTCCCGACGACCTGAAGGCCCGCCTCGGGGGGGACGTGGTGGTGGTCCAGTCCTTGAACCCCCAACGATTGCAGGGGAGGCTGCGAGAGCGCTTCGGGTGCGAGCCCGTCCTGGTGGACGGGAGCCTGCGCGTGGAACGGCCGCGCGGCCACGAGTTCGTCCGCGAGATCGTGGATGCCTTTCCGGGCGAGGTCCAGTCCGTGAGCTTCGGAAAGCCCACGCTGGAAGACGTCTTCATCCACCTGACGGGCCGGCGCCTGTGGGGGGAAGCGGCGAACGGGGGAGGGCCCGCATGAGAGGCCTGGTCCTTCCGGTGATGACGCTCTGCTGGCGGGAGGTCGTGCGCTTCCGCCGGCAGCGGAGCCGCCTGGTGGGCGCCTTCGTCCAACCCCTGGTCTTCTGGTTGCTGCTCGGCGGCGGGCTGCGGGCATCCTTCCGACCGCCCGGGACGCCGCCGGGCACCAGCTACGTGGAGTACGTCTACCCCGGCATCATCGCCATGGTGCTGCTCTTCACCGCCATCTTCTCCACCATCTCTGTGGTCGAGGACCGCCGGGAAGGATTCTTGCAGGGCGTCCTCGTGGCCCCGGTCGCCCGGTCCAGTATCGTGCTCGGGCAGGCGCTGGGCGGGACGACCCTGGCCGTGGCTCAGGGGATCCTCTTTCTCGTGCTGGCGCCGGCCGCCGGCCTGTCCTTGACCGTGGGCTCGGTCCTCTCGGTGGTGCCCGTCATGTTCCTGGTCTCGTTTGGATTGACCAGCCTCGGCCTGGTCATCGCGTGGCGCCTGGATTCCACCCAGGGATTCCACGCCATCATGAATCTGATCCTCCTCCCCATGTGGGTGCTGTCCGGCGCTTTCTTTCCCACCACCGGAGTTCCGGCCTGGCTCGGGTGGACGATGCAGTTGAACCCGCTGACCTACGGCATGGCCGCCTTGCGCCGGTCCCTGTATTTGGGAAACCCCACAGCGGCCGGCGCAGTGCCGGGGATGGCCTCTGCGCTGGGCATCACCCTGGTGTTCTGTCTCCTGGCCTTCGTCGCGGCCGCGGATGCCGCGCGGCGCTCCGCGGCGTAGGCGAACCCGAATCACAACTGTCACCATTGGGGGCAACGTGATCAGCGCAGCGACGTGGATCGTGTGGTTGCATCTGCTGGCGGTCGCCGCCTGGCTGGGCGGAGGGGCGGCGACACTCCTGGCGATCCTGCCAGACATGGGGGAGGGGACGAGGGCTGCGGCCAGGCGGGCCCACTTCCTCACCTCCCGGGCGATGGAGGTGGTGGTCGTCACGGGGGTCCTGAACGTGGTGGCCCGGGGGATGGAGAGCGGCATGGCCTTCAGCCGGGGCTTCGTGGCCATGCTCTCAGTCAAGATCGTCCTGCTCATCGTGATGGCCGGGCTCCAGGTCTGGATGGGGATCGCCTGGAAGCGTGAGGGGATGGCGGTGCCCGTGGCAGCCCGGAGGGCCCGCGCGGCCATCGCCGTCCAGCTCGTCCTGGGCGCCGTGGCCGTCCTCTGAAACAGGGCGGGGACGGCTTGCGGGCTTCCTCCTCGTCCCGGCGGCTGTCCTGGCCGCGAGCGACACCGCGCTGGCGGCCTCCCATCACGCGGCACGCGCCAGCATCCCGCTCGTGGGACCGGGCCTCGCCGCCGCCTTCCTCTTCGGCCTCCTCGGCAGCACCCACTGCTTCGGGATGTGCGGGCCGCTGGTGAGCCTCTACGCCAGCCAGCTCGCGCCTGGAGCCGGGCCCTCACCGCTTCGCCAGCACTTCCTGTTCAATCTGGGCCGCGTTCTGGTCTACACCAATTTCGGGGTCCTGTTCGGTGCGGCGGGATTCATCCTGGGCGTGCGCCCATGGACGGCCGGCCTCGTCGGGCTTATCGCCGGGCTCTTCGTCCTGGCCATGGGGACCCATTTCCTGGGTGTGGCGGGTGTCGCGACCCGGCTGGAGCGTCTCCTGGCGCGCCCCACGGGGGCGCTGGTGGGCATCTGGCGCCGCTACGTGATCCTGGCGCGGTCCCCCGGCATCCTGATGCTCGGGGCGTTGCACGGCCTGCTCCCGTGCCCCCTCCTGTACGTGATGTTCACGTCGGCGGTAGCCCTGGGCGACCCCATCCGCGGGGGGATCCTGCTGTTCTGCTTCAGCCTGGGGACGGTGCCGATGATGTGGGGGATCGGAATGCTGGGCCAGCACCTGGGCCCGGCGCGCCGCCTTGCCTGGCAGCGCGTGTTCGGCGGCCTGGTGACGGTCTGGGGCCTGGTCCTGGTCATCCACGGCCTCCAGAGTCTCGGCGTCTTCTGAGCCCGAACCCTCTACCTAACGGGGCGGCGGCTGTCCCGAATCACGCACTCTTTGCGCGGACCACGAGATCAACATCACACTCAAGGACGTGGAGGAGGGACAGCATTTGGTCC
>JACPAT010000046.1 GCA_016180655.1 Candidatus Methylomirabilota bacterium | reverse complement strand
GGTCTGTTTTCCTCTATCTGTGGAAGAACGCGGCGGTTTGATGAGAAAAGTAGCTACCGGGAACGAATGCGAGGGCGAGCTGAAAGTCACTGAGGTGTCCCCACGTATATAGAGTTTTGACACCGTACTTTGCGGAGGTGAAATCAGTCTCGCGAAGCTTGCCAGTCCCTCTCAGGTATTCTATGACCCGGTCTCGAGAGACGTTGGAGGATAGTCCCCAGTCAGCGCGATTGGATCGAATGAAGTCGCGGAGCTTTCCTATAGTGAAGACTTGCACATCGTTCGTGTCGAAGCTCGTAATGATCGCGTTATGCGCCTCTCTCGGAATCCCAGGCATCGGGTTTCCTCCGCCGTGCTAGCAGCCGGCTGCAGTCGCCCAGCATGAGTTTGGGACTTTCCTCACCCACTCGCAGGTATATATACCTGCGAGTGGGTGAGGAAAATCGGGCAATTGTTGGTCAAATCATCTGGTCAATGCGCGATGTGGTATATATACCACATCGCGCATTGACCAGGGACGCAAGCTAGCCCGGTAAGCCCCTACTTTTTGATTTGCGCTTAACAGGGTAAATAGTTTACCCTCTGGAGCACAAATCTGAAAGTGGAGACGCTATGGGAACAGCACTCCAGTTCTTCCGCAACCATCCGGTTTTTACGCTAGCCGAGTTCCGCCACGCCGTCAGTGCGCACGCAACCTCGTCAACGTCCCAGACGCTGATCAAGTATCACCTCGGCCGCGGAACTCTCCGCCTCGTTGAGCGAGGCGTGTACGCCGTCGTCCCGCCCGGGGTGGAGGCTGGCCGGTTCGTCCCGGACCGCTTCCTCGTCGCTGCCGCCCTCCGGCCTGACGCGGTGCTGGCCTACCATAGCGCCCTCGAGCTCCTGGGCTTCGCGCACAGCACCTACCGCGATGTCTTCTTTTTGACGGGCCGGAGGCGGAAGGACCTGCGGCTCGGCAAGGGAAGGATCCGGGCCTTCCTCCACCCGAAGCACTTGCGCGTGCGGCATTTGGAGGACTCCGGGGTGGAGGTGCGGGAGCGATCGGGCGTCAAGCTCCGCGTCACCGGGCCGGAACGCACGCTCGTGGATTGCCTCGTTGCCCTCCGCTACGCGGGGGGATTGGAAGAGGCGCTCCAAAGCCTCCGAGGGGTCCCGGCATTCGACCTCGACCGGCTGGCAGGCTACCTCGACGTGCTCGCGCAGCGACGGGCCTTCGCGATCGTCGGCGCGTACCTCGAGCAGGAAGCGGAGCGACTCTTCGTGCCTGCAGCATATCTCGAGCGCCTCGCTAAGAAGGCCCCACGCTCTCCGACGTATCTCTTCCGTGAGCGCGAGGGGGGCCGGTTCCTTCGGCGATGGAATCTCGTTGTACCGCGCCAGTGGCGCCGGGAGGCATCCGCCGTTGAAGTATAGCCGGGAGTACCTCGACCGTCTGGCGGCGGCTACCACTTTTCCGGTGGACACCCTCGAAAAGGTGTTGCGGCTAATACGCATGCTGGATCTCGTGAGTCGCCACCCCTTCCTGGGGACGCGCCTTGCCCTCAAGGGTGGCACAGCGATCAATCTGTTCTTCCGGCCGGCCCCACGGCTCTCGGTCGATCTGGACTTCAATTACATCGGCGCGCCCGATCGTCCAGGGATGCTCCGGGAGAAGCCTGACATCGAGCGAGCGGTCGAGCAGTTGGCCGTCGGCGAGGGGTACCAACTTCAGCGGGGACCGGAGGAGCATGCTGGCCGGAAACTCTACCTCGGCTACTGGAACGTTCTGGACGTCCAGGACCGGATCGAAATCGATCTCAACTACCTGTTCCGGATTCCCCTGGCGGTGCCCGAGCGGCTGACCGGCTGGACGCCAGACCCCGACGTGCCGTGTCAGGGGTTCATTCTGGGGCGGAATGAGGTCATGGCGGGGAAAGTGTTTGCCCTGCTGGATCGAGTGGCCGCTCGCGACCTCTACGATGCGGCCGATTTCGCGCTCGCGCCGCCCAGCGATCCGTCAGCCTTCCGGCGCCTCTTCATCGCGCTCAGCGGTGTGCTGCCTCGGCCATTGACCGAGTATGATCTCCGCCACCTACGCGCCTATTCGCAGGGAGACTTGGACCGCGAGCTCGTCCCGTTCCTGCGTACTGGGGAGCGCGTTTCTCCTGCAGCACGAATTGCTCGACCGACTCCGGCAACACCCCGCGCTGCGGTGGAAGGCGGAGAACGCGCGAAAGCGACCGCAACGTCGTGGAATCAGCTGATAATGAGCGGAGTCTTGATTCCGCTATTCATATTCAGTCCGGGCACCAACTCATGCGAGAGCAAGACCTTCGATAGCGAATGTCCACACACGGTCGGGTCCTCTTGGGGACACCATCTGAAGCGAGGGATTTCTGGGAGGTCTCGGCAGCTTGCGTTCCCCGCCGAGTAACTTCAGTATCGTTGGGGTGAGAAACCTGTGATTTGCTATTTGCGGGCAGAGAAGAGCGACGGGGCGTGACACCGGCCAGCGCGAGAACGTGACGGTAATGCAATCGTCCACTCTCCAATTGCGATCGGCGTTTCGGGTTCCGAAATTCACGGACTTATTCTGCCAGCATCCGCTTGAGGTAGGCGAGGGCGCGGGGGATGCCGGTGGCCTCGGGCTCCTCGGCCTCGTACTCGAAGCTCACCCACCCGGTGTATCCCGCCGCGCGCAGGGCCGGGACGATCCTGGCGTAATCCACTTTCTCGTCGGAGCCGTCGGCCGCCACCTTCCAGAACTTGGCGTGGACATGGGCCGCGATGGCCACGGTCTTCTGCACCGACGGCCAGCCGTCCACGTAGTTCCCGGTGTCCAGCAGGGGGACCAGGTGGGGAGACCCGACCTCGTCCAGGACGCGCAGGAATTCCATTGCGGTCGGGGTGAAGGCGGCATGGTTGTGGTTCTCCAGGCCGAGCCGGACCCCCGCGTGGCCGGCGAAGGCGGCGACCTCGCGCAGCGAGTCAATCATGGCGGGCCAGCGGGCCCCGCTCTCTGCGGTGCCTCCCTCGGGGGTGCCGGCGAAGACCCGGACGAGCGGGGCACCGAGCTGCTCTGCCACTTCCACCCACTGCTTGACCTTCACCATCTCGCTCTGCCGAATGGTCGTATCGGCCCGGCCGAAGTCGTTGTGGACCCCGATGCCGATGATGGCGAGACCCAGATCGCGGGCGGTCCGGCGCAGCATCTGGAGGTAGGCCGGCCGGGTCTGGGGGAAATGGATGTCCTGGAGCTCGACACCCTGGACCTTCGACTCGGTGGCGCAGCGGGCGAGGAACCGCATCTGGTCCATGCTCCCCGCGTCGAAGGAGCGGTTGAAGGTGCCGCAGATGCAGCCCAGCTTCATGGCATGAGTCCTTTCGGGGGCGTGATGCCCTTCAGGGCCTGGAGGACCTGCTCGTGCAGACGCGGGTTGGCGCTGCACACCAGGCTGTAGACCGCATGAATATCCGGGCGGAACCGCACGGGGGAGCCATCCCAGTGGCTGACCACGCAGCCCGCCCGCTCCGCGATGGAGACGGCGGAGAAGACCTCGGTCAAGGCCTCGTTCCAGGCGAAGTACACGTCGATCCGCCCGCAGGCCACATCGGCGAAACCATAGGGGCCACCGTTTCCCAGGATGAACCGGGCCCGCTCGAAGACCGGCCGCAGGGCGGTGGCGGTCGCGTAGAGAAAGGGCGGCTTCCCCAGGTAGGTTTCCAGGAAGGCCCCGTCCAGGGTTGCGGTGGCGGCGGGGCGGAGCGGAACGGGGCGGGCGCCGGGCCGGGGGATCCTGACGGCGCCCGTGGCGTCGGCCAGGACGATCTCGCCGGTGATGTGATCCATCGCCCCCGCGGCCCTGGGTTTCTCATCCTGCCCATAGATGCCGATGGCGGTGAACCAGTGGGCTCGGATATCGCGGCGATAGAGCAGGCTGCCGTCGAACGGGTCCTGGATCACGTATACCGGCTCGGTCCCGGCAGGGGACCGGCCGGCGCGTCCCCCCAGGGTCGTTTCCCCCGCCTCTTCCGAGAGCAGCGTCCCGCGGATCCCGGCGCGGCGGAGGGCGCCGATGATCGCGCGCTCTGCCGCCGTGTCCACGCCGATGACCTCGGGGTCCCAGGAGCGATAGCCTGCCTCCCGCCCGGCCACCACCCGCTGCCCGGCCCGGGGTGTCAGGCGGCGAACCACCGCATTCGCGGCCTGTAATCCCTCCACCACGCTCTGCCGCCAGGGGAATGAGCGCTTCCGTCCATTCGCCGGCTGCTTCGCACGTCGTCTGGTCATTCTCCCTCCTGGGTCATCACTCTGTGCCTTCACGCTCGATTCGCTCGAGCAGGGTCGCGATCTCCGAGACCACGTGGCGTATTGCCCGCTCGCCGAGCTCGCGCGAGACCTTGGAGGTATCGCCCCGCACGCCGGCAGGGTACTCCGTCTCGGGATTGGCCAGCACGCGAAACCGGGACAGGCGCGGCCGGGTGACCTTCGGGAGCCGATCCATCCGGACCATCTGTTCCGCCACGACCAGCATCTCGGAGGTCTCGATGGACCCGGCGTGGCCGTCTTTGGAGACCAGGTCGGCCTCGCGCCGGATGGGATCCAGGAAGTCGTAGGGGCCGATGGTCAGGACGACGAGGCCGGCGTCCGCGTTCACCAGGGGGAGGACGGCCTCGCGCATGGCCTCCATCTGGGCGGGCTCGGCGTGGCCGGTGATCAGCGCGAACTTCCGGCCGCCGTGGCGGATGTATTCCGCGACGACCTCTCGCACGACGGCTCCGAGGGTCGCGGGCGCGAGGGAGATCGTCCCCGGGAAGTTCCGCATGGTCCGGCAGACGCCATAGGGCAGCGGCGGCGCCACCAGCCCGTGGATCCGCTCCGCCACGGCCGCGCAGAGATGCTCGGCGTAGAACAGGTCGGTCCCGAGGGGCAGGTGGGGCCCGTGCTGTTCCACGGCGCCGAAGGGCAGGAGCAGCCAGCGACCTGCCTGCATCGCGGCCGCAAATTCATCCTTTGTTAGCTCGGCAAGGTGGATCGGGTCATCTTTCGGCATGGGACTCCTCTAACAGCTAACAGCGTTCGGGGGTTCGGTGGTTCGACGGTTCGGTCGTTCCAGAACGCCCGGGACCCACGGCACCGCGGTGGATACCCACCGCCGTGGCGTGGGTGCCCCGAACGGTCGAACTGCCGAACGTTCTCAGCCGGATGTCATCGCCCAGCAGCGCACGCGGGGGAACCGGATGCGAACCGGCGCCCCCTGGCCGAAGCGTCGCTGCGCGTCGCTCTGGACGCGGAGGGTCATGTCCTGACCGAAGGTCAACCGGTAGTCCATGGTGTCACCCAGGTACGTGGCCTTTTCCACCTGCGCATCAAAGACATTCGCGCCACCGGGATCGTCGGGGCGCAGCAACTCGACCTCGTTGGGGCGCAGGAACAGCAAGACCCTCTGGCCCTGGCCTGCGTTCGGGAGAGCCGGGATCCTCATCTGCAGGCCGCCGACGCTCACGACCATGATGTCGCCGTCCACGGCCTGCACGTGGCCCTCCAGGAAGTTCGACAACCCGATGAACTCGGCCACGAAGCGGGACCGGGGATGCTCGTAGATCTCCTCCGGCGTGCCCACCTGCTCCAGCCGGCCGCGATTCATGATGGCCACCCGATCGGAGAGCGCCAGGGCCTCCGCCTGGTCGTGGGTGACGTACACGGCGGTGATCTCCAGTCGCGTCACCACCTCCTTGATCTCGAAGCGCATCTCCTCGCGCAGCTTGGCGTCCAGGTTGGAGAGGGGCTCATCCAGCAGGAGCACCTTGGGCCGATAGACCAGGGCGCGGGCCAGCCCCACCCGCTGCTGCTGCCCGCCGGAGAGCTGGCGGGGGTAGTGGGACTCGTAGCCTTCCAGCCGGACCAGCCGCAGGGCCTGGGCCACCCGCTCCGCCCGCTCGGTCGTGGACAGGCTCCGGATCATCAGGGGGAACCCGACGTTGTCCTGGACCGTCATGTGGGGAAAGAGGGCGAAGTTCTGGAAGACCATGCCCAGCTCGCGCTGGTGGGTGGGGACGTCGGTGATGTCCTGACCGTCAATGAAGATGCGCCCCTCATCGGGGCGGATGTAGCCGGTGAGGCAGCGGAGCGCCGTGGTCTTGCCGCAGCCCGAGGGGCCCAGCAGGGTCATCAGCTCGCCCTTGCGGATCGCCAGGCTGAGATGGTCGTTGGCGACCAGGGTGCCGTAGCGCTTGCACACGTCGCGGAATTCGATCATCACGTCGGTCATGCCTCACACTCCCTTGAACCCGCCGACCAGCTTCTCCGGCTTGGCCCGCCGCTGGATGACCGCCAGGATGAGCAGGGAGGGAACGACCATGAGCATGGCCATGGCGCTGGTGATCTCCCAGTACCCGTCCCCCACCGCCAGGTAGGTGCGCACCGGCAACGTCACGGTGTGGGGCCCGTAGGTCAACAGGGTCAGGGTGAACTCGTTGTAGGAATGGGTGAAGGAGAAGATCATGGAGGCCAGGATGCCGGGCATGATCAGCGGCAGGACGACGTAGAAGAACCGCTTGACCGTGTTCGCCCCGCAGACGCCGGCCGCCTCCAGCACCCGCTCGTCCAATCCCTCGAAGGTGGCGGACAGGACCAGGATGGCGTAGGGGGCGCAGACCGAGACGTGGGCCAGCGCCACGCCCAGGTAGGTATCCACCAGCTCGAGCGTGTAGAAGATCTTGGCCACGCCCAGCGCGTAGGTGATGGGCGGGATCATCCGGGGCAGCAGGATGATGGCCATGAGCACCTCCTTGCCCGGCATCTGGCGCCGGCCGAAGGCCCAGCCGGCGAAGATGCCGATGGCGGTGCTGACGGCCACGGCGATCACCCCGATGATCAGGGTGTTCTTCATCACCTCCGGAATATTTCCCACCTCGACGGCCCAGCGGTACCAGTCCAGGGTCAGTTGCGGCGGCAGCCACAGCCGGCCGAACCAGCCCTTGCCCACCGAGCGCAGGGCGATCATCAGGAAGGGGGCCAGGATGAAAAGCGTGAGGCTCAGGAGCAAGGTGTACGCCAGGATCAGTCTGGCGTCCCACATGGCCCGGCCATATGCCCTGGCGAGTCTCATGACGGGCCTCCGGTGCCTCCGCCGCGGCGCACGAAGCGCATGTAGAGGCTCAGGAAGATCACCTGCAAGACCCCCATGATGATGGCGATGGCGCTGGCGGCCGACCAGCGGGCGGGAATGGGCACCGCGATCTGCTTGTAGATCTCCACGGCCAGCGGCCGGTAATTGCCGCCGGCGATCAGGGGGACGCTGAAGGCCCCGAAGGCCGCCATGAAGGTCAGCACGGATCCGGCCAGGATCCCGGGCGTGATGAGCGGCAGCACGATGTACCGCAGGACCTGCCAGCGGGTGGCCCCCGAGACCTCCCCGGCCTCCTCGATGCTCCGGTCCAGCGACTCCAGGGACGAGAGGGTGGTGATGCAGGTGTAGGGGAAGTAGAGCCAGACGTAGAACAGGATGAGGCCGTGGATGGTGTAATTCACGGCCACGGGACGCTCCACGAAGGGGACGAACTGCAAGAGGAAGAGGTTGAACCATCCCCGCGTCCCCCAGAAGAGCAGCAGGCCCAGGGCCCCGATCAGGCCGGGTACCACCAGGGGGACGAGAACCATCAGGCGATAGAACCGGTGGCCCCGGACCTTCTCACGCAGGATCAGGGCCAGCGGAACGCTCAGCAGGACCGAGAGGGCTGTCCCCCCCAGGGACAGGATGAACGTCAGGAGGATCACCCACCGGCCGTCGGGATCGGCGAGGAACCGGGTGTAGTTCTCGAGCGTCCAGCCGATCGCCTGTCCCTCCGGCCGGAAGCTGAGGATCACGGTGAGCAGCATGGGATAGAAGAAGAGGCCGAAGAAGCCCACCAAGGCGGGCAGGAGGAGGAACAGGGTGATCAACCTCGAGGAGTGGGTTCGCCAAAACCCGGTCATGTCGGCCCTTCGCTCAGACGCAACCAGTGGCGGGGGAGGGGCTCCACCTGTACCCACCCCCGCCTCTCCCGTCTCCGGCCGTTCCAGCCTGTTCCCTTCCGCGTCCGAGCCGGGACGCCCGGTGTGCCCCCCGACCTTCGAGGTCGCCGCTTCGGTACTCCGCCGTTCGCCGCCCGTCAAGGGATTTCTCCCGCTGGCGGGCGGAGGGGGCGAAATCCTGCGGGCCGAGACAGGCAGAATCTAGCAGAAAAGCGCGCGCCCCCGCAAGCGACCCCACCCGAGCGATCAAGGCCATCAGGTCCACACCCGAGAGCCAAGGTCCCATGGCCCCATTTATGTATATGTACAGACCGTCCCCCTGAGGGCTAGCAGTGTTGCCGAAGCTAAGTGCCTGCCACGACACCTTCTCTGAGGAACAGCGTCAGGGCGCACTGTGCGAATCCTGCCCGGCACCTGTGTTCTCCAGACCGGATTGGACCAGCGAGATTTCAGCACGTCAATTCCATTCAGGGTTTACACAGGATGAAGGCGTGCGAAAAGTGCCCACCCCCCTTCGTCATCTACTAAGCGCGACCTTTCTCATTGCCGTCTTTGTCCACAATCAGGGCTGCGCCCCTCTGCTGGCAGTCGGCTCGGCGGTAGGGTTCGGGGTCAACTACTATTCCAACAACGTGGCCGAGCGGACATTCACCGCCGAGCTTCCGAAGGTCTGGGATGCCACCCTGGGGGCGCTGGACGAGATGGCCATTCCCGTGGTGGAAAAGGACCGGGGGGACAGCCAGGGGGAAATCCAGGCCACCACGGAGGAGTTGAAGATCGAGATTATCCTCAGCGCGGTCACCCCCATGACGACGCGGGTGAAGGTGAACGCCGCGAAGCCGAACCTCCTGAGAGACCTGGCCACCGCGACGGAGATCGTGGAGCGAATCACCAACCAACTCGGGAAGGAACAGGCGAGAAAGGCCGTCCAGACGGCGAAGGTCGGCGCCGCTGACCCCACCCGTCATGCCTCACCCGCGAGCGATGGTCCCGCCCCTGAGGTGGGCCGATCCCCGGGGCGGGCAGTCGGGTTCGTCCTGATCCGGGTGTCTGCTGCGAATATCCGGGTTGGCGCGAGCAGGAACAGCAAGGTCCTGGCGATTCTCCCGCGGGGGGCGAGGCTGGAAAAAATCGCCGAGAGCCCAGGCTGGGTGAAGGTCAGGCTGTCGAGCGGGGCGGAGGGGTTCATCGCTCAACGGCTGGTGCATGACCCGGAGGAATCGTCTCCACCGGCCCTGGAAATCACAAAGGTCACCCTTTCGCCAATCCCCCTGGCCGAAAACCCGGGATCCCGGTGAGCGGCTCTTCCCGCTCTCCACTGCCCGCCAATGGTGGGGGCGGGTGTCCCCCCGCCCCCACCGCATTCCTCCCCGACCGGAACTCTCCCCCGTCACTGCTGCGTCAGGGAATCAGCTCCTTGGCGTGGGCCTTGATGTAGTCAATCACGTCCTTCCGGATGCGTTCCCGCGGGACCGCAGTCTTGGTCAGGACGTCCAGCTTGGGCACGATTTCCCAGACGATCTGGGGGGCCTGGTCCGTGATCTCGGTCCCGGGATACTGCCACATGGTGGTAAGCAGCCGGATCTGCTGGTCGTCGGACAGGAGATAGTTGACGACCCTGAGGGCCACCGCCTTGTACTCCGGAGGAATGTTGGCGGGAACGGCCAGGTAGCCCGTCCCGATCTCGTCGGCGCCCTCCTCCGGATACACGGCCTTGATGGTGGGCGGCATGGTCCCCTGGCGCGCCGACCACAGCGAGTAGTCCTGGGCGTAGAGGGCGATCCAGGTGTCACCGGAGTTGAAATCCTCGAACAGGTTCGGCGGCTCGGCCGGCAGGGGCAGCTTGGCGTACTTGGTGAAGTCCTTCAGCTTGTTCCAGGCGTCCACGAAGGCGGGATCCTTCTCCAGTTGGGCCATGGGCATGGCCAGCTTCTCCTTCAGGAACGCGTGCAGGAACACCAGGCGCTGTCGCCAGGCGGAGCTGGACTTGGCGTCGGGCCGGACCAGGCCGATGTGCCCCTTGAATTCCGCCCGCCGGTCGTAGAACTCCTTCCAGGACTTGGGCGGGTTCTTGATGTACTGGCTGTTGTAGATCAGGGCGTACGAGGTGCGCCAGTAGAGCGCCCCTTTGCCCTGCAGGTTCACCCCCTCGTCCGACTTGAGGTAGCGGGGATCAATCCGGGCCAGGTTCGGCACGTTCGTCGCGTTGAGGGTTTCCAGGGGGACGCCCGAGGTCACCCAGCTTGCGATGGACTTGGGGAAGAGAATGTGCACGTCCCCCTGGCCCGGCTTCCACGCCTTGGCCTTCTGGATCTGTTC
>JACPAT010000045.1 GCA_016180655.1 Candidatus Methylomirabilota bacterium | reverse complement strand
ACGGAGGCGGATTGGGCCTGGTGGCCCTCCTGGTCTTCAAAACCAGCGTGGCGCCTAACCCGTGCTAGGTGGGTTCGATTCCCACACGCCTCCGCCACCCCACAGGCAAGCCCCAAAGAATCTCGGGCTTGCCTTTGTTCTTGCGCAGCCCCGAAAGGCGGGATGTCGGGCGCTATGCGGCGGAGAAGGTCGTTTCCCGGCCCCGAAATGTGACCAAGGCTGCGGCAAGCTCCTCAGGCGGAACCGGTTTTCATCGCCACCGAATTGGGCTAGCAGGATCCCATGTGCGGACGCTTCAGCCTCGGCACACCCGCCTCGACCTTGGCCACGCAGTTCGAACTGTTCGAGGCCCCAGCCTGGGCACCGCGCTACAACATCGCTCCCACGCAGTCAGCCCCCACCGTCGTGAGAGCCGCGTCGCAGCTCGCCCGGCGATTCACGCTGCATCGCTGGGGGCTCATCCCCCCGTGGGCCAAGGACCCCGGCATCGGGTCACGGCTGATCAACGCCCGCGCCGAGACCGTGGCCACCAAGCCCGCCTTCCGCCAGGCCCTCCGGGAGCGGCGCTGTCTCATCCTGGCGGATGGCTTCTATGAGTGGCAGCGCCGGGGCCGCCACAAGCAGCCCTTTCACATCCGGATGCTTGACGGGAGGCCCTTTGCCTTCGCCGGTCTCTGGGAGCACCGGGAGGGCCCCGAGGGGACGGCCATAGACTCTTGCACGATCCTCACGACGACCGCCAATGAACTCGTCGGCGCTCTCCACGATCGCATGCCCGTGATTCTCGCACCGCAGGATTACGATGTCTGGCTCGATTCGGCGATCCAAGAGGTCGAGCGACTGCAACCCCTCCTGCGCCCGTATCCCGCCGAGGAGATGACAGCCCACCCGGTCAGCACGCGGGTCAATAATCCCGTAAACGATAGTCCTGCGTGCGTGGAGCCCCCCTCCTAGCCAAAGCGTGCAGGTCCCGAGGATGCCGGAGGGATGAACGGCCTGGGTCTCTTTGACACGGACGAGAAGCTCCTCTGGCAGGCGCCATAGGGATGCGGGTCTCCACCCGGAAATCGGCACCGGAGACATTCTGGGTTGCGGATGAATCGAAGAGGTCTGTTGCTCTCTGCTGGAGAGGAGAGCGGATGCGGATTTCTAGTCCGGCTCGACCAGGAAGAGGCCGAGGGACAGCGAGGTGGACCAGCCGAGGGCCGTGAACCGAAGGCCGTGCGCGATGGGCTCGCCTGGCTTTTGCCGCTCTGGCGGCTCCACCCACACGATTTCCCCCTCCGCCGTGACCGGCCCCTTGGGCGTATGCAGGGCGAGTTCCACCACCGTCCCGGGCGGAATGACCCCCGACAGGCGGAGAAACAGCCCCCCTCGACTCATATTCCCTGTCTGTCCCTGCACCGGTGGAGTGCCCTGATTCTTCGGTTGACACGTGACGGGAAGTTCGAGTGGCAGGCGGACGCCGGCCTGGCGCTTCTCTCCCCTGGAGAGGAGCAAGTCACGGAGGGTCTTTTCCTCGCCAGGCGCAACCTGATCGAAAACAATTCCATGGGGGACGGCTTCTCCCGGGGCAGCGGGCTCCCCGGTCCAGACCACCTGGGCTTCCACCTCGATGGGGCCGCGATCCGTCTGGAGGCGAACGCGGAGGGGGGTGCCAGGCTGGAGGCGCTCGGTCAGGTCCACGCAGGTTCCCCCGTCGCTCAGGTTGCGGGTCCAACCCACCCCGGCCTTGATAGGTGCGGGAACTTTTGGCTTGTGCAGGAGCGGGAGGTGGATCAGGTACCGGGCGAATTTTCGCCGGTTCGATTCATCAGGCATGGCCGGCCTCCGATGCCCCAAGCATACGCATACCGGGGGGAACTTGGCAAGGTGGATTTCACGGGCGCCGAGCGGAGACAGAGGAGCACGTTTGTGAGCTTCACCGAGAAACGTCTGGCCTTCCGATCCTTTCCCGTCCCCACAGGACATTCCGATTGCGCGTTTTCCGGGACAGGCGTATCGGAGGGGGGTCACGAAAAAGCAATGGCCGGCAACGAGTGCGCCCGGCCCTCGCCCATCTCCACGAATGCTCCTTTCCACCCCAGGAGGCTATCATGAACATCATCGTACGCGACTTTGTTCGACCCGATCCGGCCCTGGTGAAGGGATTCGAGGGGATCCCGACCGGTGTGGTGTCGGACGCCATGGGGCGGGGGAATAGCATGGCGGCCGAGATCAAACCGGCCTGGCCGGGGGCCAAGCTGCTGGGACCCGCCTTCACGGTCCGGACCTTTCCGGCCGACAATCTGATGATCCACAAGGCGGCCACGCTGGCGAAGCCGGGAGACGTGCTGGTCGTCAACGCGGGGGGCTACAAGGATGCGGCGGTGTTCGGGGACCTGCTGGGCTATTCCTGCAAGGTGCACGGCATCGCCGGGCTGGTGATTGACGGGGCCACGCGGGACGCCGAGGGGCTGGCCGCCGTCGGCTTCCCGGTGTTCGCGCGCGGGGTGTTGCCCATGGGCCCGTTCAAGGATTCCCCGGGCTCCATCAATCTGCCCATCAGTTGCGGCGGCATCGCCGTGCGCCCAGGCGACATCATCCTGGGGGACGCGGACGGCGTCGTGGTGATCCCACAGGATCATGCGCCCGAGATCTTGACGAAGGCGCAGGCCGGCCTGGCCAAGGAACAGCATCTCCGCCAGCGGATCGCGCAGGGGGAGTTCATCTTCGACATCCTGAAGCTGGACGGCGTCCTGAAGAATCTCGGCGTCGTCGAGAAGTGACCCGGCGGCTCATGGGAATGGATCTCAATCGTCCATGAAACCCAAGGTGCTGGTGACGGAACCCATCCACCAGGTCGGGTGGAATCTCCTCGCCGCGGAGACCGAGGCCGTGGCCTGGGCCGGGCCGCAGGCAGCGCCGCTGGCGCAGGCTCTCGAGGAGGCGCAGGGGGTCATCGTCCGCTCGGCGCGTCTCCCAGGGGACGTCATCCGGGGCGCCAAACAGCTCAGGATCATCGCGAAGCACGGGGCCGGTGTAGAGAAGATCGATGTCGCCGCGGCCACGGCCTGCGGCGTGGTCGTCACGTCCACCCCGGCGGCCAATGCCCAGTCGGTCGCGGAACTTGCGCTGGCCCTGCTCCTTTCCGTCGCGCGGCGCATCGGCGAGTACACCCGCGACCTGACCCTCGGAAAGCCCCAGTTACGGCAGGCCTACCAGGGGATCGAACTGCAGGGCAGGGTGCTGGGTGTCATCGGGCTGGGCGAGATCGGGCTGCGCGTGGGCCGGCTGGCGGGCGGGGCTCTGGGGATGCGCGTCCTCGCATACGACCCGTACCGCGATCCGTGGCCGGAGGGGATCGAGCGAGTCCGGACCCTCGATGTCTTGCTGGCGGAGGCAGATTGCCTCTCGATCCACGTGCCGCTCATGGAGGAGACGCGGAAGCTGATCGGGCCGGCAGCGCTGGCGTGGGTGAGGCCGACGTGCATCCTGGTGAACACCTCGCGGGGCGAGGTCGTGGACGAGGCGGCCCTGGCCGAGGCGATCCGGGGTGGCCGACTGGCCGGGGCGGGACTGGACGTGGTCGTGGACGAGCCGATCCGGCCCGATCATCCCCTGGCGGGCCTTCCAAACGTCCTCCTCACGCCCCACCTGGGCAGCGTGACGGAGGATGGCCTGATGCGCATGGCCCGGGCCGCGGCCGAGGAGGTCCTGCGGGTCCTGCAAGGGGAAGCCCCGCGGTACCCGGTCAATCCGGAAGCGCTCGTGAAGCCCAACCGGTGAACGACCATAAGCAAATTATCAAGGCCTGACCCCAATCCATGACCCCAATCCAGGACGGGTGGGGGTAGAGCCGTGGAGCCGGCCTCAGCGGGGAAAAGCGGCGAGGAGGGCGCGCTGGGCGGTGAGGTCGGCCTCGGGCCGAAACGTCTCGTAGACGGCCAGGCGGTCCAGGAGGCCGGTGTAGCGCTGGCGGAGCTTCCCGGGGACCTCGTCGGGCGTCGCCACGACGGCGAAGGCATCCAGCATCTCGTCGGTGATGAGGGCGGCCATCCCCTCCCAATCCCCCTGCACGGACCTGCGCGTCAGGTCCTTGGCCACCTGCCCCCAGCCGTGACAGTCCAGGATGACGCGATAGTTCGGCGTCGAGGCGTAGAAGCCGATCTGGCTCTTGACGCTGCGCCGGGCGGCCTCCATGTCTGCCGCGTCCCGACCGGTGACGATGAAGGCGGAACTGGCCAGGCAGATGTCCGCCCGTTTCCGATCGCTCGCCGTGAGGCCTTGCTCCACGTTGGGCAGCACCACCTCGCGCAGGTACTTCACCGAGTGGAACGGATGGACCTGGATGTGGACGGGAATGCGAGGGTGGGCGATGGGGCCCGGGTTGAAGAAGGGGGTCATCAGGGTGTGGGAGTAGAACTCGCCCCGGTAGTTGAGAGGCGTCCCGTGTTGCCAGCAATCCCAGATCGCTCGCAGGGCCGTGATGTAGTCCCGCAGGCGCGGGCCGGGAGCATCCCAGGTGAGGCCGTAGCGCCTCTCGATGTGGCCCTTGACCTGGGTGCCCAGCCCCAGGAGGAAGCGCCCCTGGGACAGGGCGGCCAGGTCCCAGGCCAGGTGCGCCGTGACGATGGGGCTGCGCCCGAAGGCGACGGCGATGCTGGTCCCCAATTCCAGCCGCGTCGTGCGCTGGGTCGCCAGGATCAGGGGCAGGAACGCGTCGTGCTGCGTCTCCGAGGTCCAGGCCCCTCCGAGGTCCAGGCCCCGTCGAAGCCCATGGCCTCGGCCTGGCGGGCCTGCTCGGACGCCCCCGATAACGGACCCGCCAATCGCACGTCGAGTTTCACTCCGCACCGCCTCCCGGGCACGTTCTGCGCATCATCCAGCAGAATCCTGCTTCGTTCAGGCCAACTCCGACGGCGCAAGCCCTAGCCCAGACCGTACTCCCCCCACCGGCCATCCACCAGGCGCCGGGTGGCCTCATCCATCACGATCTGGTCGGGCCAGGGGCGGGTGAATCCCTCCTCGGGCCACTTGCGGGTGGCGTCCACGCCCATCTTCGAGCCGTACTTGGGCAGGCGGCTGGCGTGATCCAGGGTCTCCACCGGGCCCAGGACGAACTCGATGTCCCGCTGGGGATCGATGTGGTTCAGCGCCTTCCAGGTCACCTCGGAGTAGTCGCGGATGTTGACGTCCCGGTCCACCACTACGATGACCTTGCTGACCATGGCCTGGCCCAGCCCCCACAGGGCGTGCATGACCTTGCGGGCGTGGCCCGGATACTGCTTATCGATGCTGACCAGGACCAGGTTGTGGAAGATCCCCTCGAAGGGCATATGGAAGTCCACGATCTCGGGAAGCTGCTTTCGCATCACGGGGAGGAAGATCTGCTCGATGGCGGCGGCCATGTGGCAGTCCTCCATGGGCGGCCGCCCGACGATGATAGTGTGGTAGATGGGGTCGCGGCGGCGCGTGACGCAGGTGAGGTGGAAGACCGGATAGTCGTCGGCCAGGGAGTAGAAACCCGTGTGGTCGCCGAAGGGGCCCTCACGCCGCAGCTCCTCCGTGTCCACGTAGCCCTCCAGGATGATCTCCGCGTAGGCCGGGACCTCGACGTCCACGGTCTCGCACCGGACCAACTCCACCGGCTGCTTCCGGATGAATCCGGCGACCAGCATCTCGTCGATCCCCTCGGGGAGGGGCAGGGTCCCGGCGAAGCAGACGGCGGGGTCGGCGCCGATGGCCACGCCGACCTCGATCCGGCGGCCCCGGCGCCTGGCCTTCCGGTGGTGGGCCGCGCCGCCCTTCTGGATGTGCCAGTGCATGGCGGTGGTCCGCTCGTCGAAGACCTGCATCCGGTATGTCCCGCAGTTGCGGACGCCCGTCTCCGGGTCCTTGGTGAAGACCAGGGGGAAGGTGATGTAGCGCCCGGCGTCCTGCGGCCAGCACTGGAGGATGGGGAGGCCCGCCAGGGAGGGGTTGTCCCGAACGACGACTTCCTTGCAGGGACCGTCCTTGACCACCTTGGGGAAGGCGGCGGCCAGCTCCTGGAGTTTGGGCAGCATCCGGAGCTTGGCCAGCAGCCCGTCGGGCGCCTTGAGCTCCAGGATCTCCTGCAGCTCCGCCGCGAGATCGTCCAGCCTCTTCACCTCCAGCGCCAGGGTCATGCGCGCCGGGCTGCCGAAGGCGTTGATCAAGAGGGGCATGGACGAGCCCTTCACCCGCTCGAAGAGCAGGGCGGGGCCTCCCTGCTTGCTCACCCGGTCGGTGATCTCGGTCACCTCCAGGACCGGGTCCACCTCGACCGGGATGCGGCGCAGCTCGCCGGCCCGCTCCAGAGCGGCCACGAACTCCCGCAGATCGCGATACGCCATGGGGCTCCTCTCACCGGGACGGCGCGGCGCGGCGCCGTGCCAGGACCTCCGTCGGGCGATGATCGCGGTACTCTAGCACATCCGACCACAGAGGAAAAGGTGGCGTCGGGCGTCCGGGATTCCGCTTGACACCCCGGTTTCCCGTCGCGTAGCATCGCCGCGTCTGTTCGTCGCCTTCAGGTGTTCTCCTCCCCGGGACTGCCCATGCGCGCCATCGTCCTGGTCGCCGGCGTCGGCTGGCGGCTCAAGCCCCATACCGAGACCACCCCGAAATGCCTCATGGAGATCGGGGGTAAATCGCTGCTCCGACGCTACCTGGACGCCTTCGCGGCGCTGGGCGTGGACGAGGCGATCCTGGTCGTGGGCCACCTGAAAGAGCAGATCATGGCTGAAGCGTCCCGGGGCCCCGCCGAAGTCGAGGCGCGCTTCGTCAGCAACGAGCAGTTCACCCGCGGAAACATCCTGTCCCTCTGGCACGCCCGGCACGAGTTCGACGATGACATCCTCCTCATGGACGGGGACGTGCTGTACCCACGGGAGCTGCTGGCCCGCCTGATCGCCTCCCCCGATTCGAATGCGATCGCCGTGGACGAGCGCTTCCAGGACACGGGCGAGGAGCAGAAGGTCGTCTGCGAGGACGGCTGGGTGGTCGAGGTGACGAAGAAGATCAGCGGCGATCCCCGGATCCGCGGCGAGGCGGTGGGGATCCTGCGCCTGTCGGCCGACGCGGCCGAGGTGCTGCGCGGGATCCTGGAGGAGTTCATCGAGACCGGCAAGGATTCCCTGGAGTACGAGGACGCCCTGCGCGAGCTGGCGGCCGAGGTCCCCATCGGCGTGGTCGAAGTCGGCGATCTGCCCTGGGTCGAGATCGACTTCGAGGACGACCTGGCGCGCGCCCGCGAACAGATCCTGCCCGCAGTGGACCGCCTCGACCGCGGCGAGGCGGTTCCTTCCCCGTAAGGCCTCCCGATCTCGCCTTCACTTCGCTCAGGCTGCCTGGCGGGCTTACGTCGAGACGGGCCGGGTCCACGCCTGGGTGCGTTGATGAACGCCCCGGGTCATCAGGCCGTACAGGAGGCGCGCCGCGATGTTGGTCAGGACGATGAGCACCGACATGGCGGCGGCGGGGGCGATGTCCCCCGCATCATCCATGTTGGCCACCGCCACCGAGGCCAGGGGGATGTCCGCGGAATACAGGAAGATGACCGCCGAGAGGGTGGCCATGGAGTTCACGAAGTAATACATCCCGATCTCCAGGATGGCCGGCATGCAGACCGGGACCGTCACGCGGAAGAATGTCTGGTAAAAGGGGACGCCCAGCGACTCCGACACCGCCTCGAATTCCTTGTCCAACTGCTTGAGCGCGGTGGTGGCCGTGAGGAAGCTCACCGTGTAGAAGTGGACAATATTGCTGATCACCAGGATGGCCATGGTGCCGTACAGGACGTTGAAGGGATTGCGCACTTCCAGCCCGAGGATGGCCCAGGTGGGCTGGTTGAAGAAGAAGATGTAGGACAGGCCAATGACCAGCCCCGGAAGCGCCAGGGGCAGCATGGACAGGAAATAGGCGCCCTGCCTGAGCAGGAACATGCCCTTGCTCTTCTCGATCAGATAGGCGCCGGCGAAGGTGATGACGGTTCCGATGACAGACGAGTAGAAGGCCATGCGGATGCTGTTGAAGAAGGCGGGGTAGCCCCCGCCGCCCATGTTTCGGAAGTTGTAGTTCTTGAGGCTCAAGGAGAGGTCGTAGGGCCACACCCTGACCAGGGAGGCATACACGGCGGTGGCCAGAAACGCCATGAGCAGCAGCGCGATGATCGAGCAGTAGGCGAGGAATACCCCGTCGCGGACCGCATGCCGCTTCGGCGTGAGGGGGACGGACTTCGCCGCGATGAGGGCCACCTGCTTGCGCTGGCTGATCCGGTCCAGCAGAAAGGCGATCACCGTGGGGATGAGGAGCACCACGCTCACCGTGGCTCCCATGACGAAGTTCTGCTGCCCGATGACCTGCTTGTAGATGTCGGTGGCCAGGACGTTGTAGTTGCCGCCGACGACCTTGGGCGCGCCGAAGTCCGTGAAGCAGAGGATGAAGGAGACGAAGGTCGCGCTCATGAGGCCGTACTTGATGCCGGGGATGGTCACCGTGAGGAAGGTACGGACCTTCGAGGCCCGCAGGGAATCCGAGGCCTCGTACAGCCTGGCGTCCGTCATGCTCAGGGCGATGGAGAGGATGAGCATGGCCTGGGGGAAGACGTAAAACACCTCGGCGATGACGATTCCAACCGGGCCGTACAGGCCGATGTCCGCCGCCAGCGTGATTCCCGCCGACTTCTCAAAGTAGCCGAAAAAGCCTGTGGTGATCAGCCCCTTCTTGCCGAACAGATACACGAGGGTGATCCCGTTGAGGAGCGTTGGGGAGAACAGCGGAAGCAGGGCGATGCCTCGGAAGACGGCCTTGCCTGGGATGGTCGTCCGGGTGAGCGCGTAGGCGTAGAGAAACCCCAGGATCACGGAGATCGCCGTGGTCACCACGGAGACGAACAGGCTGTTGTAGAGGGACATGGACAGCGCTGGCGTCCGGAAGTAATGGATGAAATTCGCCAGCCCGACGAAGGCCCCGTCATGGTCCACGAGGCTCTTGGACAGGAGCTGCAGGAGGGGGAGGATGACCACCACCACCATCCAGAGGCACGCCAGCAGGATCATGCCGCGCATGAGCCACTGGTTCAGGTCCACGGAATCCAGGAGGCTTCGGACCCGCGCAAGACGGGTGGACTGGATAACAGTGTCGGCCATGGCAGTCTAGCAGGCTGCTGAAAAAGGCCCATCTGCGGCGTTGGCGCGCTCGCGCGGCGCTGCGACGTACGGACTATGTACGCCTCGCACCTCGCATCGCACGCCGCCTTGCATCTGGACCTTTTTGAGCAGCCTGGGCGAAAACGGGTTTTTCAGCATCCTGCTAGGAGCTGGTGATGGCGGAACGGTTGCGGTCGGGCTGGCGCCTGCCCATCAGAGCGTGTAGACCCTGATGCGGTCCGCGGGAAGCTGGATGGTCAGTTCCATGTCCGGCCGAATGCCCAACCGCCGGATCATCTCCGTCGGAAAATCCGCCTCGAGCTTCGAGGGGCCGGCGTCGCCCAGGGGCAGGTGAAAGGTGACGCGGTAGTGCGGTCCGCGGAACTCCAGGCCACCCACCCGCACGCACAGGGTGTTGCGATCGCCTTTCCCCGGGTGCTGGACAAGCACGTCCTCGGGCCGGATGGCCAGCATGACCCGCTCGCCGGGGGACATGCCCTCTGCGGCCCCGTCCGGGACGTGCAGGCTGATAGAGCCAATGCGGACCACACCGGCCGCCTCCTTCACACCGTTCCCGATGAAATTCATGGATCCAAGGAAGGCCGCAACGAAGGGGGTCGCCGGCGTGTTATAGACGTCCCAGGGAATTCCGTTCTGGACGATCCTCCCATGATCCATGACCAGGATGCGGTCGGCCATGGTGAGGGCCTCTTCCTGGTCATGGGTCACCATGATGGTGCTGACGCCGAGGCGCCGCTGGAGGTCCCGAACCTCCGAACGGAGCAGGACGCGCACCTGGGCATCCAGGGCCGAGAGGGGCTCATCCAGCAGCAACACGTCCGGGGAGAGGGCCATGGCCCGGGCCAGGGCCACCCGTTGCTGTTGGCCGCCGGAGAGCTGGGCGGGATATTTCGGGCCCATCAACTGAAGGCCGACCAGCTCCAGCAGCTCATCGACCCGCTTCCGGATCGCGCCCCGGTCCCTCCGGCGGTTCTTGAGGCCGTATCCGATGTTCTGGCTGGCGGTGAGATTCGGGAACAGGGCGTAGGATTGGAAGACGATGCCCACGTTTCGTTTGGACACGGGGAGGCCGGAGACGTCCCGGCCCTGGAAGAACACCCGCCCGGCATCCTGCGTCTCCAGGCCGGCAACGATCCGGAGGATGGTGGTCTTCCCGCAACCGCTGGGCCCCAGAATGCACAGGAACTCCCCGCGCCTGACCTCGAAAGACACGTCCTGCAGGGCAGTGAAGCGTCCGAAGGTCTTGGTGATCCCCGCGATCTTGAGATAGGGATCTGAGTCGAAAGCGTCGCGCACGGTCACTCTTTGGGGCCGCCCCCGTCCGATCCGGGATAGAGCCGACCCGGACCGGACGGGAGGTCAGCCGAGCGGAGGAACGATGGGGGGCCTACTTCTTGGGCTCGCTCTTGGCCCCGTACCGCTTTTCCCACTCCTCCAGGATGCGGGCGCGGTTCTTGGCCGCCCAGCTCAGATCATTCTTGATCATCTGCTTGAGCGGCTCCTTGGGGAAGCCTTCGGGAATGGGCTCACCCGTGGGAATGGTAACCACCGCGTAGCTCTTGGCGTACTCCTTCATCGCCGATGCGCTGATGGCCCAATCCAGGAACACCTTGGCCGCCGGCTTGATGGTGGCCTTCTTGACCAGGCCGTTGGCCTCCAGGTCCCATCCGGAGCCCTCCTTCGGGAAGACCGTCTCGATGGGTGCGCCCCTCCCCTTCTCCTGGATGCCTCGATAGCCAAAAGAGATGCCGATGGGGAACTCGCCCGCCCCGGCCTGCTTGCAGGGCTTGGAGCCGGAATGGGTGTACAGCGCCATGTTCGCATGAAGCTTGTCCAGGTAGTCCCACCCCTTCTGCTCGCCCATCAATTGCAGGATGGCCGATACGGTCAGGAAGCCCGTCCCGGACGAGGCGGGATTCGGCATGACGAGATGCCCCTTGTACACGGGCTTGAGGAGGTCGGCGAAGGATGCGGGCATGGGCAGGTTCTTCGCCTTGGACTCGACGGTGTTCACGCAAAAACCGGTCATCCAGGCGTCGATCCCGACCCACTGGGGCGGCTTGCGGCTGTCCTTGAACTGCGGGGCCACCTTCTCGATACCCTTCGGGGCATAGGGGGTGAGCATCCCCTCGTGGTCCAGCACCAAGAGCGTGGTCGCGGCCAGGCCCCAGATGAGGTCCGCCTGGGGATTGGCCTTCTCCGCCAGGAGCTTGGCGGTCACGATCCCCGTGGAATCCCGCACGATCTTGACGGTGATGTCGGGGTGCTCCTTCTTGAACGGCACCAGGTACCGCGGAATCTGGTCGTCCTCCAGAGCGGTGTAGACGAGGATTTCCTCCGCCGCTCGCACGGTCGAGGCCGTCGAGACGAGGACCACGGCAGCGCAGCACAGCAGCACGAACCGGCAGAATCTCCGCATGTTCATCACGGCTCCCCTCCCTTTTTTGAGTACGGTACGGTCGGTCTGTCAGCCTTCGAAGCCCCTACCCCCGCGGCTCGAAGACTGGGCGGGTACATGTTACGGGATTATACTCAATGGCCCCTGTTTGAGCAATGCCGCCGTGGAACACCGCAGGCCGGCGTTCTCCCCTCGCCTGGTGTGACCCAGAGAGAGCTATCCAGGATGCAGGCCCAGCTCGCGAAGGCTGTCGGCGAAGGCGGCCACCACCCCTTCCATGTCGCGTGGCGTCAGCGTCCCCAGGTTGGCCACGCGGAAGGCGTAGGTCCGGATGTCCCCCTGCCCGGCGTAGATGATGTAGCCCCGCCGCATCATGGCGTCATGCAGGGCGTCGTAGGTCAGCCCGGGGAGGAGCCTGAGCGTGGTCAGGATGCTCGAGCGACAGCCCTCGGGCACCAGGATCGTGAAGCCCAGCCGGGCCATCCCGTGCCGCAGGACGCGCGCGTTCTCCGCATAGCGCTTGATGCGGGCATCCACCCCCTCGCGCTCGAGTTCCAAGAGCGCCTGGCGGAGGGCGAAGAACACCTGGATGGCGGGGGTGAAGGGGGTGTTGTCCTGCTCCTGCATCGCATAGTGGGTGTACAGATCCAGGTAGACGCTCCGGCGCGGCTGACCCTGGAGGGCCTCCAGGGCGCTCCGCCGGGCCAGGACGAAGGCCACGCCGGAGATCCCCTGCGCGCACTTGGTGGCGCTGGCGGTCACGAAGTCAATCCCGTCCTGGCGGAGATCCAGGGGCTCGCCGAAAAGCGAGCTGGTGGCGTCCACGATGAGGCGCCGGCCCTGCCGGGCGGCCACCAGGGCGACGGCGGGAAGCGGGTTGAGGAGGCCGGTGGTGGTCTCGTGGTGCACCAGGGCCACATGGCTGATGTCCGGGCGGCCCGCCAGGCGGGCTCCGACCTCGGCCGGATTGACCGGGGTGAAGATGTCCGAGCGGATCGCTTCCACGGGGATGCCGTGGGCCTCGGCCATCTGAACCATGCGGCGTCCGTAGACCCCGTTGTCTATAACCAGCAGCGTGCGGTCCCGCGGCACGACGGAGCACAGGGCGGCCTCCACGGCGGCGGTCCCGGAGCCGGTGAAGCAGACCGCGGTGAATTGGTCGCCCCCCCCGGCCAGCCGCACCAGCCCCTCGCGACATCCGCGCATGACCTGGAAGAACTCCGCCTCCCGGTGGCACAGGTCCGGGGTCACCAGGGCGTCCCTCACCGCCCGGGTGGTGTTGCCCGGCCCCGGATTCAGCAGCGTCCATTCCGGCATGCTCACCATCCCTCCACGCGTCGTTCAGCCTTTCGCAGTGTCTACAAGGTCTCCAAGCCCAGAGGCGGGGCCGTGGCGTCCAAGCCGGAGTCGATCACGACGTCCAGCTCCTGGCGTGCTCGGGCTCACCCCCGGCAGTCCTCCCGAAGCGTCGCGCGGGCCACTTCCAGGAAACGGGCGATGTCCGCCTCGCCGTGAGCCAGGGACAGGTAGAGCTTGGTCGACATGGGATTCAGGAAGATGCCCCGGCGGAAGAGGCCCAGCGTGAACGCGCGCGCCCGCTTTCGGTCGGCGCCTGCGGCCGTTCGGTAATCGACCACGTTCCGATCGGTGAAGACCAGCGCGCCCAGCGGACCGTCGCCCTGCACGTGGGCCGTGACACCCTCATCTTGCAGCACGGCCCGGAGACCGGATCGGAGGGCCTCGCCCAGCCCGTACAGGCGCCGATACGTCCCGGGTCTCCGGAGTTCCGCCAGCGTCGCGAGCGCCGCGGTCGCCGAGACGGGGTTGCCGCCGAGGCTGGAGGCGAACCAGACGTAGCGCGCCTGGCCCATCCGTTCTTCCCGCACGAGGTCAAGCACGTCCGCCCGTCCCACGACGGCCCCGATGGGGTATCCGCCGCCCAGCGCCTTGCCCAGCGCGGCCAAGTCCGGACGAACGCCATAGTACTCCTGCGCGCCGCCGTAGGCTAGGCGGAAGCCCGTCACCGTCTCGTCAAAGATCAGCAGGAGGCCCAGCTCCTCCGTCAGCTCGCGCAGTCCCTGGAGAAAACCGGGCCGGGGCGACGTGCAGCGGTGAAGCGGCTCGACGATGATCGCCGCCAGCACGTGCCGGTGTTGCTCGACGATCGCCCTGGTCGTGCCAAGATCATTATACGGGGCCACGAGGATGTCGGCGACCGCGCCGGGGGAGAGACCCGCGGAGGTGGGCTCGCCCTCTGGAAAGTCCAGGAGGCGGCTCGGGAACAGGCTCACCGTCCCAATGTCGTTCCCGCCGTGATAGGCCCCCTCGAACTTGAGCACCTTGGGGCGCCCCGTGTACGCTCGCGCCAGCCGGACGGCGTACGAGGTGGCCTCGGTGCCCGA
>JACPAT010000044.1 GCA_016180655.1 Candidatus Methylomirabilota bacterium | reverse complement strand
GAGCCGGCTGAGTCGGTCACGCAGGCCCAGGGGCTCCTGGATGTGCAGGCTTGCCCGGTAGAGCGCGTGGAGGGTCTCCTCCGCCCGCTTGCGCTCGGTAACATCAACGGCAATCGAGCGGCTTCCCACCACATCGCCGTGCTCGTCCACCGCTGGCCGGACGGACAGGCTGATCAAGCGGTGGCGGCCATCCGCCGTACGGATCTCCAACTCTTCGTCACGGATATCCTCGCCCGCCTGAAACCGCCGGAGCACTTGACTCGCCTTCTCCTTGCCCGCAGGCGTGTCCGCATACAACTCCAGGACCGGTCGCCCCACAAGATCGTCGCCGCCGTATCCGAACAGTTCCGCCGCGCTCCGGTTCGCCCTGAGGATCCGGCCGTCGGGACCGACGGAGACGTACGCGACGGGGGCATGTTCGTAGAGGTCTAGGTAAAGCCTCGCCTCTTGGCCCGAGAATTTGTGAGGCGTCGCTGCCGAGTCCTTCCGACCTTTTCGAGAACGCTTTCGGCGCCGCATTCCTATCGCGTCCTTGCTTTCAATAAGTCCTGAATGAGACAAGAACAGTTGATGAGTTGTAGTTTCCCGGTCTTGATGCGCTTCAACATCTTGACGCCGTCGTCACTCACGAACGTCACTCCGGCCAGGTCCAGAAGGACCTCCTGCTTTTTCCGAAGCCGCGCCAAACACTCCTTTTCCAAGACCGAGACCCAGTCAGCGACGATCCTGCCTTCCACCTTGAGCGCGACGAATAACGGACCCTCAACCACCTTCCTGGGCGGACTTGGAAATCCTCCGCCAACTCAGAACCTACGTCCCATTTACAGACCCCCCGCTTATGGCCAGCCAGTGTGTTTGCCCTCACTGCCAAATCCCGAAGCCACCTCAGGGTCTCGCTGAAATCTCAGCGGGGGGAGCGTATGCTCGCCGTCCCCTCCCGTCCGCCTCGAAGTATGCCGCCAACCGCTCCCGCAGGGCGAGGCGCGCACGGTGAAGCCGGGACTTGACTGCCATCACCGTGGTTCGGAGGGCCTCCGCCGCCTCGGCGTTGGAGAGCCCCTCGATGTCCCGGAGGATCACCACGGCCTTGTAGTCGGGCGGGAGCGCCTCGATGGCCTGCCCCAGAACCTGCCGGCACTCGGCCCCCAGCAGCTTGGCCTCCGGGAGGGCCGACCAGTCCGCCACCGGGCGGGCGTGACGGCCGTCCGGGAGGAAGGCGGAGCCCTCTTCGTCCACGGCGAGGTGGGGCTCGGGCCGGCGGCCCCGGAGCTTCATGAGGGCCGCGTTGCTGGCGACCCGGTACAGCCAGGTGGTGAAGGCGGCCCGCCCGTCGAAGCTCCCGATCCTCCGATGGACCGTCAGGAACACGTCCTGCGTGACTTCCTCGGCATCCTGCGGGTTGCGGGTGAAATTCCAGGCCAGGCGGTAGACCTTCCCCTGGTGGCGCTCAAGGAGCGCCTCGAAGGCCGCCTCGTCGCCCCGCTTGACCCGCTCTACCAGGTCGGCGTCCCGCGCGCCACTCGCCCCCATGTGCAGCACCGTCTCACCTGCATCCGGCTTCCGATCGGATGCCGGCCTGGTCTGGCGGACATGGGAAGCAGCCTGAGGGTGAAACTGGATCTCTTGCATCTTTGCCTCCTGAGACGCTTCTGCGGGGGGGGCCATCACCGGAAGGAGAACGGGGGACCCGCAGGCCCTGTTCCCCCGGCTGCCTTGGGATGCCCCCCACCTCATGGCCCCTGTGGCCATCGCAGCAATTCCTGAACAAATGGGGAGCAGTTCGCGAGCTGAACCCGCTCGCCCCTCATTTTCCCCAGCACTGCGACGCCGTTCCGACCGATAAACGTCACCCCGGCGAAGTCCAGGATGAGCCGCTTCGGACCCCACAGCACCCGCCGGCATTCGTCTTCCAACGCGGCGACCCATTGGGCGACCACCCTTCCCTCCAGCTTGAGCGTCACCGTGGCGGCGTCCTCACCGACCTTCTCGATCCGGAGCATCTCCTCCTCCGACCTTCCCCTCCATCCACGCGGTGGAAAAGGCAAGGTCGGTGCCAAAAGGAAACGGCCATCTAGAGCACGCTCCAAATGGCCGACCCCGTTGAGCCGAGATGGTCTTCCGCCGGTTCGCAGGGCGCGTCCCGCCCCGCCGTCTGCTCCCAATATCTTGGGAGCGTCACGACATATTGGGACCCCTCACCGCTTCCTTTGGATGCCCAGCTTCTTCATCCGTGCCTCCAGGGTCGTGGGCTTCAACCCCAAAAGCTTCGCCGCCCCCGTCTCCCCGCTCACCCGCCAGCCGGTGAGCTCCAGCGTCCTCACGATGTGGTCTCTCTCCAGTGCCTCGAGCGTCGCGAGGCGCTCCCCGTGACCGCTACCGGCGAATCTCGGGAGCCATTCGCCGAGCTCAAGTTGGGAGCCCTGGCTGAGGATGACTGCCCGCTCGATCACGTTCTCCATTTCCCTCACATTGCCGGGCCAGGGATAGGCCATCAGGGCATGCATTGCCTTCTGGGGGATCGTCTCAATTCTCTTGCCCAGCTTCGTGCCACACTTCATGACGAAATACCGGACGAGCAAGGGGATGTCCTCCCTCCGTTGCCGAAGGGGAGGGAGACGGATCGGGAACACGTTCAGCCGATAATAGAGGTCTGGCCGGAATCTGCCCTCCTGCGTGGCCTTCTCCAGATCCCGGTTCGTGGCCGCGATCACCCGGACATCCACCTTGATGGTGGGGGAGCCGCCCACCCGCTCGAACTCCCCCTCCTGGAGGACCCGAAGGAGCTTCGCCTGCAACTCCAGGGGCAGGTCGCCGATCTCGTCCAGGAAGATCGTCCCGCCATCCGCCAGCTCGAAGCGGCCGATTTTTCGCGCCAGGGCGCCAGTAAACGCCCCTTTCTCGTGGCCGAAGAGCTCGCTCTCGATCAGCCCGGCGGGGAGGGCCGCGCAGTTGACCTTGACCAACGTCCGGTGCATTCGGGGGCTGAGGTGGTGGATCGCCCGGGCGATCAGTTCCTTGCCGGTTCCCGTCTCGCCCAGGAGCAGAACGGTCGCGTCGGTCTTCGCAACGCTCTCCACGGCCCGCAGCATCTTCTTCAGGGTCCCGCTCTCCCCAATGATCTCCTCGAAGTTGTAGTCGGTCTTGATCTCCTCCTGGAGGTAAATGTTCTCCTCCTGGAGCCGCGCCTTCAGGCCGCCGATCTCCTCGTAAGCCAACATGTTCTCGATCGCCAGAGCGACCTGTGTCGCGACCCTCATGAGGAACTCGGCATCCTCCTCGGAATACCGATCGGGCACTCGGCTCCCGACGTTCAAGGTCCCGATGGCCCTCCCCTTCGCCATCAGGGGGACAACGACGTATGACCGGATCCCCTCCTGGAGCAGCCGATCCTCCAGCGCGACACGGAGCTCCTTCTCCAGGTCCGGGCGGACGAGCGGCCGCATCTCGTCGAGCACCGATTGGAGGTGACTCCCTTGGCGGGGGAACTCTGTCCCCACGGGGACAAGCCCCTCCGGCGCGGAACCCTCCGCCAGAGCATAGACCCGAATGACATCCCGCAACGGATCGTAGAGCGTGAGGCTCGCGCGATCGAAGGCGAGGACCTGGCGGAGGGCCTCGGTGAGAGCGGCGAACAGGGCTTCCCGCTCGAGGTTCGCGACAATGGCGTTGTTGATCTCCAGGAGGACGCGGCGTTGTTCCTCGGACCGGCGGAGCCGGGCAGTGCGCTCCTCCACGACCGCCTCCAGGTGGGCAGCGTATCGCTCCAGTGCAGCCTCCAGCCGCTTCCGGTCGCTGATGTCCCGTACCAAGGCGATCAGGCACGTCCTCCCGCCCATATCGATCACCGACGCCGAAATCTCCGCGGGCAGAGTCTGCGCTGCCTTGGTCTGGCAGGTAAGTTCATTCGTCCAACCACTCCCCTTTTCAAAGACGGACCGAGCGAAGGCCAGCAGCGCGGGCATTTCCCCCGGATGGACGGCACTGACGGGGATGGACAACAACTCCTCGCGGGGATAGCCGAGCATGCCGCATGCCTTGGGATTGACATCGAGAATCCGGTCCGCCTCCGGATCAATGACGAAAATCGCGTCGTTCGAATGCTCGAAGATCTTGCGGTACCGTTCCTCGAGGTCTCGCCCGGCGCTCTCCGCTCGCATCCGCTCGGCCTGGGCCTGTTCCAGCGCCGCCACGCGAGCGCGGAGGACCGCCGGTTCCCGAACGGAGTCCCCGTTCAGCTCTGCTTCATGGCTCATCCGACGAACCTCGGAAATCCAGCAGGGGCACGAGCTTACTCCTCAAATGTAGCATCGCCCGGCCCACGAGCAGTGTCAATACCGAATATCAATTACTTGCCACTCGGTACAGCACCCAATCGGTGAAGGCGAGCTCGCTCCGCTGGCCGAACTCCGCCCATCGCGCAAACAGGCTCCGCAGAGAATTCGCGATGTGGTAGTGTATGCTACAGCCGTCCTCGGAATGCTCCGTGTATGCTTTCTATGGTGCCCCCTCGTCTTTGATTTGGCGCAGGGGGAAAACGTGATCCATGTCGGCGCCCATTGGGTGACCGTCACGCGCGCCCTGAAGGAACTCCGGGCCGTTGGCCGCATCATCCAAGAAGAGCGGCGCATCATTCTCCGCCAATGCGAGGACACCGCCCCGCTTGCGGGCGGCGCGAGTATCAAGATCGCCCGCGTCCGAGGGAGCGAATGGCCTGCCGGTGCCGCCGGCCGCGCGGGGCAGGCGAGGCCATCATCTATAGGCCGGGAGAGGAAATCGCCATGACGCAGCATCCGATGCTGGCAGACGGGCGCTGGATTGCGGAATTCCGGGAGCAGTATGATGCGTGGTTTACGGACGCCCGACCGCTGATCGAGGCGCATCAGTACCCTACGGCTTTCAAGAATTATCCGTTTCCAGCTTTCACGGAGACGCCCTGGACCCCGCTCACTCGTTCCTTGGCGGAGGTGCGGTTGGGTGTGCTGAGCACGGCGGGTCTCTACCGGAAGGGGGTAAACGCGCCCTTCACCGATACCGTGGAGGGAGATCCGCGGATTGTCGAGATCCCGAGTGATGCGGACCCTGTGCAATTGGACATCGCCCACAGCCACCTGCCGGAAGACTTTATCCGGGCGGATATGAGCATGGTCTTGCCCCTCGAACCTCTCCGCGCCCTCGTGCACGAGCGGCGGATCGGCGAGATCGCCCCTCGCTTGTTCAGCGTCGTCGGCTACCGGACGCGGGCCCACGACGTGGCGGAGCAGACCGCCACCGCCATCGCCGCCGCCATGGCGGATGACGGGGTGATGCTGGGACTCATCGTCCCCGTCTGACCCATCTGTCATCAGACCGGCGGTCTGATCGCGCGCGAGATCGAGGCCTGGGGGATTCCCACGATTACCATGGCCAATTTCACTGCCCGGATGGAGCGCATCCGCCCTCCCCGGTGGGTCCATGTCCGTTTCCCGCGGGGTGCCATGTTCGGGGAACCCGGGAATCGCGCCAAGCACCGCCGGGTGTTGGAGGACACGCTCCAGGCGGCCGCCACCATCGCCGAGCCCGGCGGCAAGATCGAGTTGCCGTACCGCTGGGAGGCGTCTCCCGTCGTCTTCCGCGACCGCCGGATTACCGAAGGCCCGTGAGGGGGCAAGTGCGCACCAGACACCGGACACAGCCTGCGAGGCGGTATGCGTCCCCTGGACTGGGTCAAGCTCGCGGTGACGCACTGTGTCCCGCATTGCGCGGCCACGTATGGTGCCGCCAGGTACGCGAAGAGGCATGCCGAAGATAAGGGAGGTCGCCCAACCACGGAGTCAACCTGAACCCAGTTGCCGCGCACGTTACACGTGTCTCTCGGGGACAGGTCTTCTCGACCGTTCTCCGCCCAAACCATCGGCAACCCTCACAGGATGGTGCCCCGCATATCGTGCGACACGGCGGCGACGAAAGGTTCTCCTCCGGGTGGGGGTGATCGAACATTGATGCCCACCCCGCAAAGGCTTGGCAGGGATGGCCTCCGCCTCGTTCTTCGACAGGGAGGCTGAGTGGCAGGGCAGGTGAAGGGAAGACTGCGGTGCTTCAGGAGGATGATTGACGCACCATGACGGCAGCCGCGCTCCTCCTGGTCGTCTTGGCGGCCCTCTGCCACGCCTCCTGGAACTTTCTGACCAAACGGAGTACCAGTCGGCTGGACTTCCTGTGGTGGACGGGGCTCGTCGGCTCCCTCGTGTTTCTCCCCCCCGTGATCTGGCTCACCCCGGACTGGGTCTGGCCTCCTTCCGTCTGGGGGCGCATCGGCCTGGCCGCGGCACTACGGGCGGGTTACTTCCTCGCCCTCAGGGCGGCCTATGGACACGGCGACCTGTCCCTGGTTTATCCGCTCGCGCGGGGCACCGCCGTCGTCCTCGTCCTGCCGCTCGCCATGCTGTTCCTGGGAGAGACGCCGGTCTTGGTCGGGGTGCTCGGGGTGATCTTCGTGGGCGTGGGCGCCTATGTGCTGCACTTGCCGGGATTGAGCCGGGCGGCCCTGCAGGCGCCCCTTCGCGCGCTCCGCAGGCCGCACGCCGGGTACGCGCTCCTCACCGGCCTCCTCATCGCGACCTACTCGCTGGTGGACAAGTGGAACATGGGGCACGGCATACATCCGCTGGTCTATGCGTACCTCACGATCCCCATCGCCGCGCTCTTGCTGACGCCGCTCGTCTTGCGGGACCGCGAGGCCCTGTGGGCGGAATGGCGAGCCAACCGGCGGGCGATCCCGGCCGTGGCATGCCTGATGCCCGGCGGCTACCTCTTCGTCCTCTTCGCCCTACAACTGAGCCCGGTGAGCTATGTGGCGGCTGCCCGCGAGCTGGCCGTCGTCTTCGGGACCCTCCTGGGAATCCTCGCTCTGCGGGAGCGGTATTTCCTCCCCCGGCTCCTCGGGGCGAGCCTCATCGTGGCCGGCGTGATTCTGCTGGGGGCGGCCCCCGCCTCCGTCCCCCGCTAGCCCAACACGTCAGGGTAAGACCAAGTCGCATTGATTGTGTCCAGGGTGCACGACTGAAACTCGGGGCGGCGCATCCGGTGCCGATTCCGTTCGATGTACTCGATGCACCTGCGCGCCTCGCCGGAGGCGGACGCCTGGCGGGCGAGGGCGGCGACGACCGCGCCCAGCGCCCCCGCATCCAACTCGGCGTGGCGGCGGCGAGGTCCTCCAGGGCTCGCCATTTCTCCGGAGACCAACGCAGCCTCGGACCGAGGCGGAGGGCCCATTTCGCTCAGCGGATCCCGGCGAAGGTGTAGTCTCCCTGCCGGAGCGTCCGCCCCTTCAAGGGTGCCTGGCGAGGAAGCCTGATATCCCGTCCAAGGTCTCAAGGTATCGCGTCGTCTCCTGGAGGATCTCCCTCGCGGTCTCTCCTCCGGCCGGCAAGCTGATCGAGCGGGGCCTGCATGGCTGTGCATGGAGCCTGCCCGTACCCGACCGGATCGCTACATCCATGACCGACCGGCTCACCACTGGCCCAGCGCGAGCGGGGTCACCTCCACGGTGTCCCCCAGGGCGCGACGTAGATCCTTGGCCACCTGATCCGTAGCGGCCGGGGAAGCTGGGGTAACGTACACGCCGCTCAGCCGCCCCGGCTGGCTCAGCAGCTTCTGCGCTGTCGGCAGCAGCACCAGCACTTTGTCGTCCGTCTTGGAATCGCCGGTCGCATAGATCCCGACGATGGCGAAGCCCTGGCCGCCGATGATGATGGGCGGGAAGTGGTCCTTGGTCAGCATGGCCGGGATACTCAAGCCAAGGGCAGTCTTGTTGTTCTGAGCAAACGTCTTGCCGACAACCACGGCCTCTGGCGCGTCGCCGGCCTCGAGGCCGCGACCCTGGATGATGGTGGCCGCCAGCGCCTCATTGCCCGACCGAAAATGCAGTGCCGATGCCGGCTCCACTCCGATCACCCGCACCTTGTCCGTGGTCACGCCTTCGAGGTAGCTCTCGGCCCGCCCGACGTTTTGTACCCCCCGGATCCGCGCCCGGATCCCCTCGGGCAGGAGTCCGCCGTCCCGCGCCCGCACTTGGATGATCATGGTTCCCCTGGGCACCGTCGGAGGTGCCTGGCCGGCCCCGGCCTCCCGGAAGCTGAGCGACGGGACCACCGTCAAGGCCAACGCCGAGGCGAAAAGGAAGCGGATCGCTTTCTTGGTCAGCACGTGGGGACCTCCATCAACTAGTTGCCACCCGTCAATCTGCCGTCCTTAATGTGCAAGACCCTGTCGGCCATCCGGG
>JACPAT010000043.1 GCA_016180655.1 Candidatus Methylomirabilota bacterium | reverse complement strand
CTGGCCCGTGGCGACAAGGAGATTGCCGCCGGGAAGGGATATGACCTAGCCGCGGTTCTGGCTGAAGCGGACCGAGTGCTTGCCGAAGATTAGGCCGGTGAAGATCCGCTTCACGCCTTCGGCGCGTTCGCAATTCCTCTCCGCCCTCACGTACATCCGACGGGACAATCCCCCGGCCGCCTTGCGCTTCCGTCGCCGTGCCGAAGCTGTACTGAAGAGACTCGGAAGGTTTCCAGCCTCCGGGCGATCCATCCCGGAGTTCCCCGAATTGCCTCACCGCGAGGTGATCGTCACGCCCTACCGGTTCTTCTATCGTGTCAAAGGCGGCACGGTTTGGATTGTGGCCGTCTGGCACGGCGCGCAGCTCCCGAAAGAGCCAGAGGAAGGAGGGACGGCCATGAAAATATGATTGTCTTCCTCCGTGGGTCCCTTGGGAGCGCCGAGCGGGGAGGGGGCAAGGGCACGATCGCCCTTGGGGCCTATGCCCCCTGGAGCGGGAGGAAGGAATCTCATGGCGATCCGCGTACACGTATTTTCACCAAGGTCCCGCCGGGGAGCCGTGAGGACAGCGCCACGCGCTCGCCCCTCCCCACGAAGACGTGATCCGTGAACGGGTGGACGAAGAATGAGAGTTCGGGCAGCACCTGGCCGGCGCCGGCGACGCGTATCATCCCATCGCGGATAACATACGGCGTCCCGGGTGGCATCTCCGGCAACCCCGGGCCGAAGGAGGCGAAGGCGGTCTCCTCCACGACGATCCGCAGATCCGCATCCAGGCGAAACACCCCCTCCACGGGGACCCGCTCCGAGGAATGGATGTAGCGGAGGAGGAATTGCATTCCCGGCTCGGCCGGCCCCTGCCAGAGGATTGCGTCCCGGGTGGCATCCACCACCTCCAGGATGGGGATCGGACCGGCCGCCAGAAGTCCGACGGGAACGACGAGGACCGCCACCCAGAAATGGCGTCGCACGCTACTCCCCCCTCGGCACCGATGACGGGACGGGGGCCGGCGCCGCGGACAGCCGCCTGCGGCGCCGATGCTGGAGCCAGTAGGTGAAGACGAGGGCCCCAAAACCCGTCAGATCCGTATAGAGGCCCGGCTTGATCAGCAGCAGGGCGGACGCCAGGAGAAGGAGCCCCTCCAGCCAGGTTGTCTGGATGACGAACTGCCGCTGGATGCAGGCCGAGAAGGCATAGATGCCGATACTGGCGGTGATGGTGAGCCAGACCACCTCGAGAGGGGTGGTGTTGATGAGGAGCATCTGGGGTGAATAGACGAACATGAAGGGGAGCAGGAACGTCCGGAGCTCGAACTTGAAGGCCTGCAGGCCGGTCCGGAACGGATCTCCCCCGGCCAGCCCGGCGGCGGCGTAGGCCGCCACGGCCACGGGCGGCGTGTCATCGGCCACGATCCCAAAGTAGAAGACGAAGAGGTGGGCCGCCAGGATCGGGACCAGGGGGTTGACCTCGCGGATGGCGGGGGCGGTGAGCGTCGCCATCATGATGTAGGTGGCCGTTGTCGGGATCCCCATCCCGAGGATGATCGAGGCCACCATGGTCATCACCAGGGTCAGGTGGAAGTTCCCGAAGGCCAGGGTCAGGATCAGCTCGGTCATGCGCAGGCCCAGCCCGGTCAGCGTCGTCACCCCGATGATGATCCCGGCACAGGCGCAGGCAGCGGCGATCCCGACGATATTCCGCGCCGCCGCCGCGAAGGCCGCCGTCGCCTCTTTCAGGGCCACCCATGCCCCCCGGCCGTAGCGGATCGGGTCGAAACCGGGCTCCTCCGCATCCCGGTGGGCTCCCCAGAGCCGCCGCACGAGGTGCGTGAGCAGGGCCACCACGGTGGCGTAATAGGCCGCCCTCTGCGGCGAGGCCAGCTCCACCAGCAGGAAGTAGATCAGAACCGCCACCGACAGCAGGTGGTGAATGCCCCCGAGGAAGGTCGGCCAGAACCGGGGCAGCTCCTGGCGCGGGATCCCCTGGATGCCTGTCTTCACCGCCTCCAGGTGAACGACGCTGAACAGGCCGATGTAGCTGATCAGGGCCGGGATGAAGGCGGCCTTGGCGATCTCCAGGTAGGGGATTCCCAGCATCTCGGCCATGATGAAGGCGGCCGCCCCCATGACGGGAGGCATGAGCTGCCCGTGGGTGGAGGCCGACGATTCCACTGCTCCCGCCACCTCGGGCCGGAAGCCGACCCGCTTCATCAGCGGGATCGTAAAGGTCCCGGTGGTCACCACGTTGGCGATGGAACTCCCCGAGATCATGCCGAACATCCCGCTACTGACGACGGCCACCTTGGCGGGCCCCCCACGGTAGTGACCCAGCAGAGAGAACGCCAGGTTGATGAAGTACTCGCCGGCCCCCAGCCGCTCCAGGACCGCGCCATACAGGACGAAGGCGAAGACGAAGGTCGAGGAGACGCCGATGGGGATGCCGTAGATGCCCTCCAACGTCATGTAAAGCTGGTCGAAGATTCGACGGAAGCCGTAGCCCCGGTGCAGGAGAAGATCCGGCATGTACGGGCCGAGATAGGCGTAGAGGATGAAGGCGACCGAGAGAATGGGAAGAGCCGGACCGATGACGCGCCGGGCGACCTCCAGGACCGCCAGCACCGCGACGCCGGCGAAGATCATGTCCAGGGTGTTGGGGCTCCCCACTCGCGTCACGAGCTGCTCGTAAAAGACAAAGGTGTAGGCCGCGCTCCCCGCCGCCAGGAGGCCCAGGATCACGTCGGTCCAGGGGAGGCGGTCGCGGGGCGATCGCTTTCCCATGGGGAAATAGAGAAAGCACAGGCCCAGGACGAACATCAGGTGGACGGAGCGTTGAATCGAGGCCGGAAAGGGACGGATCCCTGCCGTGTAGAGCTGGAACAGGGACATGGCGACGGCGATCCCGCCGGCGAAATACCGGAGGAATCCCCTGTACTCCCGGGCGCCGTATTCGATCTGCTGGACTCGCTCCTGGACGTCTTGCTCGGTTGGTCTGGTCATCGCCAGGGCGTACCTCCCTCCCCGCCCGTCGGACTCAGCGTGGACGATGGCCCAGGGCGGCCGGTCTTCCGGCCGGCCTGGGCCTGGAGCCCGCGAGGGCTACTTGGAGATCCCTTTCTCCTTATAGAACTTCGTTGCCCCTGGATGGAGGGGAATGGGCATCCCCTGCAGAGCGGTCTGCAGGGTCAGCGCCTTGGCCGCGGCGTGGGCCCCGTAGAGCGTGTCCAGGTTCTCGAAGATGACCTTGGTAAAGCTGTAGACCAGATCCTCGGCCAAGTCCGAGCGGCCAACCATCATGGCCTTCACCGACACCGTGGGGACTTCCCTGTCCTGGCCCCTGTACGTCCCGGCTGGAATCATGATCGAGACGTAGAAGGGATACTTCTTCTGCAGGGTCTCGGCCTCGGCCTTGGTCACGGGAACCATGACGGCCTTCCCGGTGAGCAGGGTATCCACGATCACCGCGGCCCCGATGCCCGTGGTGAAAACCGCCGCGTCAATCCGGCCGTCTTTGATCTGCTCACTGGCCCCCCCGGCATCCAGCCGCTCGATCCGGCCCAGGTCCTCCAACCGCAGGCCGTTGGCCTCCAGGATCTGGATCGAGTTGACCTCGGTGCCGCTGCCCAGGGGACCGATGGAAACGCGCTTGCCCTTCATGTCCTTCACCGACTTGATCCCGGAGGCGGCCGTCGCCAGGACCTGGACCGGCTCGGGATGCAGGGTGAAGATCCCGACCATGTTCCGGATGGGCTGGTCCTTGAACATGAGCTGGCCGTTCCAGGCATAGAAGGCGATGTCGTTCTGCAGGATGGCCAGATCCGCATCACCCGCGGCCACCAGCTTGGCGTTGGCCACGGAGGCCCCCGAGGACTCCACGGTCACCCGCACCCCGGGCAGCTTGGTGTGGACGATCCGGGACATGCCCCCCGCAATCGGATAGTAGGCGCCCACCACCCAGCCCGAGGCGATGGTGAGCAGCTTCCTGGTTTGAGCCTCGATCAGGACTGGCGTCGCCAGCACCAGCGCGACCAGAATACCCACCACGATTCCGAATCCGACTCGTCGCCTCATCGCTCCCCTCCTTGTCTGATGTCTGAGGACCCTTCCTTCACTTCGCAACGACGACAACCCCTTCACCCCTTTCTCCTCCGCGACCCGCATGCTCCGCTGAAAGGCCGCGACCAGTATGTCACGCAGATATACCCCGAGCAGTTTCGTTCTGTCAATCAGGCCATGAGGCAGGTGTACGAGCGCCCCCACGCCCACTCGATCACACCAGGCTCCCGGGCGTGCGACGCTGCCAGGCGGCTTGGTGACAGTCATTGGCCTTGACAAAAAGTCCTGGGGGCAGGGGCAGGAACCTCCCCCTCCTGACTCCGTGTCAAACCCCGAACCAAATCAATCCTTTTTCCACTTCCGGGTGGGGCCGCAACCTCTTGATTTTCAATGCCAGTTGACCGCCGCCTGAAGACGCCGGTCGTGGCACGGCGATTGCCAAGACTCTGCGGTAGGGATGCCCGCGACTGAGGGCGGGTACGCGGGCCGGAAGTAGCCCGGACGGGGGAGGAGGGCACCGATGATCGAATTCATTCAGAACTACGGCCTCTGGATCGCCCTGCTCGGCGTGTTCGTCGCCATGCAGTGGTTCGGCATGGGGTGTTGCGGTGGACACGGAAAGCGGCCGGCTCAACCCAAGCCGGACACGCGCAGCGAAGAGTCGAAGGGCGGAAAAGGCTCTGAAGCAACAACCAAGTCGGGCGGAAGTTGTCATTAACGTGTGGCTGTTTCCCCCGGCGAGGCCAGGGGAAAGCCGTTGCGAATAGGACAGAAAGGAGCGAATCCATGCGACGCGATTTGTGCTTGGCTGTTCTGGTCGTAGTCGCCGTTGTCGGTTGGGCCGAAGCGGGTCTCGCGGCGACAACCGCCCAGGCCAAGCTGAGCCAGCAGTTGGCAGGAGGGGGCGTCACCGTGGCCGCCACACTCCTGAAGAATCAGGCCGAAGCGACGGCGATCAAGCTGGTTCTCGACACCCACTCGGCGAATCTGGATGGGTACAAGTTCGAGGCGATCGCCACGCTGCGTGACGACAGCGGGAAGACCTATCCGGTCGAAGCGGTGGAGCAGGCCAGCGGCGGCGGGCATCATCGCCAGGCCGTCCTGCGGTTTGGCAAGGCGGATCCCCAGGCCAAGAGCCTCGAGTTGATCGTGAAGGACGTGGCCGGCGTGAAGGAGCGGATCTTCCGCTGGAGCACCGCGGAATAAACATATGCAACCACAGATGAACGCAGATGAACACAGATGTTCCAATCGGAGGGGACGGAAGGGACGAAATCGTATCTGTGTGTATCTGTGTTCATCTGTGGTTTCAACCGTTGGAGGGAGGGTGCGATGAAGCTGAATCGTTCCTGGCTGATGACGCTGTGTGTGGTTGGCCTCGGGGCGTTGCTGATCCTGCCGTCGCTCGGGATCAGCATCGGCTCTCTCTTTGGCTTCCTGTTGATCCTGCTGTGCCCGCTGATGCACCTGTTCATGATGCGCGGCGGGCATGGGGGTCACGGAGGGCATGACCACGGGCCCGGGGCTGCCGACCGCACGGTACCCGACGCCCAAGCCTCGCTGCCGGCCGACGAGAAAAAGGCCTTGAATAACTGACGGTGATATCTGGAGCCGCAGGCCGCCCTGGAGGACGGCCACCCCGGGAAGGAGGGCTGCGTCATGACCAAGACGGAGTATCTCGAGGACCTGGCGTCCCGCCGAAAGTTCGTGCAGGTGTTGCTGGTAAGCAGCTTCGGCGCGATGCTCCTGAGCTTCGCCTACCCGGTGCTCCGGTTCCTGGTGCCGCCCAAGGTGGGGGAGCCCCGCGTGGCCAGCGTGGAGGTCCCCTGGAAGACCGGGGAGCTGAAGGCCAACTCGGGCCGCATCTTCAAATTTGGGAGCCAGCCCGGAATCCTCGTCAAGACCCCGGCCGGTGAGCTTCGGGCCTTCACGGCAATCTGCACCCACCTGGCCTGCACGGTCCAGTACCGGGAGGAAAAGCAGGACATCTGGTGCGCCTGCCACAACGGCATCTACGACCTGAACGGGAAGAACGTGAGCGGCCCGCCGCCCCGGCCGCTGGACCCCTACAAGGTCCAGGTGGCGGCCGACGGCAAGATCCTGGTGTCGAAGGCCTGATGGCATAAGAGCGTTCGGCTGTTCGGTAGTTCGGCTGTTCGGGCGTTCACGAATCCTGCAGAGATGGAATCTGACGTGCCTCCAAAACATCGTGTGTGCCCAATCCTCGGTGTGGGTCGTTCATTCGAATACAACGGAGGAACTCATGCGGGAACTACATCGCCAATCCCGCGGCGATAGGCGACGCGGAAGCTGGATGCTGGTGGGATTCGCTCTCGCCTGGCTCGCGGTGACGGGATCGATCTTGTGGGCTCTGATGGCCGCTCCCGTGGCGGCCGAAGGGTTGCCGCGGCTCGTGATCAGCCCGACGGTCGTAGACTTCGGCACGATCCGGAAGAGCGGCGGGAAAGTGGAGGCCACCTTCACGTTGAGCAACGAGGGGCGAGCACCCCTCCGCATCCAGCGCATCGTGCCCACCTGAGACTGCACCATCGCCACCCTGGAGGTGGCCGGGAAGCGGAGCCCCCTTTTTGAGATGCACAGCGAGTACCCCCGTTGGTCCCAGGAGCTGCTGCCGGGCCAGGGTGGGACGCTGCGGCTGACGCTGGACCCCGGGATCCACGATCATGGGAGGGAGCAGCCGGTGGTCCAGGGGGCCTTTATCTATAGCGACGATGTCCGAGCGCCGCGGGCGCTGGTGAAGGTGATCGCCCGGATCGAAGGTTGACCGGCGCGGTGCTCGGACCCAGGGGGGCCGTGATGGCGACGAAACCGTTGGACGCCTTGACCGATGTGTTGGAGCCAGAGCGGCCGGTGGTCCACATCGGGCCGGGCCCGGGTGGAGGCCGGGCCGTCTGGGGAGCGGCCCTGCTCTTCTACCTCCTGGCGGCGTTCGAGGTGATCATCATGGTCACCCCGTTCACCCTCTATTTCTACTCGGTGTACGCGCCGGTCCTCAGTTGGCTGGAGCGGAGTCCCTGGACCGCTTGGCTCACGGCCTTCTTCCTGCCCCACATCACGTACACCGGGGATCCCTTCCTCGTGGCGCTGGCCTATGCGGGCCCGACGCTCCTCACCCTCGGCCTCGGCATCTTCTTCGTCTGCGCGGGCCAGGTGTACGGGGCGAAGCTGTTCCGCAAAGGGGTCGTCTCTGGCGGCCTCTACCGGGTGATCCGCCATCCCCAGTACCTCGGGTTAGGCATCGCGGGGTTGGGGCTGCTCCTCTACTGGCCGCGCTTCTTTATCCTGGTCACATTCATCAGCATGCTGTTCGTGTACTACCTCCTGGCCCGGAACGAGGAAGGCCGGATACTCCGGAAATTCGGGGCAGGCTATGCGGCGTACCTGGAGCGGACGCCTATGTTCCTGCCCGGGAACCCGGGAGGCCGCCTCTTCCGCGCACTCTTCGGGAGACCTGAACGCCGCGGGCCCATTCTCTTCGGCCTATACGCCTTCAGCCTGGTGGCCGCGATCGCCTTCGCCTTCGGCCTTCGAGCCTACAGCGAGGGACTGGTCCCCCAGGTGTGGCGCGATGGCCTGGTGGCGGTGGCCATGTCCCCCAGCGATTCGGCGAGGCTGAATCGAACCTTGGCGCAGGCCGCCCAGCACCCGGAGGTCCAGGCCATGCTCGCGAAGTACCACGCGCGCCCGGGGCACACGCTGGTGGCGTACGTCCTGCCCAGGGAATACATGATGCAACATCTGATCGCGGACATGGACGAGCACAAGGCGCACCACGGAGAGGGGGAGCAGGGGGGAATGGTGGCGGTCCTCAAGCACCTGGGGGAGATGTACACCCTGAAGCCGATGCGCCAGTTGCGGGACGGGGCAGGCGCGACCGAGCAACGGATCATCTTCACCGAGGCCCTGGATCCGACTGGGCAAAGCGTTCGCCGGGAGGAGGCGCTGGACATCTCGGTGCAGCGCTACCCGCTGTTCTTCGCCGAGAACCGCAAATGAACGCAGATATACGCAAATGGGACCCTTTGCGAAGCGGTCCCCCGCGAAAATCCATCTGCGTCCATTGGCCCGCCAGTGGCGGGTCTTGCCAGGTCGTATAGGTTACGGTCCTGGCGGGTCCGCCTCAGGCGCGACGTGCATCTGCGGTTGCGTAGGTACTGGGTTCATTCCTCGAGGATCAGATGACAGGGGGAAGGCGCGTGTGGGTGATCCGCTGGATCGGATTGGCGCTGATCCTCGCGGCGGCGCCGGGTGTCCCAGCGAACGCTCTGGTAGTGCCCCAGGAGTTGGCGGGACTGCGTCTAGCCCATTCCCAACAGGGGGCCGAGGCCCGGGCGGAGATCGAGCGGCTGCACGGGAAGAGCATCCCGATCAGCGACGGCTACGTGGCCCATTACGGAAACCAGTCTCCCGCGGCCATGCTCTACGTGTCTCAGGCACAGGATGAGAAGGTGGCTCAGCGACAGGTGGAGCAGATGACCGCCCGGATCCGCGCGGGAAACGGCCCCTTCACCCACCTGCGGGAATCCACCCGCTTCGGAATGACGGTCTTTTCCACCCTGGGTGAGGGGCAGGTGCATTACTACTTCCGGCGAGGGGCCGTGGTGGTGTGGGTGGCGGCCGATCCGACGATCGCGCAGCAAGCGCTGGCCGACGCCGTGAGCAAACTGCGCTAGGCATCTTCATACTTGAAACCACAGATGAACACAGATGGACACAGATGTCCCAATGAAAAGCCAAGAACGCTCCGGTTATGCGCTCGGATTCTTTCCCCTCCGATCCCGCATGAAAGGCATCTGTGTTTATCTGTGTGCATCTGTGGTTGCATGAATTCGTTGCTTATCTCTCTGCTCTGAGGACTCATCCATGATGAATGCCATCGGTGAATTCTCCCTGTTCCTCTCCGTTGCCGTGGCAGCCTACGCTGCGGTCGCCTCTTGGCTGGGGTGGCGCTCCCAACGGGGTGAATGGGTGCGTTCCGGCGAGAACGCCCTTCTGGCCCTCTGCGGGCTCCTGACCATCTCCACCGCGGCCCTGATCTACGCCCTGGTGACTCACGACTTCTCGCTCGCCTATGTGACGAACTACAGCAACCGGACGCAGAGCATGGCCTACACCGTTTCGGCCCTCTACGGGGGCAACGACGGTTCCCTCCTCTTCTGGGCGTGGATGCTGGCGGCCTTCGCCTCGATCGTCGTCATCCAGAACCGACACCGGCATCGCGACCTCATGCCGCACGTTGTGGGCGTGTTCGGGGTCGTAGCGTTCTTCTTCGTGGGGGTCATGCTCCTCCTGGCGAACCCCTTCACCCGACTGTCGGAGGTCCCGCCAGATGGTCGGGGGCTGAACCCTCTGCTCCAGAATCCCGGCATGTTCTTTCACCCACCGACCACCTACATCGGCTATGTCGGGTTCACCGTCCCCTTTGCCTTCGCCATCGCCGCCCTCATCACGGGCCGCCTGGGGACCGCCTGGATCGTGAGCACCCGGCGCTGGACCATCTTCGCCTGGTTCTTCCTGGGACTCGGGAACATGTTCGGCGCCTGGTGGGCCTATAACATCCTCGGGTGGGGCGGCTACTGGGCCTGGGATCCGGTGGAGAATGCCTCCTTCCTACCGTGGCTGACGGGCACGGCCTATCTGCACTCCGTCATGATCCAGGAAAAAAAGGGGATGTTGAAGGTCTGGAACATGTCCCTCATCATCCTGACCTTCGCCCTATCCATCTTCGGGACGTTCCTGACCCGCAGCGGGATCCTCTCCTCGGTCCATACCTTTTCCCAGGGGAGCCTGGGCTACTTTTTCCTCGGGTTCTTGACGCTGGTTCTCCTCGTCTCCTTCGGCCTCTTGTTCCGGCGCCTGCCGGCCCTCCAGACCCAGAACGAGCTTGACTCGTTCATCTCCCGGGAATCCAGCTTCCTGTTCAACAACCTCATGCTGGTGGGGATCGCCTTCGCGACCTTGTGGGGGACGGTCTTTCCGCTCATCGCGGAGGCGGTTCGCGGGGTGAAGGTCACCGTGGGGCCACCCTTCTACAACCAGGTGACGATCCCCCTGGGACTGGGCCTGTTGTTCCTGACGGGGGTCTGCCCGCTCATCGCCTGGCGTCGGGCCTCGTGGAAGAATCTCCAGCGGAACTTCCTGCTCCCCGCCGCGGCGGGACTGGTGAGCGGCGCGGGCCTCTTCCTGTGGGGGATCCGGGATCCGGTGGCGTGGACGACCCTGGTCCTGCTCTTCTTCGTCGCGGCGACCATCGTGGCGGAATTTGTGCGAGGGACCCGGGCCCGCCAGCAGATGACGGGCGAGGGGATCCTCCGCGCCCTCGGAACCCTGACGTGGCGGAACAAACGGCGCTACGGCGGGTACGTCATCCACCTGGGCGCGCTCCTCATGATCCTGGCCATGGTGGGCGGGATCTTCAAGGAAGAGAAGGAGGTCTTCCTGAAGCGCGGGGAGACCCTTGCCATCGGCCGGTACCAGGTGCACTTCCAGGATTTCCGGGAGATCCCCCGGCGCGATTCCGCGGTCCTCGCGGCCGAGGTGCACGTCTCCAATACGGGGAAGCCCCTGGGGACGCTGTTACCGCAGAAACGGTTTCATCCAGGATCGGAGCAACCCCACAGCATGGTTGGAGTCTTGAGTAACCTCCGGGAGGACCTGTACCTCATCCTGGTCAACTACACCAAGGAAGGGGCGGCCATCAAAGCCCTGGTGAACCCCCTGATGATGTGGATGTGGATCGGGTCGTATCTCAT
>JACPAT010000042.1 GCA_016180655.1 Candidatus Methylomirabilota bacterium | reverse complement strand
AAGCACACGCGGGAGTTCACCCCACTCCTGGTCCGTGGCGACGGCATCCCGCCGCGCCGTCTGGCTCCCCGCGAGAGCCTGGCGGACATCGCGGCCACCATCGCCGACCTGTTCGGTGTGGGGCCGCCGGAGATCGGTCAGAGCTTCTGGCAACAACTGCAAGGGAATGACCAATGACCAAGATGGGCGTTCCTGTGCGTGAGATCACCTACAAGCAAGCGATCCAGGAGGCCAGGCGTCTTGTGGGACAGAGCTAAGGGGGGTACCATTCCTGGATGGGATCTGCACACCCACACAACCGCCTCTGATGGGACCGTGTCTCCCGGGGAGCTGGTCCGCCTGGCCCGGGAAAACGGCCTAGCGGGGATCGCCATCACCGACCACGACACGACGGCGGCTCTTGAGGAAGCCAGGACCGAGGGAGGCCGGCGGGGCATCGAGGTGATCCCGGGCATCGAGATCAACACGGATGAAGGCGAAGGGGAGTTCCACTTCCTGGGCTATCTAATCGATCCGGGGGGCCCCAGCCTCCAGGCGGCCCTCAAGCGGGCGCGAGAGCAGCGGCTGGTCCGGGCCAGGGCCATCCTGGCCCGGCTCCGCGATGCGGGGATCGGGGCGGAAGAGGAGCGGGTCCTGGCCGCGGCCAACGGCGCGCCCATCTGCCGCCCGCACATCGCCGCGGCCCTGGTTGAGGCCGGACATGCCTCGACGCTTGGCGAAGCCTTTCACCGCTATCTCGGCCGCCGCACCCCCTTCTACGTGCCGCGGACCGGACTCACTGTCCGGGAAGCGATTGCGACCATCCGCGGGGCAGGCGGGGTTCCGATCCTGAGCCATCCCCGCTCGTTGGCCGCGAGCACGGTCCTGGCATTGGTGCCCCTGGGGCTGCTGGGGGTAGAGGTCAACCATCCCGATCACTCCCCCGAGGCAGCCGCGCGGTGGCGGGACCTGGCCAGGCGGAAGGGGTTGGCAGCGACCGGCGGATCGGATTATCATGGCGCCAAGTCCATTCACCCGGAGCAACGGCTCGGCTCGGTCCTGGCCCCCCCGGGGGCCCTGGAGGCCCTGCGGCGCGCCCAGGAACGGGCTCTGACAGGGGCATGACGCCCGAGGAGGGGATCATGAGACAGCCGATGGAGGGCACGAAGTTGATGGGTCTGCTGCTGGCGGGTCTCTGGGTGCTGGGGGTGATGGCGGCGGGTGCGGTCGAGGTCTCTGCCGCCGCCCCCGTGACGCTGTATACCTCGGAATCCCTGGACAAGGTCAATGAGATGAAGCTGGATTTCGAGAAGCGCAACCCGGGGGTGACGCTCAACATCTACCGGTCGGGGACGCAGGTGGTGATCAGCAAGCTCCAGGCGGAATTCCAGGCGGGCGGGACCCTGGCGGACATGATCTGGATGGCCGACATTGATTACTTCGAGGATCTGGTCAGGAAAGACCTGCTCGCGGCCTACACGCCGCCCGAGGCAGACAAGGCACCGGCGAAGTTCAAGTACGAGGGCGGCCGCTACCACGAGGTCCGACTGATCTTCAACACCGTGGCCTACAACACGCTGCGGGTCAAGACCCGGCCCAGCTCGTGGAAGGACCTGACCGACCCGCAGTTCAAGGGGAAGGTCGGGGTGGCCAGCCCGTTCTACTCTGGGGCCGCATTCTCCACCCTGGGGACCCAGGTGAACATGCCCGGCTTCGGCTGGGACTTCTACCGGAAGCTGAAGGGGAATGCCGTCATCGTCGAGCAGTCCAACGGGACCGTGGCCAAGAAGCTGGCCACGGGAGAATTCTCCGTCGTCTCGGTGGTGGACTTCATGGTGCGCGAGGCGAAGGCGGCCGGCTCCCCCGTGGATCACATCTGGCCGAAAGAGGGAGCCATCCTGGTCCCGACGCCGGTCGGCATCCTCAAGGGGGCGAAGAATCCGGAGGGGGCCCGGGCCTTCCTGCGCTACCTCTACTCCACCGAGGGGCAGCGGCTCTTCGTGCAGCAGGGGTACGTCCCGGTCCTGCCGGGCATCGAGGGGCCCAAGGGCGTGCCGGCGGAGAAGCTCGAGGTGGTGCTGACGGATCAGGCCTACATCGGCAAGCATCGCGAGGAGCTGAAGGCGAAGTACCGCGAGCTGTTCGAGCTGAAGTGACACCCATGCCCATCTTCCGCCTGCTGCTGGGCCTGCCCCTGGGGCTGGTCCTCGTGGGGGCCGTCGCCTATCCCTCTCTCATCCTGGTCTGGCACGCCTTCGCGCGGGACGGGCGACCCACCCTGGCGAATCTGGCGGCCGTCCTCCACGACGCCGACATCTGGCGCGTGCTGTGGAACAGCGTGCATGTCTCGGTCTGGGCGACGCTCCTCGGGGGGGCCATCGGCACGGGCCTCGCGTTCCTGGTGGCCCGGACGGACCTGCCCGGCCAACGGATCTTCCGCACCGCGCTCATGCTGCCCTACCTGATCCCGCCCTTCATCGCCGCCCTGGCCTGGCTGGCCCTGGCCGGCCCCGTGGGATTCGTGAACCAGCTCTGGATGGCGGTGACGGGGGTGGAGGAGCCGCTCTTCCGGATCTACGGCGCGCCGGGGATCATCCTGGTCATGGCGCTCGCGCATTACCCCCTGGCCTACTTCACGGTCCTGGCTTCCCTGGAACGGATGGACCCGGCCCTGGAGGAGGCGGCCCGAAGTTCGGGCGCCAGCCCGGCCCGGACGGCGCGGGACGTGACGCTCCCCCTGGTGGCCCCCGCCATCGGCGCCGGGGCCATCCTGGTGTTTCTCCGCTGCATGGAAAACTTCGGGATCCCGGCCATCCTCGGGTTTCCCGCCAAGTACTTCGTCCTGACGACGAAGATCTACGCCACGATCCTGGATTTCGACCGCGCCCACAATCTCGGACTGGCGGCGACCCTGTCGCTCTTGCTGGTGGCGGTGGCGGCCGCGATCCTGGCCCTCCAGCGCCGGATCCTGGGGGGGCGCGCCTACGGCCTCACCCGCGCCGTCGGCCAGCCGCCGATCTTCAGCCTCGGTGAGTGGCGCCGGACGGTGGGGATCGGCGTGACGGTGTTTCTCCTGGTCACCTCGGTGGCCCCGCTCCTCGCGATCCTGCTCACTGCCCTTACGCGGGCCTACGGGATGCCGTTCGGGTGGAGCAACCTGGGTCTCCAGAACTTCCACACCCTCTTCTTCAAGGTCCCCGTGGTCTGGCGGGCCATGGGGAACAGCCTGGTGCTGGCGGCCTCGGCGGCCACCTTCGCGGTGGTCCTGGCCATCCTGATCGCCTACGTGCAGGTGCGGACCCGGGCCCGGGGGAAGGGGCTCCTGGAGGCGCTGGTGATCCTGCCCTTCGCCGTCCCCGGCACCGTGGTGGCGCTGGCCATGATCCTGGCCTTCCTCCGGCCGGTGCTGGGGTTGTCGCTCTACAACACGATCTGGATCATCCTGGTGGCCTACGTGGCCCGCTTCCTCACCCTGGCGGTCAAGCCGGTCGCGGCCGCCTTCACCCAGGTCCACGTCTCGCTGGAAGAGGCGGCCCGCTCGTCGGGGGCGTCGCTCAGCCGATCGGTACGGGACATCACGATGCCCCTGATCCGGTCGGCCCTGGTGTCGGGCTGGTTCCTGGCGGCTGTCCCGGCCATCACGGAGCTCACCCTGTCGGTCCTGCTCTGGTCGGCGGGGAACGAGACCATCGGGGTCATGGTCTTCAACATGCACGAGGAAGGAAAGGTCCTGCTCTCCTCGGCCCTGGCGGTCGTGGTCATGGCGGTGGCCCTGACCAGCAACCTGCTGCTCCGGCGCCTGACCTCCGGTCTCGCGGAGGCATAGCCATGCCGGCCGTGGAGCTCCAGAATCTGTGGAAGGATTTCCACTCCGTCCCGGCCGTCTGCGGGATACACCTGTCGGTGCAGGAGGGGGAACTCCTGGCGCTCCTGGGCCCGTCCGGCTGCGGAAAGACGACCACCCTGCGGACGGTCGCCGGCTTCGAAGTCCCCACGGCGGGGGAGATCCGGATCCGGGGGAAGACCGTGTCCGGGCCCGGGCACTTCGTCCCACCCGAGGCACGGAACGTGGGCATGGTGTTCCAGAGCTATGCCGTCTGGCCCCATATGACGGTGGAGGCTAACGTGGCCTACCCGCTGAAGCTCCGCGGCGTTCCTCCGGCCGAGCGGCGGGAGCGGACGCGCCGGGTGTTGGAACTGGTCCAGCTCCCCGGCCTGGAGTTCCGCTTTCCCCATCAGCTCTCGGGGGGACAACAGCAGCGAGTGGCGCTGGCCCGGGCGCTGAACATGGAGCCGGCGGTCCTGCTCCTGGACGAACCGCTGTCCAACCTGGATGCCCAGCTCCGGAAGGAGATGCGGCTGGAGATCAAGGCCCTCCAGCGCCGTCTGGGTATCACGATCCTGTATGTCACCCACGACCAGGAGGAGGCGCTGACGATGGCGGATCGCATCGCCGTCATGGGGAGCGGCGTGATCCACCAGGTGGCCCCCCCCGAGGAGGTCTTCGAGGAGCCGGCCGACCGGTTCGTGGCGGAGTTCATGGGCTGCACGACGTTCCTGCCCTGCGAGGTGGCCGGGGTGAACCGCGTCCGCCTCCTGCTGGGAGAGGAGGCCCCCACCGTTTCCTGCCCGCTGCCCTCCGGGGTGTCGGGTCGGGGCGTCCTGGGCATCCGCGCCCAGGAAGCGCACCTGATCCGCGACGGGTCCGAAGCGCTGACGGGGCGCGTGACCTTGCGGACCTATCGGGGGGGATCCTTCGAGGTGCGGGTGCAGGTCGGGAAGCACGTCATCCCTCTCATCACCACCACGCCGCTCAGGGAGGGGGACACGGTGCAGTTCGCCCTGGGTCCGGTGCGCTTCTTCCCGGACGTTTCCTGCGCGATTCCGGGGGAAGTCCCCCAGGCGACCGTGATGTGATCTGCCGGTATGTGATCTGATCAGGCCGTTGTCAGCGAGGTGATCATGGTTCGGTTGGCCCAGGGTCTGCGGGCGAGGTTTTCCCTCGTGCACCTCACGGACCCTCACATCGCGGGGGAGGACCAAGCCCGGGTGCGGGGAGTTGACACCGCCGCGAGACTGGCGGGGGTGGTGGAATCCATCAATCGTCTCTCGCCAGCGCCGGCTTTCGTGATCATCACCGGGGACTTCTCCGCCGATGGATCACCGGCGGCGCACCGCCGGGCCGCGGCACTGCTGCGTGCCCTCCGGGTCCCGGTGCGTGTGACCTTAGGCAACCACGATGACCCGGAGACGTTCCGCCAGGTGATGGGTGAGCTAGGGGATCTACTGGGAACGGAGACCTGCCAGGCGATCGACATCCAGGGGTGGCGTATCCTGTTGCTCAACTCCAAATGCCCGGGCCTGAAAGAGGGTTTCCTCGGACCGGTGCAACGGCAGCAGATGCGAGAGGAGCTGGCCAAAAACCCACGCCCCCCCGCGCTCCTCTTCATGCATCACCACGTGCTGCCCCTGGGGTTGCCTTGGGTTGATAGGGATAACCTCCGGGACTGGTATGAGTTCCTGGAGATCCTCCGAGATGTCGGCAACGTTCGAGGGCTCTTCAGTGGCCATGCGCACCAGGCAAGCCGACATGAGTGGAGCGGCATTCCGTTCTTTGTCACACCGTCGGCTGGCTATCAATTTTTCAAGGATCCCACGCAACCCCGGGTCAGCCCGGAGCCGCCCGCGTACCGCTTCATCGCCATCCAGGGCGGCATGTTCGTCACCGAGGTCCGGCCCGTCGGATCCCCCGAAGGGAAACCGACGACGGATCCGCCCAGTCCGTCACCGCGGCCAGGAGGCTAGATCGTCCATGCACCAGCCACCGTCGGATTCTCCGGACATCCCAGGCCCCCATACCATCGTCTCCCTCAGCCTGGGGGGTCACGCCATCATCCAACAATTGGATACGACCCTCCACTGCGAGGCGTGCAGCCGGGAGACCCTGCATCACATCCTCTACCTCGGCCAGCGGATCGCCGAGGTCCGGTGCGTGGAGTGCGGCCGGTGCATCGGCATGGATCGCGAGGGGATTGTCCGGGCCTTCATCGGCGAGATTGTGATTCAGATGCTTCGCCTGCCGCAGGAGGTGACCAGGGAGTTCAAGCGGGGGCCGGGCAAGGCGGTTGCCACGCTCCCCCGGCAGATGGCCAGGCTCCCCGTGACCCTGGCCCAGGACGCGGTGCGTTTGCTTCGGATGGTGTGGACGCTGCGGGAGGACCACGGGGTTCTTGAGGCCATCTTCAATCAGGTGGACACTACGCTGTTCTGCACCGGGTGCGGTCAGGAGACCTCGCACCGCATCCTCTACCTGGGGCGGCGCCTGGCCCAGGCCCGGTGTGAGGCGTGCGGCCGAGGGATCGGCATGACGCGGGAAGAGGTCTTCAGTGACTTCGTGGGTGCGGCGTTGCTCCATCTGCTCAAGCTGCCGCGCCACGTCCGGCAGGAGCTGCGGAGCGACTTTGCCCATGCGCTACAGACCCTGCCCCGGCAGATGGTCCGGATGCCCTTCCATTTCGCGCGGGATTTCATCCGGCTGGTCCGCATCCTGCGGGGGGCGGAGCCGCATGGCGAATCACCGAAGGCCTGAACAAACAATGCCAATGGAAAACAGGCAGCCGACAATCGACCATGGACAACGGACCACTGACCATTGACCTGCCCGGGACAACCGAGCCGGTTGTCAGTCGTCGGTTTTCCATTTTAGATTCCAGATTGGCGCGACTGGCCAGACAATGAGGGCGTACAGGTATCGCGAGCGGGTTACGAGCCTTGACATGGGCCCCGGCCCCACACGATAATGGCGAAAACAAAGACGTCGGGTGCCGATCCAGTCGCTGCCTTCTCCGGCCCTGCCCCTGAGATTCCCGTGGACCAACGAGCGGCCCACCTTCTCGTCACGGTCGCCGACCTCTACTATCTCCAGGACAGGACGCAGGCTGAGATCGCCCGGGCACTCAGGATCTCCCGCCCCCACGTTTCCCGTCTCCTGAAGCGGGCGAGAGAGACGGGTATCGTGACCATCTCGGTCCGCCCGCCGTTCGGGCTCTCGACCGGGCCGGCCGAGGAACTCGGCAAGCTCTTCCCCCTCCGCGACGTGCGGGTGGTCTCTGCGGGGGGAGCCCCGCTGCCGCGTGTCGCCGAGGCGGCGGCAAGTTATCTGGCCAGCCGGATCCAGCGCGAGTCGGTGGTCGGCGTGTCCTGGGGGCGCACGGTCCGGATGATCGCCGACGTCGTGCCGAGCGATCCGCGCCGGTCCGTGGAGGTCGTGCCGCTGGTGGGCGGCATGGGCCCCGTCGGCGATGAGATCCACGCCAACGAGATCGCCCGCCGGCTGGCCTCGCGCCTGGGGGGAAAGTATTACGTGCTCAACGCGCCGGCGCTGGCCGAGCGTGCCAATGCCCGCGCCATGCTGGTCCGGGACGCCACCGTGCGAGGCATCCTGGAGCGGGCCCGGAAGGCGGACGTCGCCGTCGTGGGGATCGGGGGCATGGTGGCCAGCTCGACGCTGGTGCGAGTGGGCTACCTGAAGCCCGATCACCTGCGACGTCTCCGGGCCTCAGGGGCCGTGGGGGACATCTGCAGCCGGTTCTTCGGGAAAGACGGTGCCCCGTGCCAGTCCCCCCTCACGGACCGCGTGGTGGGAATCGAGCTGAATGATCTGCGGCAGCTTCCCTGGGTGGTCGGCGCGGCGGTGGGGACGGAGAAGGCGCCGGCGATCCTGGGGGCGCTCCGCGGCGGCTACATCAACGTGCTGGTCACGGATGAAACCACGGCGCGCGCCGTCCTGAGACTTGCGCGGGCTCAAGAATAATCGTTCTGGAAATTAGGCTGAGGAGTGGAGATGGCGACGCGCATTGACATGCCGCAACTCGGCTTGACCATGGAGCGGGGGACTATCCTTCAGTGGTTGAAGGCCGAGGGGGAGCGGGTGGAGAAGGGTCAGGCGGTGGTGCTGATCCAGACGGAGAAGGTGGAATACGAGGTGGAGGCGCCCGGAGCCGGGACGCTCCTCAAGGTGGTCGCCAAGGAGGGGGCGGAGCTGCCGGTGGGCTCCCTGATGGGGATCCTGGGACAGTCCGGAGAGGATGTGTCGGGGCTCCTGGGGGCGCCCGTTGGGGCAGCGCCGAGCGCCGAGCGCCGGGAGCCGACGGGAGAGCGCCGAGCGCCGAGCGCCGAGGGCCAAGCGCCGGGGACTGAGGCAGCGTCGCCGGTACGAGCCGCCGGTGAGCGCGTCAAGATCTCGCCCGTGGCGAAGAAGCTGGCGCAGGAGCATGGCATCGACATCGCCACCCTCACCGCCTCCGGCCCCGACGGGCGCA
>JACPAT010000041.1 GCA_016180655.1 Candidatus Methylomirabilota bacterium | reverse complement strand
GCCGAGGGTGACAGGATGGCGGTCCTAGGGATGTCAACTTTCTGTGTGTTCCCCGGCCAAACCCCGGCCGAGGCCCTTCGGCTCGCCGCGGATGCGGGATTCACTGGCCTGGAGGTCTGGTTGGGACCTCAGGCCGCCCTTCCCGGGTTGGACGGGTACCAGCCGACCGCCCTGGCCCGGCTTGGCCGGGAGGCCCGCCGGGCAGGGCTTGCCCTCAGTGTCCATGCCCCCTCGGGGGAGATGAGCCTGGCCTCCTCCGACACGGCAGCGCGCCGCGCAGCGGTGCGGCGCCTGACAGCCTGCATCCGCCTGGCTTCCCGCATGGGCGCCGGAACGGTTGTGTTCCACCCAGGGACGGTCGTGGCCCACACACTTTACCGGGAATACCCGCCGGTGGAGTTGCGGTTCCCCCGCGAGGCTGCCTGGCGCGATGCGCGTTCCCGCTGCGCCGACTCCCTGCTGGCCATGGCCTCGCTGGCCCGCCGAGAGGGCGTTCGTCTCTGCGTGGAGACCATGGGTCACGAGCGAGGGACGGTGACGCCCGCGGCCGAGGACCTGGCGTGGCTGGTAGATCAGGTGGGGGACCCCGCCGCAGTCGCGGTCGCAATGGATACCGGCCACTGCGCGCTGTCCTGGGGCGTTGAGCCGGCCGTCCGGGTCCTGGGCGGCCGCATCGCGTATGTTCATTTTAACGACACGGCACGCGGCACCAATTCCGGCATCCGCGGCCACCATGCAGAACTCGGGACCGGGGACGTTGATTTTGGTGCGCTCTCCCCGGTGCTGTCCCGGGGGGACATCACTCTCAGCCTGGAGGTGATTAGCTTTACGGATCCGGAGGGTGTGGTACGGCGCAGCCTCGGCAGGCTGCGTGCATTCGTGGAGGAAGCAGGCCGGGCACTCCATCTCAAGACCCCGGCCGGGAGGTAGGAGCCATGTGGAGAAAGCATTCCTGGCCTTGGGTTATCGGACTCGCAGTCATGGCGTTGCTGTCGGCGATGGAGCAGGCGCCGGCCGCGGAGAAGCTGGAGAGCGAGCTGATCGTCCGGACGGAGGCCGACGTAAAAACGATCTCCGGACTCGCCAAGATGTTCGAGGCGAAATATCCGGCGACGAAAGTGATCTACACGGCGTCGATGCCGAGCTCCGAATCCTTCGTGAAGTCCTTCAATGAGATGCCAAACCCGCAGGCGGACATCCTGACCACGAAGGCGTTCTTCTTCATCAAGGGGGTGAGCGACTCGCGTCAGCAGCACGGCCAGGTCATGTTCGAGGCGTATCTCTCTCCTGAGCGGAAGCGCCAGAACGCCAAGCTGATGGACCAGGAGGGCTACTGGCAGACCGAACGGTGGGCAGCCCGGGCGATCGTCTACTGGGCGGATGCGGCGGCGAAGCACGGGGAGATCAACTGCTGGAAGGACCTGCTAACCTGGAAGGGGAACTTCGAGTACGCGGACCCGATCAAGTCCGGCGCGGGGTTCTCCGCGGTGCTCGGGATGGTCCAGGCCTTCGGCGATTGGGAGAAGCCCGAGGGTGCGGTGGAGTTTGGCGCCAAGCTGGAGAAGGCGCGGAAAATGCACCACCCGGGGACCGACACCATGATCCAGCTCTTCACCCGTAAGGAACTCGACGCCCACTGGAACTTCGACATCTACTACTACCGGCTGGCGCTGCAGCGGGGCTTGAAGGTCAAGGCGGTCTACCCCTGCGAGGGGACGATCATCGACGCCAACGCCGTGGGGATCCTGCGCAACGCACCCCATCCGAAGGCGGCCCGAGCGTGGATCGATTTCGTGCTCTCCCGCGAGGCCCAGGAGTGGCTGACTGCCGAGACCTTCTACCGGACCCCCGGCCTGGACGTGAAGCTCAAGCCGGAGATGGAAGCGATCAAGATCGCCCACGAGGACCGGATCAGATACGACATGCCATGGGAGCTGATCGCCAAAATGACGCCGAAGTACAAAGAGCTCTGGGAACAGAAGGTCCTGAGATAGCCAGGCCATGGACGCTGCCCGTGCGCTCCCTCGCGTCGGTGTGACGGCGCCCGGCCGGGCCGCGTCCGTCGCCAAGTCGTGGATCTGGCTCGGGCTCCTGCTGGCACCGTTTCTCCTGTTCGTGGTCTACCCCTTCGCCGCCCTCGTGAAGACGAGCGTGGTCACCCCGACGGGCGCCTTCACGCTGCGCTTCTATCAGGACCTGTTTGCCATCCCGCGCTACCTCGACAAGACGTGGAACACCCTAGCGATCGCCGCGCTGACCACAACGCTCAGCCTCCTGCTCGGGGTGCCGCTGAGCTTCTACCTCTGGAAGCGACAGTTCCCGGGCAAGCGGATATTGGTCAACCTGCTCGTCATCCCCTACATGACCCCCAACTACATCCTCGCGCTGGCGATCATCTTCCTGTTCGGGCAGAACGGCGCGCTCGCGTTCGCGCTGCGCCGCCTCTTGATCGATCCCGAATATCGGCTGCCGTTCAACATCCTGTTCACCTACCACGGGATCCTGGCAGTGTTCATCTTCCACAGCCTGACACTTGTGGTCTTCCTGGTCCTTGCTCTGCTGGCGGGGATCGAGCCCGAGTACGAGGAGGCGGCGAGAAGCCTGGGCGCCTCGAGCCTGACGGCGATCCGCCGCGTCGTCCTCCCGATGGCGGTACCCGCGATCGCTGGAGCCGGGGTGCTGGTGTTCTCCCGGGTTATGGTGGACTACGTGGTGATCTCTCTGATGGGCGGGTACCGGTACGCCACGCTGGCTGTGGAGGTGGTAAACCGGTACTTCGGATACCTCACCTACGAGCTGGCCGCGGCGCTGGCGGTATTCCTCTCCACAATGACCATGGCCATCATGTACGGCTACCTGTACTGGTTCCGGTGGAGGCGACGGGCGTGAGCGGCGGTGGTCGGCGAGGGTGGCTGCGCCTTGCGGACGTCATGGTGGCGACGCTCCTGGGATTCTTCGTGTTCGCGCCACTCGCCGTCCTCGTGCTCCTGAGCCTGACCGAGGAGTGGGGACGGGCATTCCGCGGCGGCCTGACCCTCCGCTGGCTCCTGGAGGTGCCGAACGCCTTCGGGGCCGCCATCGCTCACAGCGTGCTCATCGCGGGAGTCACGATGGCGGCCACGCTCCTGATGTCGGCCATGGTGGCCTACGGCGTGCTGACTCGGAGGGTCCATGGGCCTATCCTGGTGGACACGCTAGTGATGACGCCCCTGACCATCCCCTATATCGTGCTTGGCCTCGCCCTCATCCTCGCTTTCAAGGCGCCGCCTTTCCGCCTGCACGGCACGGTATGGTTGCTCCTGATCGGGCACCTGATGATCGCGATGCCCCTCGGGTACCGGACCACACAGGCGGTGATGGAGGCGACTGACCTGAGCCTCGTGGAGGCCGCGCGGAGCCTGGGGGCCTCGGAGTGGACCGCGGTGCGTCGGGTGATCCTGCCTCTCATCGCGCCCGGGCTCGTTGCCGCCTCGCTGCTGGCGTTCGTGACGTCCCTGCAGAACTACTCGCTGTCGTTCATGATCGCGCCTGAGCGGTATAAGCTCGCGCCGCTGGAGATCTTTACCTACGTCTTCGCTGAAACGGGCGCCTATTCGAACTACAACCTCGCGGCCGCGGTGAGCCTCTGCATGATGCTCGTGCTCCTGTCCGCCCTCGGGGTCGTGCGCTGGCTAACCGGGCAGAGCTGGCACGAGAACATCAACGTGTGATCGGAATAGATCCATGGAGCGGTATCTCGAGGTCAGGGGGCTCTGGAAATCGTTCGGGCCGGTGCTGGCGCTCCACGACGTGAGCTTCGCCGTCGAGCGGAATGAGTTCTTCACGCTGCTCGGCCCGTCCGGGTGCGGCAAGACGACCCTGCTCCGGTGCGTCGCTGGATTCGAGCAGGCCGACGCGGGGGAGATTGCCGTCGAGGGGCACGATATGCGCTTCGACCCGCCGGAGAAGCGGGACGTCGGGTTCGTCTTCCAGCGGTATGCGCTCTTTCCGACGATGACGGCCTACCGGAATGTGGCCTTCGGCCTGGAGATGCGCGGACTCCATGGAGCCGAACTCGACCGCCGGGTCCAGGAGGCGCTGGACTTGGTCCGCCTCCGGGGCCTGGAGCATCGAAGGCCGCGCGAGCTGTCGGGCGGCCAACAACAGCGCGTGGCGGTCGCCCGCGCCCTGGTGATTCGGCCCCGGCTGCTCCTCATGGACGAGCCGCTGAGCAACCTGGACGCGAAGCTCCGGCAGGAGATGCGGACAGAGATTCGTCGCATTCAAAAGGAGACGGGTATCACCACCCTCTACGTTACCCACGACCAGGAGGAGGCGTTCTCCCTCTCCGACCGAATCCTGGTGATGGATGCCGGGCGCGTGCAGCAGATTGGCACCCATGCCGAGCTCTACTTCCAGCCTGCCAATGGCTTCGTGGCCGACTTCATAGGGCAGGCGAACCGCCTGCCCGGCGAGGTCGTTGCCGCCCAAGTCGAGGAGACGACCGTCCGCGTTCTCGGTGAGACCCTGCGGCTGCCCCGCCGCCCGGGCCTCGCCCCCGGCCAGCGGGTCTTCGTCTCGGTGCGGCCGGAACACGTGCGCCTGGCCGTGTGCCCGGGGGATAGCTGCCTCAAGGGCCGTGTACGGCAGCGACAATTTCTCGGCCCGTTCCTCCGCTATTTCGTTGACATCGGCGGGGCCGAAGTAGTGGCGGACATCTCCGGCATCACGCTGGACGGACTGGCCAGCCTGCCCCAAGAGGGAGACAATGTGACTGTCGGGTTTTCACCGCACGATTGCACTCTGTTGGAGGCCTGAATGACCTTGGACTGAAGGGAACCAACTGATATAGCGTGCCGGGCCTAGTTATCGAAGCGTCCAGGTAGGCTAGGGGAGGGGGAAACCATGAAAGCGTTGAAGAGATGCTGGCGGACTCTGCCGGCCATTCTGTGTGTGCTCCTGGGTGTGGGAACCTCGATGTCATGGGGAAGCAAGCACGAGCCTGTCATTCGGCTGGGATTGATCCCAACGGAAGATGCACGGGCAGCCGTCAAAGACTCGGAGGACATGATCGTCCAGCTCGAGAAGCTTCTGGGGATGAAGCTCAAGGTGTTCGTGGCCACGGACTATACAGGGGTCACGGAAGCCCTGAAGTTCAAGAGGATCGACGCGGCCTTCCTGGGCCCCTTCGGCTACATCCTGGCCAGGGACGTGGCGAATGCCGGGGTGGAGGCCTTCGCCAGCCCGGTGAAGGCGGAGACGGGGGAGGCAGGCTACCGCTCCATCTGCATCGCCCGGGCCGACAGCCCGATGCAGAAACTAGAGGACTTCCGGGGAAAGACCTTCTCCTTCACTGACCCGGCGTCCACGTCGGGCAACCTCATCCCCCGGTACATGTTCAAGAAGGTCGGCATCGAGCCAGAGAGGGACTTCAAGGCGGTCATGTACTCCGGTGGCCATGACGCCTCAGCCCTGGCCGTTGCAGGCAAGAAGCTTGACGGGTCATGCTTCAGTGACGAAGCGTGGTCCACGCTCCTGAAGAAGGGAGTGATCAAGAAGGAGGAACTCCGGGTGATCGCGAGGTCGGACTTGATCCCGGGAAACCCCATGGTCTGGCGGGAGGATCTGCCGCCCGAGACTAAGGAGAGAGTCCGTCAGGCCTTCCTGACCCTGAAGGACGTCCACATGTCCACCCTGGGCAAGCTCTCCCACTTCATCCCATACTCCGACAAGGAGTTCGACGGCCTTCGCGATATCGTCAAGGAGATGAAGATCGACCTGAAGAAGCAGAAGTAGGGGGACGGGACAGGGGGGATGGCGCACCTGCTGGAGCTGCGGAGGCTCCGGAAGAGCTACGGGCCAGGGACAGAAGCCTTGTGCGGCGTGGACCTGGCCGTAGACCGGGGGGAGTTTCTCGTCATCCTGGGGCCCAGCGGGGCGGGCAAGTCCACGCTCATGCGCTGCATCAATCGCCTGGTGGTGCCCTCGGCAGGCGATGTCGTGTTTCAAGGGCAGCCCCTGGAGGACGACGGCCACTCCCTGCGGGCCGCGCGGCGCCACATCGGGATGATCTTCCAGTCGTTCAACCTGGTGAAGCGCCTCTCGGTCCTCACCAACGTCCTGGCCGGCCGGATAGGGTACAAGTCCACCCTGTCCGTCCTCTGCTACTACTTCACGCGGGAGGAGCGGGGCTTAGCCATGGATTGCTTGGCTCGCGTGGACCTCGCGCATAAGGCTCACCAGCGGGCCGACAGGCTGAGCGGCGGCGAACAGCAACGAGTAGGCATCGCCCGCGCCCTCGCTCAGGAACCCCAACTAATCCTGGCCGACGAGCCCGTGGCCAGCCTGGATCCGAAGATCGCCCGAAACGTCCTGGGCTACCTGAAGCGCATTAACCGGGAGGAGGGGATCACGGTCCTGTGCAACTTGCATCAGGTGGATTATGCGCGGGAATTCGGCGACCGGGTGGTGGGTCTCTCCCGCGGCCACATCGTCTTCGATGGCCGCGCTTGCGACCTGACCTCGTCCGTTCTGGCGGAGATCTACCATGGCGGACCGGCTACCGCTGAGGAAGTCTGAGATCGCCGGGCAAGGCTCCGTTGCCGGTCTCCCCGTGGAGGAGGTGTCTAAGGCCGGTGCCTGGGCCCGGAGCCTGGCTATTGCGCTCTTTGCCCTGGTCGTCCTGGGCTGGAGCGCCGAGGGGGTGGACCTGCGCCCTGGCGAATTCCTGGCGGGGATCCCATCCATTCTCCGCTACATCTCTCACATGTTCCCCCCGAACTTCGCCTACGGGCGCGATCTGGCCCGACCGGCCATTGAGACGATCCAGATCGCCATCTGGGGGACGCTGCTTGCCGTTCTCACCTCGCTCCCCTTGGGGATCCTGGCAGCCATCAATGTGACGCCCCACGCCGCGTTCTACCACACGGCCCGGCTCGTCCTGAACACTTGCCGGGGGGTGTCGGAACTGGTCTTCGCCCTCATCTTCGTCGCCGCCGTCGGCCTGGGACCCTTTCCGGGCGTCCTGGCCCTGGCCGTCCACAACACTGGTATGCTGGGGAAGTTCTACGCCGAGGCGATTGAGGCCGTGGACCCGGGGCCCATCGAGGCGCTGCAGGCGGCCGGAGCCAACCTGCTTCAGACCATCGCCCTGGCCATCGTCCCCCAGGTGCTGCCCAACTTTGTGGCCTTCAACCTCTACCGGTTCGAGGTCAGCATTCGCTCGGCCACCGTCCTCGGGCTGGTGGGGGCCGGCGGGATCGGTTTCCACCTCATCTCCAGCATCCGGCTGTTCCAGTATCAGGACACCTCCATGATCCTGGTGGTGGTCCTACTCCTCGTTTGGGTGACGGATATCGCCTCGAGCTGGCTCCGCCAGCGGATCATTTGAGGGGACAGCCATGCGTACGGGATGGGTCCTGCCCACCGGCGCGGATGCGTTCGAGCCGGCGCACCGTGGAATGGGGTGCAGTGCGCCGTGACATCTTCCCGCCAGCCTGCAGGAGGCACTGGACGCCAATTCAGGGGCGAGAGGTGCAAGAGACAAGCATGCAGGGTACGGGAGGGATCTTTCCCTTCGGACTGATGTCCTCCGAAGAGGTCGTCAAGCTCATCGGGAGGACTCCTGCTCGTTCTTCCAGCAGCTCGGGACGTTGATGGCCTTGCAGGGAGAGTGGTTGGCACCCTCGGAGTCTGGCATGGCCTGTTGCCCCTGAGGATACTGATGCCGCAGGCCACCTTCTGGTTCGCGAGTCCCTTCAAGGAGTGGGTTGGACAGCGCACCCTGACGCTGTCGTGGACGGGCACGCTCACGCTCCGTGACCTCTGGGAGCGCCTGGCGGCCGAGTATCCCAAGCTCCGGGCGAACCTGCCGCGTGAGGGACTCCAGGAAGAGGCCATGAGCCATCTCACCGCCGTGATCGTGGATGGCGACATCCTGACCTTGGACGCGGTGATCAAGGACGGCGCGAAGGTGGATATCCTGACGCCCCTGTCCGGTGGGAACCGACGCGGCGATAGCGACGGCTCGACTGAGCTCGCCGAAGTCAGGGACAGCCGACAGCGAGATCCGACAGGGACAGGGAAGCTCTCGGCCGTGGGACGAGCCGCTGGCCGAGGATCTGCTCCGCCAACACCTCGGCGGCAGCGGCCTGGGCGCCTGGTACCTCTACCGCGAGACGAGCCGCCACACCGATCCCCTCGGCCCCGACAACCTCCTCATCTTCCTCACCGGCCCCCTCGTCGGCACCAAGGTCCCCACCTCGGGCCGTCACGCGGTCATCGCCAAGTCTCCCCTGGGCCAGTGGGGCGAATCCGACAGCGGGGGCACCTGGGGCCAGATGCTGAAGCGGGCCGGCTACGACGGGATCCTGGTGTCGGGTGCGGCCGACGCCCCGGTCTACCTGTGGGTGACCGAGGGCCAGGCGGAGATCCGCCCGGCGCAGCATTGCTGGGGCGTGGACACCTACGACGTGGATCCGCTCCTCAAGGCGGAGACCTCTTCCAAGGCGGTCGTCCTGGCCATCGGGCCGGCCGGCGAACGGCTGGCGCGCCTCGCCGCCGTCATGAACGACGGTCACGACGGCCGGGCGGCCGGGCGCGCGGGGCTGGGCGCGGTGATGGGAAGCAAGCGGTTGAAGGCCATCGTGGTCTTCGGGACGCGGGTCGTTCCCGTCGCCCGCCCCGAGGCCCTCATGCAGGCCGTCAAGCAGACCGCGCCGGTGATCAACGAGCGGACCCGGTCGCGCCGGGACTACGGCACGGCCGGGGGCATGCTGCCGGCCGCGGCCATCGGCGATGCCCCCATCAAGAACTGGAGGCTGGGGACCTGGGACCGGTTCGACCGGATCTCCGGCCAGCGCATGGCCGAGACCATCCTGAAGCGGAAGTATTTCTGTGCTGCCTGCACCATCGGCTGCGGGCGCGACGTGGAGGTGGCCACCGGCCCCTATGCCCCCGTGCGGGGCGCCGGGCCGGAGTACGAGACCCTGGTCTCCCTCGGCTCGATGTGCCTGGTGGACGACCTCGAGGCCATCGCCCTGGGAAATGAACTCTGCAACCGGTACGGCCTCGACACGATCTCCACCGGCGGGGCCATCGCCTTCGCGCTGGAGGCGTTCGAGCGGGGAATCTTGACCCCGGCCGACACGGACGGCCTTGCGCTCACCTGGGGCGATCCGAAGGTGATGCTGGCGCTGGTCCGGCAGATCGGCCTCCGCGAGGGGATCGGGAAGCTCCTGGGCGAGGGGGTCCGCGAGGCCGCTCGCCAGATCGGCCGGGGGGCCGAGGAGTTCGCCCTGCACGTCCGCGGGCTGGAGCTGGCCCAGCACGACCCCCGCTCCATGAACAGCTTGGCGGTGGCCTATGCCACCTATCCCCGCGGGGCCTGTCATCGGGGCTGCAGTCACTACCTCGAACGCCACGGCGTGGCGGACGTCGGCTACGAGAAGGCCCTGCCCCGCCAGGACCCAGCCGGCAAGGGGACCATGGTTGCCCGCATCCAGGATTACGCCGGCCTCTTCAACAGCCTCAAGGTCTGCCAATTCATCATGCCCGGGACCCTCGGGCGGGACCTAGTCACCTATCTCAACCTCACCACCGGCTGGGACGTGACGCTCGGGGAGCTGCTCATGATCGGCGAGCGCGCGTCGAACCTGAAGCGGATGTACAACGTCCGGCTCGGGCAGTCCCGCCAGGACGACGTCCTCCCCCGCCGGATCCTGCACGAGCGGCTCCCCGACGGGGGCGCCGGCGAGTACACCCCGCCGCTCGAAACGATGCTGGACGAGTACTACGCCGCCCGCGGCTGGGACGCGGACGGCATCCCCACCCCGGAAACCCTGCGACGCCTAGGACTGGAATGGACCATCCCGGATCTGCCAGGAAAACGCGCCCGCGCCGCCGCGCCCACGCGATGACCCGTCGCCCCACGGAGAAACCGGCGGCGCGACGGCAGAAGACCCCCAACAGCCACGCCGCCGAGGGGGACCTGAACCGCACGCCGCAGCGCGAGGAATGGGGGCGCCGCAACATCGGCCCCGAGGCCCGGGCGATCCTGGAAGAGGACGCGACCTACTTCCTGCGTCAGGCGCTGTCCACGCCGTGCCTGAACGTCCTGTCCCGCTGCGAGGGGATCTACATCCAGGACCTCCAGGGCCGCCGGTACATGGACTTCCACGGCAACAGCGTCCACCAGGTCGGCTTCGGAAACCCCCGCGTCCTCCGGGCGGTCAAGGCCCAGCTGGACGACCTGTCGTTCTGCACCCGCCGCTACACGAACGTCCCAGCCATCGCGCTGGCGAAGAAACTGGCCGGGATCACCCCCGGCGACCTGGGCAAGTCGCTCTTCTGCCCCAGCGGCGCGGCGGCCATGGGGATGGCGATCCGCCTGGCCCGGGCGGCGACGGGGCGCTTCAAGACGATCTCGATGTGGGGCGCCTTTCACGGCGCCTCCCTGGATACGGCGAGCGTCGGCGGGCAGCGGATGTTCCGGGGCGACATCGGCCCCCTCCTCCCCGGGACGGAGCACGTCCCGCCCCCGGACCCCTACCGGTGCCTGTGGGGCTGCGGTGGCCAGTGCGACCTGCGCTGCGCCCGGGTCGTCGAGTACGTCCTGGAGCAGGAAGGGGACGTGGCGGCGGTCATCGCGGAGCCGGTGCGGAGCACGGCGTGTATCCCGCCCCCGGACTACTGGCGCACGGTCCGGGAGGCCTGCGACCGGCACGGGGCGCTGCTCATCTTCGACGAGATCCCCCAGGGCCTCGGGCGGACCGGGCGGATGTTCGCCTGCGAGCACTTCGGGGTCGTCCCGGACATTCTCGTCCTGGGAAAGGGCCTGGGCGGCGGTGTCCTGCCCATGGCCGCCATGGTGGCCCGGCCGGCCCTGGACGTGATGGCGGATCGGGCCCTCGGCCACTACACCCACGAGAAGAACCCGGTCTGCTGCCGGGCGGCCCTGGCCACCATCCAGTGCCTCGAGGAGGACGGCCTGGTGGAGCGGTCGCGGACGCTGGGCGAGCGGGCCCTCGCGCGGATGCGGCAGATGATGTCCCGCCACCCGCTCATCGGGGACGTCCGCGGGCTCGGCCTCCTGCTGGCCATCGAGCTGGTCCGGGACCGGGGCACCCAGGAACCGGCCAGCGCGGAAGCCGAGAGAGTGATGTACCGGGCCCTGGAGAAAGGGCTCAGCTTCAAGGTGACGGAGGGAAACATCCTCAGCCTCATCCCGCCCCTGACCATCACGTGGGAAAAGCTGGACCATGCCCTCGATATCATCGAGGAGTGCATCGCCGCAGTGGAGAGACGATAGGGCGGCGCCGGGGCGGTTGACCGCCGGACGGCGTTTCCCGGAAGCCCCGTATGGGTGTGGAAACAGGTAAGGCTGGGCATGGAGGAGTGTCGAGGAGACGCTTTTCTAAGAACGGTACCGTGGTGGGGTGTAGTTACACAAAGGGGGGAGGGGCCATGAACAGGATCGTTTCCGGATTCCGCCTGCTGCTCATCGGGGCACTCGGCTCCACTTGGCTTGTGTCCGCGCAACCCGCCGATGCCGCGAGCAATCTGGTGATTTATACCGCCGCGAATGAGAAACTGCACGCGGACGTCGTCACGGCCTTCAGCAAGAAATACCCCGACATCACCGTCAAGGCGGTCAATCTCAGTACCGGCCCGATCACCGAGAAGGCGATCGCAGAGAAGAACAATCCCCAGGCCGACCTGATCTACGCGGTGAATACCGTCGCGCTCGAGCAGCTCAAGAATGCCGGTGCCCTTGAGCCGTATGCGCCCAAGGACAGCAAGATCCCCGGACAGTTCGCGGACTCAGACGGCTTTTACATCAACCACTGGCTGACGGTCATGGTGATGGCCGTCAACACCCAGGTCCTCCAGAAGCGGAATCTGCCCGTGCCGGCGAGCTGGGAGGACCTGGCCAAGCCGCAATACAAGGGCCTGATCAGCGTGGCCTCACCGACCCAATCGGGCACCGGCCTGAGCATCTTCATGACCCTCTTTGACGCGTATGGGTGGGGGTACATCGAGAAGATCCACCAGAACATCTTCCAGTACACCAGCAGCGGCGGCGCTCCCGGACGACAGGCCGGCGCCGGCGAGGTCGCCATCGGGTTGACATTTGACACGGCAGTGCTGGAGCAGATCAAGGCCGGCCTCCCGGTGAAGCTGGTGTTCCCCAACCTGACACCCAACATCATGGAGGGGGGCGGCCTGCTTGTTCGTGGACCCAACCCCAAGAACGGCAAGCTCTTCCTCGATTTTCTGGCGAGTCCCGAGGGCGCCAAGGTCTATGCCCCCTACGTCGGTGCGGCAACCGTTCCCGGGCATGGCAACATCGATCTCAAGGGTGTGTCCCTCTGGAAGATGCGCCGCCCCGTGGACGCCAACGACTTCAAGCGGGACTGGGCCAAGAAATACGGGAATTGATGGGCGCCCTCGTCCATACATCGGCTGTCGCCGTCCGCGGCGTCCGGACCCACCGCAACACGGGTGGAAGGTCGTGGCCTACCTTCAGTTGAAGGGTCTCGCGAAGTGCTTCGGCCCCGTGACGGCCGTCAACGATGCTTCCCTGGACATCGCTTCGGGAGAGTTTGTCACCCTCCTGGGCGCCAGCGGCTGCGGCAAGACCACGCTGCTTCGCATGATCGCCGGCTTCACCGCCCCCGATGGCGGCGAGGTATGGCTGAACGACCGGCGCATTGATCCCCTGCCCCCGAGGCTGCGGGGGATGGGTTTCGTGTTCCAGTCCTACGCCTTGTTTCCCACCATGACTGTGGCAGACAACATCGGCTTCGGCCTGCGCCTGCGGCGGCGTCCCCGGCAGGAGATCACCGAGCGCGTGGCGGAATTGTGTGCGCTGACCCATCTGGAGGGAATGGAGTCGCGCTATCCCCACGAGCTGTCTGGCGGCCAGCAGCAGCGCGTCGCCTTGGCCCGCGCGCTCGCACTCAACCCGTCGGTCCTGCTGCTCGACGAACCCCTCTCGGCCCTCGACGCCAAGATCCGTACCTTGCTGCGCGCCGAGATCCGCTCGCTCGTGGAGCGGCTGCGCATCACCACGGTCTATGTCACCCACGACCAGGAGGAGGCCCTATCCATGTCCGACCGGGTGGTCGTGATGGACCGGGGCCGGTTCCTGCAGGTGGGGACGCCGCTGGAGATCTACACCAAGCCAGCCACCAGCCTCGTCGCCGATTTCATTGGCACCAGTAACACGTTGCGGGCCAAGGCGGTCCCAGGAGACCGGATCATGGTCGAGGACACCCCAGCGGAGATTCAGGTCCCCGGCCATCTGCGCGGCTTGGACCCGCTCCGGGTCTGCATTCGCCCGGAGCATATCTCGCTGGGGCGCCCGGGGACGGGGCCGGGCCCGGCCTTCACGGGAACGCTGGCGTCCTACGCCTTCCTCGGCCAGACCGTGCGCTCTACCATCATCACGCCGGGCGGCGCGAGCCTGCTGGTGGACCTGTCCACACAGGAGTGGCTCGCGCTCAAGCTCGCCGTCGGCGAGGCCGTGGCCTGGCGGATCCAGCCGGGTCAGGCCATGATCTTCGCCGACGACGGCACGGCACTCGGGCATTGCTGATGTCGCGCGCCTCCGCGTATGCGGTCTCCTTGGGGACGGCAGTCCTGCTGATGCTGTTCGTCATCATGCCGCTGGGTGCAGTGCTCATCGAAAGCGTGCGCCTGCGCGGCCCATTGACGCCACGGGAAATGCGCACCGCGGTCCTTGCCGCCCTCGAGCGGCTGGAGCCGGAGCCCCGCCGGACCCTCCTGGCCCGCTGGGGCGACGAGGTCACCCCGGCCCAGCGCATGGAGGCGACTGCGGCCACCTTGGAGGCCATGAACCTCCGCGTCCTCTGGGATCGTAAGGCGCCATTCGACCAGCAGATCGCAGCGGCCGAGGCGGCGGTCACGGGCCTCACCGAAAATCAGCGCGCGGCGTTCACGGCCGAGTTTCCCGTCCAGGTCGCCGTGCTGCACAAGCGGATCGCCCTGGCGTTCCGGGTGCGCGACAGGCTGAGCCCCGCCGAGTTCGACACCCTGCGCTCGGGCACGCGCAGCGGGTTTGGGCTTACGCATTACCGGGAGTTCCTCGGCGATCCTCGCCTGCGGCGGGCCGGACTGCACAGCCTGTTCGTCGCCACAACCGCCAGCCTCATCTCCATGGTCCTGGCCTATGCGCTGGCTTTCGCCGTCAATCGCCGGGGCACCCGGGTGCCCAGCCTGGTGCGATTCACCGTCCTCACGCCGCTCGTCTCGCCGCCGATCATCATGGCCCTGGCCGGTATCCTGCTGTTCGGCCGCCAGGGCCTAATCACGCGGGGACTGCTCCAGGAGCGGTTGGGGCTGATCGATGCCGACGTCACCAATCTCTACGGCGTGAGCGGCGTGATCGTCGCCATGGTGCTGAGCTTTCTGCCGCATGCATTCATCATCCTCGACGACGTCCTGGCCAGGCATGACGGACGGGTCGAGGAGGCGGCCGCGAGCCAGGGGGCCACGGCCTGGCAGATCTTCTGGCGCGTCACCCTGCCACTGACCCGCCCCGGCGTGATCCGCGCCGCCCTGGTGGTGTTCATCCTGAGCATGACGGATTTCGGCAATCCGCTCGTCATCGGGCGCGGCTACTCGGTCCTCGCCGGGGTCGTGTACGACGAGATCATCGGGTACCAGAACAGCTCCCTGGCGGCCGCGCTGTGCGTCTGGCTCATCCTGCCGACGCTGACCGCCTACTTTCTCTTCGAGCGGAGCGAGAGGCGCAAGCGCTTTGCCACCGGGGCGGCCACCGGCGGCCCGCCCGAACTCCCTCCTGGGGACGGCCGCGGCGGCCGTATGCGCCACCATCGTCCTGTTCTACGGCGTCATCGTGCTGGGTTCTTTCACGCGCGTCTGGGGGGTGGACTTCACGCCGACCCTGGAGCACTACCGGTGGCAGGGGGCCGAGGCCTACAGCGGCGTCGGGGCGGCCCAGCGACTTCCGCTCATCTGGAGCAGCGTCAAGATCGCCGGGATGGCCGCGCTGGCGGGGGGCATCTTCAGCGTCATGATCGCCTACCTGGTCGAGCGGGTTCGCCCGACCGGACGGAATGTCCTGGGCTTCATCGCCCTGCTGCCCGGGGTCGTGCCCGGGGTCATCTTCGGCGTCGGGTACCTGGTTGCCTTCAACAACCCGCTGGGCATCAGGGAGCTGGCCCTCACCGGCACGGCGGCCATCCTGGTGCTCAACATCCTGTTCGCCAACATCTTCGTGGGCGTCCTGGCCGGGCGGGCGACCCTCCAGCGGCTGGACCCCGCAGTGGACGAGGCGGCCGAGATCCTCGGCGCCACGCTGGGCCAGAAGTTCTTCCTGGTCACCGTGCCGATGATCCGGCATGTCCTGGTCCTGGCGACCCTCTACATCTTCGTGCACGGCCTGGTGACCCTCTCGGCCGTCATCTTTCTGGTCAGCCCCGACCACAACCTGGCCTCCGTGGGCATCTTCCTCAACGCCGACACCGGCCGCTACGGGCTCGCCGCGTCGATGAGTGTCGCCATCCTCGTCATCGTGACGGCGGTGATGGGGCTGATCTGGCTGGCCGAGCGGCACGGGCCGGCCTGGGCTAGGGTGCGCCTGGCGGGCGGCTGAGACCGGAATGTCCATGGCCGGAATATGACTGTGACTGGCCCGCGCATCTATGCCTGTACCTGGTCGCTTCTGCCGGTCATGGGACCGGTGGATGCAGCCCGCTTTGCCGCCCGCCACGGGTTCCAGGGGCTCGAGCTCAACTGCGAACCGCTGGATTTCTGTCCCAGCCTCGTGAGCGAGGCGACGCTCCGGGAGCTCGCCGCGATCGGGAACGGTGAGGGGATCGGATTCACGCTGCACGATGACTCCACGGTGAACCCGGCCACGCGTCTTCCGGAAGAACAGGCGGCCGATGACGAGAAGATCAGGTGCCTGGTGGAGATCGGCGCCAAACTCTCGAGTCCGGTGCTGGCCATCCATCCCGGGGTGGTCCGTGATCTGGACGGCCTGGAACGTCACGGCACCCCGTTCGTCACGAAACGCCACGACCGCGAGGACCTGGCCCGAAGGGGCTGGCACCTAGCGGTAGAGCGAATTGGCGCTTGGGCAGACATGGCCGCTTCGGCCGGTCTCACGCTGGTCGTGGAGAATGAGGTCCACACCCGGCACACGGCGGCGCCCACGGCTGAGGCGCTGGCGGCCATGGTTGAGGCGATCGGGCGGCGGAACGTCAGAGTGAACTTCGACACTGGCCATGCCTTCGTCGGTGCGGGTCTGGCCGCGGAGTTCGCCGCGCTCGAGCGCCACATCGCCCACGTGCACCTGAACGACAATGCGCGCAAGGTCAGCGATCACCTGCCGCTGGGGACCGGGCGGGTGGATTTCCCCTCGATTGCCGGCTTCCTTGCCCGCGTGGACGCCGCGCTGGTGATCGAGATTTTTTCGCCGGACCGTCCCGAGGCCGCCATGCTGGAGAGCCGGAAGTACATTCTCGGCGTGATCGCTGCAGCCTCGGCGTCATCCCGAATTCCAGGGGAAACGCGAACGTGATGGGTCAACCTCTGACAGAGAACCGCTGAAGGGGCTCGTTCATGCCAACACTCTCCGAGCGCTCCCTGGCCGTCTTCCCCGCGGGCTCG
>JACPAT010000040.1 GCA_016180655.1 Candidatus Methylomirabilota bacterium | reverse complement strand
GGCCGCTCGGTAGGTGTGGACCTGCCTGACCCAAACACGCTGGACTGGGTGGCAATCCGTCGTCCGTCCAGCTCGTCCGCCCTGCCACTGGTCACGGATCTGGGCCCGGGGGAAACGGAAGTCCTCATGCTGGCTTTGGAGTCACCTGATGCCGTTGTCGTCCTCGATGATGCCCTGGCGAGACGGGTAGCACATACCCTAGGCATCCGCCTGACTGGGACGCTGGGGCTGCTGCTCGCTGCGAAACGCGCTGGGCTCATCCCAGTGGTCCAGCCAATCCTGGATACACTTCAGGATTTGCGCTTTCGTATCGCCCCGCACACCCGGGCTGCCGTCCTGAGACTCGCCGGAGAAGCACCCTAGAGCTGCCGACGCTAAACAGTTGGGGCGAACCGGGGAACCCCGTCGGGCACTGCCCTGCTGAATGTATTCGGCGAAGCGGGGGTGGGTGAAGGGTCGGAGGGTCCTTGATTGATTGCGTGAAGTTATGCTAAAAGAGCCACTCTTGGCGTGGGAGGGGTTTCGACTTCCTGCGATGGGTGCAGGGGCGTGCGTCAGTGAGTTGAGGTTAGAAGGGGGAGACGAGGAGCGATGAGATGCCAACGTTTACGATCGCAGTCATCCCCGGGGACGGGGTCGGCATCGAGGTGGTGGCCGAGGGACGCAGGGTCGTGACGCTCCACGGCCTGCTCTTGCCCATTCGCCGGAGCTTCGATCAGTACGCGAACCTGCGGCCCGCCGTCCTGTACCCGGGCGTCCCCACGCCCCTTCGCGACAAGGCCCCGGGCAGCATTGACATGCTGGTTGTCCGCGAGAACACCGAGGGCGAATACGCCGATGCGGGCGGTCGCGTCTACCGGGGGTTTCCGAGCGAGGTGGCCGTCCAGACCAACATCTTCACCCGGCAGGGGACCGAGCGGATCATCCGCTTCGCCTTCGAGCAGGCGCGATCCCGGCGCAAGCACCTGACGTCCGTCACCAAGTCCAACGCCATGGCGCACAGCATGGTGTTCTGGGACGACGTCTTCCGGGCGGTGGCGCGGGAGTACCCGGATGTCCAGTCGAGTTCCATCCTGGTGGATGCGGCGTGCATGAACTTCGTCCGCCGGCCCGAGGCCTTCGACGTGGTGGTCGCCAGCAACCTGTTCGGGGATATCCTGACCGACCTCTCGGCGGCCGTGGTGGGCGGCATGGGGCTGGCCCCCGCCGCCAACCTGAACCCGACCAGGAAATTCCCCTCCATGTTCGAGCCGGTACACGGCTCGGCCCCGGACATCGCGGGCAAGAGGATCGTGAACCCCATCGCCGCGATCCTTACCGCCGGCATGATGCTGGACTTTCTGGGGGCGAAGCGGGCCGCGGCGCGTATCCAGAAGGCGGTGGCGGCCGTGCTGGCCGAGGGAAAGGTCCGGACGCCCGATCTGGGCGGCCGGTCGAAGACCACCGAGGTCACGACCGCGATCATCGCCCACCTGTAGCGACAGGGACAGCGACAGGGACAGGGAGCCCGACAGCGACAGCGAATCGTCCGGAAGGGTGGCCTGAGCCGTTCGGAGCGGCATTTTCCCTTGCGCGGCCGGTCGGGAGTGTGTTAGGTAACGAGGTCTCCCCGGTTGGCGGGTGGCGTGACGCGACCCGCCACCAGATCCCGATTCATTCCGGAGGACGACGAGGCGCACCATGAAACGACCCGAGACGGGCAAGATCCGAAACGTGGCTCTGGTTGCCCACGGCGGTGCGGGCAAGACGACCCTGACCGAGGCCCTGCTGTTCTGCGCCGGGGCCACCACCCGCCTGGGCCGGGTGGAGGACGGCACCACCACCACGGACTTCGACGAGGATGAGATCCGGCGCAAGATCAGCATCAGCGCCGCCCTGGCCTGGTGCGAGTGGAAGGGGCGGAAGTTCAACCTGGTGGACACGCCGGGCTTCGCGGCCTTCCTCACCGATGCCAAGAACGCCCTGCGGGTGGTGGATGGCGCCGTGGTGGTGGTCGGCGCGCCGGACGGGGTGAAGGTCTCCACGGAGAAGGTGTGGAGCACCGCCGCCGCCCAGGAGCTGCCCTGCGTCATCTACTTGTCGAAGATGGACCGGGAGCGGGCCGACTTCTCCCGCGCGCTGGAGGACATCCAGAAGAACCTGTCGCCCAAGGCCGTGCCGGTCCAGGTCCCCATGGGACAGGAGGCGAGCTTCACCGGCGTCGTGGACCTGGTCCGGATGCGGGCGATCACCTTCGCCACCGACGGCTCGGGGAAGGCCACGGAGGGCAGTGTCCCCGATGCGGTGAAGCCCCTGGCGGAGAAGCAGCGGGCCGCCCTGGTGGAGGCGGTGGCGGAGGCGGACGACCGACTGCTGGAGAAGTACCTGGAGAGCGGGGAGCTGTCCGAGGCCGAGATCCAGGAAGGGCTGGCCAGGGGCATCCGCGACCAGAAGCTCTTCCCGATCCTCTGCGGAGCCCCGGCCAGGAACGTCGCGGTGTCCCCGCTCCTGGACCTCCTGGCGGAGTGCTTCCCGTCCCCGCTGGAGCGTCCGGCCGTGGAGGGGGCCGATGCCAAGGGGAACGGGACCGTCCGGCGGGAGGTGAAGGACGACGCGCCGCCGGCGGCGCTGGTGTTCAAGACTGTGGCGGATCCCTATGCCGGCAAGGTCACGATGTTCCGGGTGTACGCCGGGACCCTGACCTCGGATTCCACCATCCTGAACGCCACCAAGGGGGTGAAGGAGCGGGTGGGGCAACTCCTCCTGCTCCGGGGCAAGCAACAGACGCCGGTGGAGTCGGTGGGGGCCGGGGACATGGGGGCCGTGGTCAAGCTGAAGGAGACCGGGACCGGCGACACGCTGTGCGACGAGAAGGCGCCCATCCGCCTCCCGGAGATCACCTTTCCCGCCCCGGTCATCTCCTTCGCCGTGGAGCCCAAGGCCAAGGGGGACGAGGACAGGATGAGCACCGCCTTCACCCGGTTGCGGGAGGAGGACCCGACCATCCAGATCCGCTACGACCCGCAGACCAAGGAGACGGTGGTCTCGGGGATGGGCCGGGCCCACGTGGAGATCGTGGCGGAGCGGCTCAAGCGCAAATTTGGGGTGGACGTCACCCTCAAGACCCCCCGGGTCCCCTACAAGGAGACGATCAAGGCCAAGGCGCGGGAGATCCAGGGCCGGCACAAGAAGCAGACCGGCGGACGGGGCCAGTTCGGGGACTGCTGGATCCACATGGAGCCGGTGCCGCGGAGCGGGGGCTTCGAGTTCGTGAACCAGGTCGTGGGCGGCGCCATCCCCCGGAACTACATCCCGGCCGTGGAGAAGGGCATCCTGGAGGGGATGGAGCGGGGGCCGCTGGCCGGCTACCCGGTGGTGGACCTCCGGGTGACCCTCTACGACGGCTCCACCCACCCCGTGGATTCCTCCGAGCTGGCCTTCAAGCTGGCGGGGCGGCTGGCCTTCCGGAAGGCCATGACCCAGGCCAAGCCCACCCTGCTCGAGCCCATCATGACCGTCGAGGTGGTCGCCCCCGGGGAGTGCATGGGCGACATCGTGGGGGACCTGAACAGCAAGCGCGGGCGCGTCCTGGGCATCGAGGCCAAGGGGCGCAACCAGGCGGTGAAGGCCAACGTCCCCCTCTCGGAGATGCTGGAGTATGACTCCCGGCTCCGGTCCATCACCGGCGACCGCGGGGATTACAGCATGGAGTCCTCCCACTACGAGGAGGTCCCGACCCACATCCAGGAGAAGATCGTGGCCGAGGCGAAGCGCCCCGTGGAGGAGGAAGAGGAATAATCCCGCCTGCGGCGGGGCGATTTTTCCCTTGCGCGCCTCGGGGTGCTGTGGTACCCTGCCGAACAGAGTGGGCGACTGCCCGCTCTTTGTTTTTCGAGGCTCAGCCTGCCCGCAGCAGAGGACCGGGCGGCCCCCCACCCCGAATCCGGGGGAGGCCGGGGGACGGTCCAGGGAGTCATGAAGAGGCGACCGGCGGATCAGGGCCCGCCGCAGCGCACGGCGGAGATCGTGGAGCGCGTCCGCAGCCTGGCGGAGCCGATCCTGGCCGACCGGGGCCTGGAGCTGGTGGACCTGGAGTTCCGGCGGGAGGGTCGCGGCTGGACCCTGCGCCTGTACATGGATCGGGCGGGCGGGGTGACCCTGGACGACTGCCAGCGAGTCAGCCAAGAGCTGGGCGACCATCTGGACGTCGCGGACCTTATTCCGTATTCCTACAATCTGGAGGTCTCCTCCCCGGGCCTGGACCGACCCCTGACCCGGGACGCGGACTTCCTGCGCTTCGCCGGGAAGGCGGCTCGCATCACCACCAGCGAGGCCATCCAGGGGCAGCGAAACTTTCACGGCCGCCTGGCGGGGCTGGCGGACGGGGAAGTCCTCCTGGACCTGGCGGACGGCCGGCAGGCGAGGATTCCCCGGGGGCTCATCGCCAGGGCGCGCCTGGAGATCGAACTGTAGACGCAGGATGTGGGAGGCACGGAATGGACCTGATGCAGGTCATTGATCAGATCGGGCGGGAGAAGGGGATCGAGAAGAGCATCCTCATCGATGCCGTGGGGGCCGCCATTCTCTCCGCCTCGCGCAAGAGCCTTCCCCTGTCCCAGGCCAGCCTGGATCTGCGCGTGGACTTCGACGCGAAGTCGGGCCAGTTCATGCTCTACGCGGTGAAGAAGGTGGTCGAGACCCCCACCAATCCCAAGGTGGAGATCAGCCTGGAAGAGGCCCTGCAAATCAACCCGAGCGCCCGGATCGGCGACGAGGTGAAGAGTCCGGTGCCCGTGCCGGCGCACAGCTTCGGGCGGATCGCCGCCCAGACGGCCAAGCAGGTCATCATCCAGCGGGTCCGGGAGGCGGAGCGGGACTCGGTGTACCAGACCTTCAAGGAGAAGGAAGGCGAGCTGGTTCACGGCCTGGTGCAGCGGGTCATCAAGGGCAACGCGATCCTGAACATCGGGAAGGCCGAGGCCATCCTGCCCGTTCGCGAGCAACTGCCCCGCGAGGAATTCCGGGTCGGCGACCGCGTCCGCGCCTACATCCTGGACGTGAAGAAGACCTCCAAGGGGTCCCAGATCGTCGTCTCGCGGACGCATCCGGGATTCGTGAAGCGCCTCTTCGAGCTGGAGGTGCCGGAGATCTACGAGGGCATCGTGGAGGTCCGTGCCGCGGCGCGCGAGGCGGGCGAGCGGGCCAAGATCGCCGTGGCCTCCAAGGACGGGAACGTGGATCCGGTGGGAGCCTGCGTGGGGTACCGGGGCGCCCGGGTGCAGGCCATCGTGCGGGAGCTCCAGGGGGAGAAGATCGACATCATTCCCTGGCGCGAGGATCCGGCCGCCTTCGTGAAGGCCGCCCTGGCCCCGGCCGAGGTGCGGCACGTGACCGCCGACTCCGAAGCGCGGACGCTCCGCGTGGTGGTGGCGGATGACCAGCTCTCGCTGGCCATCGGCCGGCGGGGGCAGAATGCGCGGTTGGCGGCAAAGCTGGTGGGCTGGAAGGTGGACATCAAGAGCACCTCGGAGCTCCAGCGCGAGGCGGAGGCCACCCTGTCCGGCCTGATGGCGGGCGAGGCGCGGGCAGAGGCCGCCCCCGCCATGGACGAGGGCGCGGCGCTGGAACAGCTCACGACCCTGCCGGGTGTGGGAGAGAAGCTGGCGACGCGCCTGGTGACCGCGGGCTATGCCGGGCTGGCGGCCCTGGCAGAGGCCACGCCCGAGGCGTTGCAGGAAATCGAGGGGATCGGCCCCAAGAGTGCGGAGAAGATCCTGCAGGCGGCGCGGGAGGCGCTCCGGGACGCCGGAGGCACCGGGTCCGGCCCCGTGGCACCCGCGGGGTCCCCGGCGGGCGAGGCGGAGGGACCCTCCGGCGGCGGGGAAGCCGCGGTCGGGATCGGCCACGAGGCGGAAGCAGGCTGATGGCCCGGCCGGTGCTGCGGACCTGCGTGGGCTGCCGGCGGATCCGGGAGCAGCGGACACTGGTCCGGATCACCGCCGACCCATCCGGGGGCGTGAGGGTGGATGCGCCGAAGGCGCCGGGGCGGGGGGCGTACCTCTGCGCGTCCCTTCCGTGCCTCGAGAAGGCCTGGCATCGGCGCGTCTTCCCGCGGGCCTTCCGGCGGGCGCTGCCGGGCCTGGACGAGGCGGCCCTGCGGGAGCGGTTCGGGGCAGCGTTGCAACGGCGGGGCGTCATCGCCGCGTAGAGACAGTCGGGCCCGCGCCGGGAAATGGACGGCCGGGGCCGCCCCGCCGGATGCGGGGCTGGAGCCAGCGTCCCTCCGGAAGGAGGGACGGTTGGAGGATTTGAGCGTGGGAATGGTTCGAGTATACGATCTGGCGACGAAGTTCCGCCTGACGACCAAGGAGGTCCTGGAACGACTCCAGGCGGCGGGGATCGAGGCGACGACGTTCAGCAGTTCCGTGGAGGAGCAGGTGGCCCGCGAGGCCCTCTCCCAGCCCCTCGCCAAGATCCCGGCCCGGACGATCCGTCCGGGGACCGGGACCGCGATCAAGGCGCCGGCGCGGCGCACCACCCGGAGCAAGGGGGTGGCTGCGCAGGCGAGCACGGCCGCCACGACCAAGGCCCCGTCCAAGCCCCGGACCCGTGCGAAGCCGGCCGCGGCGGCGGAGGTCAAGGAAGAGGCGCCGCCCAGGACACGACGAGCGCAGCCGGCGGCCACGCTGCGGGAGAAACCGCTGGTGATCACCCTGGATGCGCCCACGGTCGAGCCGGCCATACTCGTCGCCCCTCCCGCGGAAGCGCCGACCCCCGCGGCGCCGGGTCCCGTCATGCAGGCCCCACCCGTGGCGCTGCCGCAGGGCGAGGCCCCGCCGGCCGCGCCCGTCAAGCCGGTGGAGCCGCAGAAGATCGAGCCCCCCAAGGTCGTGCACCCGCCCGCCGCGGCCCCGCTCGTGCCGGAACCACCGGCGGCTCCCCTGCCGCGGCCCCCCTTGCCCCCGCCTCCCAGGCGGGAGCCGCAGCGACCCGTGGCACGGGGGCCGGAGCGGTCTGCCCCGCCGGCTGGGCCTACGCTGGTGAGAGGGGCCACGCCGAAGGCAGCGCCGGTCCCCGGGGTCAAGCCGCGCCCCGAGCCCCCGCGTCCCGCCGTGGAGCCGCCCCGTCCCGTGGTGGCGCAGGCGCAGGCGCCTGACATCGGCGCCCTGGAGGCGCCGGCGGCACCCGTCTATCTCCCGCCCATCGAGCCCGAGATCTCCCTGCCGCCGGAGCCGAAGGCCCTCGCGAAGGAGGCGCCACCCGCTCCGAGGGCGAAGCCCGAGGCGCCGCCCCCGCTGGCGGCGCCGGTGGCCAAGGTCCTGCGGGTCGGGGAGGGCATGACGCCCAAGGAGTTGGCGGAGAAGATGTCCGCCACGGCCAGCGACGTGATCAAGCGGCTGATCAAACTGGGGGTCCTGACCACCATCAACACCCCCATCGACCCCGACACGATTATCAAGGTGGCGGAACAGTTCGGCTACGGCGTGGAGCGGGCCTCGCCCGAAGAGCTGGTGGAGGAACCGGTCGAGGGCGAGGATCCCTCCCTGCTCCGACCGCGGGCCCCGGTGGTCACGGTGATGGGGCACGTGGATCACGGCAAGACCTCGCTCCTGGACGCCATCCGCCACACCAACGTCATCGCGACGGAGGCGGGGGGCATCACCCAGCACATCGGCGCCTACGAGGTAGAGGCCCCGGGCCACGCCGTCAATCGCGTGGTCTTCCTGGACACGCCGGGTCACGAGGCCTTCACGGCCATGCGGGCGCGCGGGGCGCAGGCCACGGACATCGTGGTCCTGGTGGTGGCCGCGGACGATGGGGTCATGCCCCAGACCATCGAGGCCATCAACCACGCCAAGGACGCCAGGGTGCCCATCCTGGTGGCGATCAACAAGATCGACAAGCCCAACGCCGATCCCAACCGGATCAAGCAGCAGCTCGCGGAATACAGCCTGGTCCCCGAGGAGTGGGGCGGGGATACGATCTTCGTCCCGGTGTCGGCCAAGCGCCGTGAGGGGATCCAGAACCTGCTGGACAACCTGCTGGTCCTGGCCGAGGTGCAGGAGCTGAAGGCCAACCCCAACAAGCCGGCCCGCGGGGTGGTCATCGAGGCCGAGCTGGACAAGGGGCGCGGCCCCGTGTCCACGGTCCTGGTGCAGAGCGGGACGTTGCGGGTGGGGGACGCCGTGGTGGCCGGCCTGCACCACGGGAAGGTCCGGGCCATGATCAACGACAAGGGCAAGAAGCTCCCGGAGGCGGACCCGGCCACCCCGGTGGAGATCCTGGGCCTGTCGGGCGTTCCCCTGGCCGGCGACACCTTCGCCGTGGTGGGGGACGAGCGCAAGGCCCGCCAGATCGCCCAGGCCCGGCAGGAGAAGCATCGCCAGGAGACCATGATCAGCCAGCCGCGGATCACCCTGGACGCGCTGCACCAGCAGATCCAGCGGGGCGAGGTGAAGGAGCTACGCCTGATCCTCAAGGGCGACGTCCAGGGCTCGGTGGAGCCCCTGCGGGAGTCCCTGGAGCGGCTCGGCACCGAGCAGGTCATGGTCAAGGTCATCCACAGCTCCGTGGGCGCCATCACGGAGAGCGACGTGATGCTGGCGGCGGCGTCCAACGCGATCATCGCCGGCTTCAATGTCCGGCCCGAGCCGAAGGCCCAGAAGCTGGCGGAGCAGGAGCAGGTGGACGTCCGCCTGTATACGGTGATCTACGAGGCCATCAACCAAGTCAAGGCAGCCATGGAGGGCCTGCTGGAGCCGAGTTACGTCGAGCGGGCACTGGGGCGAGTGGAAATCCGCCAGATCTTCAACATCTCCAACCTCGCTGCGCCGCTTCAAGGACGATGTCCGCGAGGTTCTGAGCGGCCAGGAGTGCGGCATCGGCCTCCTCAACTACAACGACATCCACGCGGGGGACGCGCTGGAGGTGTACGAGCTGGAGGAGATCGCCCCCAAGCTCTGACAAATGCAACCACAGATGAACGCAGATGCACGCAGAGTCAGTTCCCGGGGATCAATCTGTGTTTATCTGTGTTCATCTGTGGTTCCCAGATTTTTCCCATGACGGTCGGCAGCTGCAAGATCGAGCTCAGGATCCCGGACAGCGCGTCGCTGAAGGCGAAGCGCCGGGTGGTCAAGAGCCTGAAAGATCGCGTCCAGGCGCGATTCAACGTGGGCATCGCCGAGGTGGACCGGCTGGACGACTGGCAGCGGGCGACGCTGGGCGTTGCCGCCGTGAGCAACGATGCCCGCCTGGTGGACGAAATCCTCTCCAAGGTGGTGAACTGGATCGAAGCAAACGGCGAGGCCCTGGTGGTATGCCCCTGCCGTTCAAGCGAGCCGACCGCGTTGCCGGCCTGATCCAGGAGGAGCTCAGCCGCCTGCTGCTGCGCGAGGTCAAGGACCCTCGCGTGCATCAGGTGACCATCACGGCCGTGCGGGTCAGCGGGGACCTGCGCCATGCGCGGGTCTCCTTCACGGGTCCGGGTGGCCAGGGGGGCACGGAGGAGACCCTCACGGGCCTGCAGTCGGCGGCGGGATTCCTGCGGGGGCAGCTGGGCCGGACCCTGCGGCTCCGGTATGCGCCCGAACTCACGTTCGAGGCGGACGAGTCGGTGGAGCGGAGCCTGCACGTCGCCGCACTCTTGAAACGGGTCGCGGCGCGCGAGGGCGACGAGGGTGAGTGACCTGGACAAGGTCGTGGATGCCCTGCGGGCCGCGCCCTCGGTGGCGGTCCTGGCGCACGTGTTCCCGGAGGCGGACGCCATCGGGGCGACCCTGGGGGCCAGCCTGGCGCTGCGTGAGGCGGGAAAGGTGACGACCGCGTACAATGCCGATCCGCTTCCCCCCGAGCTCTTGAGCCTCCCCGGGGCGACCGAGGTGGTGCGGGAGGTGCCCATCGCCCGTCCCTATGCCTGCTACCTGGTCGTGGACACCAGCAACCTCGAGCGGACGGGCGGGCTGCTTTCCGGCCGGCCGGCCGGCGCCGTGGTCCTCAACGTGGACCACCACGCCGGGAACAGCCGATTCGGCGACGTGAACTGGGTGGAGAGCCAGGCCTCGTCGGCGGGCGAGATGGTCTACCGCATCCTGCGCCGGGGCGGCTTCGCGATCGGGAAGGCCGTGGCCACGAACCTGTACGCCGCCATCCTGACGGACACGGGCGCCTTCCAGTACGGCAACACCACCCCCGAGGCGCTGCGGGCGGCGGCCGACCTGGTGGAGTGCGGGGCCGCCGTCGAGGAGATCGCGACGTGGCTCACCGGCAACCGCGACCCGCGCGAGTGGCATCTCCTGGGCGAGGCCCTGGCCGGCCTCCGGGTGAGTGCGGACGGCCGCCTGGCCTGGATCGAGGTGACGTCGGCCGCGCAGGCGCGGGCGGGGCTGGGACTGGAGGTCACGGAGGACTTCATCAATTACGCCCGGGCCGTGCGCGGGGTGCAGATCGCCGTGGCCTTTAAAGAGGTCTCGGCCGCCCAGGTGAAGGTCAGCTTCCGGTCCCGGGGCGATCTGGACGTGGCGCGCCTGGCCGAGGCGTTCGGGGGCGGCGGGCACCGGAACGCGGCGGGATGCACCCTGCACGCGTCCCTGACGGACGCCAGGGCCCGGGTGCTGGCGGCGGCGACGACCTACCTCCAACCGGATTTGTGATTTGCGATTGTCGATTTTCGATTCACTGTCAATCGGCAATCTTCAATCCAAAATCGAAAATGGTCATGAAGCCCGAAGTGCACGGGGTCCTGAACATCAACAAGCCGGCGGGCATGACCTCGCACGACGTGGTGGATGCCGTCCGCAAGATTCTGGGCGTGCGACGGGTGGGCCATACCGGGACGCTGGACCCCCAGGCCACGGGGGTGCTGCCCCTGTGCGTGGGGCGGGCCACGCGGATCGCCCAGTTCCTGACCCAGGCGGACAAGGAATACCTCATGACGCTGCGCCTGGGGGTGACCACCGACACGCTGGACGCCGCGGGCAAGGAGACGGGCCGGGTCGAAGACATCCGGGTCCGGCGCGAGGACCTGCTGGCGATCCTCCCGCGCTTCGTGGGCGAGATCCAGCAAGTCCCCCCCATCTTCTCGGCCAAGAAGTACCGGGGGGAGCGCCTCTACCGGCTGGCCCGTCGCGGGGAGAAGGTGGAGCGCCCGCCGGTCGCCGTGCGCGTCCATGGGCTGGAACTCCTGGAGTTCACGCCGCCCTTCGTCCGGTTGCGCGCGACCTGTTCCAAGGGGACCTACGCCCGGAGCCTGTGCGACGACATCGGGCGGGCCCTGGGGTGCGGCGGGCACCTGCACGCGCTCACCCGCACGCGCTCGGGCCGGTTCAGCCTGGACGGGATCCTGACGCTGGAGGCGCTGGAGGCGCGGGTCCGGGAGGGGCGCCTCCCCGAGGTGCTCATCCCAATCGCCGATGCCCTGGCGCACCTGCCCGCGGTCCGCGTGGCGCCGGAGGCAGGGCGGCTCATCCTGCACGGCGGCGCCGTGGCGGCCGCCCTGGTGGTGCAGTTCCCGGGCGACCTGGCGCGCGGGGCCCTGGTGCGGGTCCTGGGCTTTCGCAAGCAGCTTCTGTCCCTGGCCGAGACCACGGTGGCCTCACCGGACTTTGCCGCCTGCGAGCCCACCCGCGTGGTGCTGCAGCCCGTGCGGGTGTTCTCCAGCGCGGCCTGAGGGTCCGGCGAGCATGCGCGTGATCCAGGCGGGAGGTGTGCAGGATCTGCGCTGGGACGTGCCGACGCCCGTCCTGGCCATGGGGACCATGGACGGCGTGCACCTGGGCCACCAGGCGATCCTGCGCCGCGTGCGGGAGCGGGCCGCCGCCATGGGCGGGACGCCCGCGATCCTGACCTTCGCGCGGCACCCGCTGGAGGTGGTCCGGCCGGCGCAGGCGCCGCCGCTGATCACGCCGCTGCCGGTCAAGCTGGCGCTGCTCGGCCGCCTGGGCATGGCCGCGGCCGCGGCGATTCACTTCACCGAGGCCATGGCCGGCCTGGAGCCGGAAGCGTTCGTCCGCGCGGTCCTGGTGGACGGCCTGCGCGTCGCCGGCCTGTGCGTGGGGTATGATTTCGGCTTCGGCAAGGGCCGGCGGGGGAACGCGGACCTCTTGCAGGCCCTGGCCCCGGGCCACGGCTTCTGGGTGGAGGTGATCCCACCCGTGAGCCTGGACGGCGTGGTGGTGAGCAGCCGCATGATCCGGGGGCTCCTGGCCGAAGGGGAGGTGGAGGAGGCCCGGCGCTTCCTCGGCCGGCCCTATTGCCTGGAGGGCGAGGTCCAGCCGGGCGCGGGCCGCGGGCGCGAGCTGGGATTTCCCACGGCGAACGTGGCGGTGCCGGAAGCGCCGCCGCTTTGCGACGGGGTCTACGCCGGACGGGTCCTGGTGCGCGGCGGATTCCAGGATGCCATGATGAACCTGGGGTGCGCGCCGACCTTCGGCCCGGGCGGGCGACGGCTGGAGATCCACATGCCGGGATGGGAGACGCCGCTGTACGGCGAGCGGGTCGTCGCGTTCTTCCTGCGGCGCCTGCGCGACGAGCAGCGCTTCGCCTCGGCCCAGGCGCTGGCGGAGCAACTCGGGCGCGACCGCCAGGCGGCCGAGGCGGTCTGGCAGGCTGCGCGCGCCCTTCCCTGGCCAGAATGGACTTTACACTCCTAGGGCCCTGTGATAATTTTTTCCGGGATGGGGGACAGGTGTGGCCCCGACAGCAGGGAGAGTGATCATGCCAAAGGATTTTTCGAACAAGGGTGAGCTCATCGGGCACTACCGCTTGCACGAGCAGGATACCGGGTCGCCGGAGGTCCAGATCGCGCTCCTCAGCGGCCGGATCGGGTACCTGACCGAGCACCTCACCGTCCACAAGAAGGATCACCATTCACGACGCGGGCTGCTCATGCTGGTGGGTCGCCGCCGCAAGCTGCTCGACTATCTGAAGGTGAAGGACGTCGAGCGGTACAAACGCGTGATCGAAAGGTTGGGCATTCGCAAATGACCTATCGGACCGAAATCACTCTGGAGGGGAGGACCCTCAGCATCGAAGCCGGGCGCGTGGCCCGGGCCGCCGACGGGGCGGCCTGGGTACGCTACGGAGACACGGTGGTCCTGGTGACGGCCGTGGCCTCCAAACAGCCTCGAGAGGGGATCGACTTCTTCCCCTTGACGGTGGACTACCAGGAGCGCGCCTACGCCGCCGGGAAGATCCCCGGCGGTTTCTTCAAGCGGGAGGGGCGGCCCCACGAGAAGGAGACGCTCACCTCCCGCCTGATTGACCGCCCCATCCGCCCCCTGTTTCCCGCCGGCTACCATCAGGATGTCCAGATCATCGCCACGGTGCTCTCGGCGGACCAGGAGAACGATCCCGACGTGCTGGCCGTGGTGGGCGCCTCGGCCGCCCTCACCACCTCGCCCATCCCGTTCCTGGGCCCCATCGGCTGCGTGCGGGTGGGGCGCGTGGACGGCCGCTTCGTCGCGAACCCGACCTACGCGGAGCTCGAGCAGAGCGACCTGGACCTGGTGCTGGCCGGGACCGAGGCCGCGGTGGTCATGGTCGAGGGGGGAGCGCGGGAAGTCCCGGAGGAACCGCTGCTGGACGCGTTGCTCTTCGGCCAGCGGGCGCTCCAGGCCATCAACCAGATGCAGCGCGATCTGGCGCGGCAGATGGGCGTCCAGCGGCCGGCGTTCGTGACGCCCCCGGTGGATGCGGTGCTCCAGGGCCGGATCGAGGCGCTGTGCCGTCCCCGCATCCGGGAGCTGGCCTTCGTCCCCGAGAAGGAGGAACAGAAGGCGCGGCGCAAGGTCCTCCTGGACGAGGCCCTGGCGGCCGTGGCGGCGGAGCCCGAGGGGACCACGCTCCAGGTCAAGGAGATCTTCGAGGAGCTGGAGAAGCAGGAGATGCGGCGCCTGATCCTGGAGGAGGGGCGGCGCGCCGACGGGCGCAGCGTGACGCAGGTGCGGCCCATCACCTGCGAGGTGGGCGTCCTGCCCCGCACCCACGGCTCGGCCCTGTTCACCCGCGGGCAGACCCAGGCGCTGGCCACCACCACCCTGGGGACGTCCGAGGACGAGCAGCGGCTGGACGACATCGAGGGCGAGACCTTCAAGCGCTTCATGCTGCACTACAATTTCCCCCCCTTCTCGGTGGGGGAGGTCAAGTTCATGCGCGGCGCCTCCCGCCGGGACATCGGCCACGGGGCCCTGGCGGAGCGGGCCATCCAGCCCGTGCTGCCGGGCAAGGAGGAGTTCCCGTACACGGTCCGGATCGTGTCCGACATCCTGGAATCCAACGGCTCCTCCTCCATGGCGACGGTGTGCGGGGCCAGCCTGTCCCTCATGGACGCCGGCGTCCCGGTCCGGGCGGCCGTGGCCGGGGTGGCCATGGGGCTGGTGAAGGAGGGGGACAGGACGGTGGTCCTCACCGACATCCAGGGGCTGGAGGATCACCTGGGCGACATGGACTTCAAGGTGGCCGGCACCCGCACGGGGGTCACCTCCATCCAGATGGACATCAAAATCCAGGGGATCACCGACGCCACGCTCCGGCAAGCGCTGACCCAGGCCCGGCAGGCGCGCCTCCAGGTCCTGGACAGCATGGACCGGGCCCTGGCCAAGCCGCGCCAGGCCCTGAGCCCCTACGCGCCCCGGATCATCTCCTTCAAGATCCCGGTGGACAAGATCCGCGAGGTCATCGGCCCCGGCGGCAAGATCATCCGCGGCATCGTGGAGCAGACCGGCGTCAAGATCGACATCGAGGACGACGGGACCGTGGCCATCGCCTCCGTGGACGAGGCGGCCGCGCAGAAGGCCATGGAGATCATCGGCCGGATCGTCGAGGTGCCGGAGGTCGGCAAGGTCTACCTGGGGAAGGTGGTCAAGATCACGGACTTCGGCGCCTTCGTGGAGATCCTGCCGGGGACGGACGGGTTGCTGCATATCTCGCAGATCTCGCAGGAGCGGATCAAGCGGGTGGAGGATGTCCTCAAGGAAGGCGAAGAGGTCATGGTCAAGGTGATCGAGGTGGACCGGGCGGGGAAGATCCGACTGAGCCGCCGCGAGCTCCTGCGGGAGGCCGCCGAGCAGGCCGAGAGGCCCGGCTCGCACCCCGCCGAGGGCAGGCGGGCGGGGGACGAGTCCAGGGTCCCAGAGGGGAAGAAGCCATCGGGAAGGTAGCCGGCCTCTACAGGAAGGAGGTCCTCGGCAACGGCATCGTGGTCCTGACGGAGCAGATGCCGCAGGTCCGCTCCGTGTCCATCGGGGTGTGGGTCAAGGTGGGGTCCCGCTACGAGAAGGCGGAGCGGGCGGGGATCTCGCATTTCATCGAGCACCTGCTGTTCAAGGGCACCCAGAGCCGGAGCGCCGAGGAGATCGCCCAGGCCATCGACAGCGTGGGCGGGACCCTGGACGCCTTCACCTCGCGGGAGAACACCTGCCTGTACGCCAAGGTCCTGGGGGAGCACCTGTCGCTGGCGGTGGATCTGCTGAGCGACCTTCTGCTGCATCCCCGGCTGGATCCCGAGGACCTCGAGAGGGAACGGCGCGTCGTCCTGGAAGAGATCAAGATGGTCGAGGACGACCCCGACGACCTGATCCACGATCTCTTCGCGCAGCAGCTCTGGCGCGACCATCCCCTGGGCCGGCCCATCCTGGGCTCCCGCGACACCCTCCAGGCCCTCACCCGCCAGGACATCCTGGACCACCTTCACGATTTCTACCAGGCGGACCGGGTCATCGTCGCGGCCGCGGGCGACCTGGAGCACCGGCGGGTGGTGGACCTCGTCTGGTCCGCCTTCAGCACGTGGCAGGGGCGCTCCCTGCCCACCAACGGGTCGTCGCCCGTCTCCTACCACACGGTGCAGCACGCGGAGCGGGACTCGGCCCAGCTCCACCTGGTCCTGGGCGCCGAGGGACTGCCGTACAACCACACGAACCGCTACGCCTTCTACCTGATGAACGCCATCCTGGGCAGCTCCATGAGCTCCCGGCTGTTCCAGGAGGTCCGCGAGAAGCGCGGGCTGGCCTACTCCATCTACTCGTACCAGGCCTCCTATCAGGATTCCGGGCTGCTGGCGGTGTACGCCGGCACCAGCGCCGAGTCCTACCCGCAGGTGGTGGACCTGATCCGGGCCGAGTTCGCCCGCCTGCGCCAGGGGCCGGTGGATCTCACGGAGTTCCACCGGGCCAAGGCGCAATTGAAGGGGAACCTCCTGCTGGGGCTGGAGAGCACCAGCAGCCGCATGACCCGCCTGGCCAAGACCGAGATCTACTTCGGGCGCTACTTCGATCTCGACGAGATCATCCAGGGCATTGACGGGGTCTCGCCCCAGACCTTCGCCGAACTCAACCGGTCCCTCTTCGAACCTGATCGCTACGCCCTGACCACCATCGGCCGGCTGGCCTGATCCCCCACCACGGCCCTTTTGGGGACGTGGTACCCTTTATAGAGGCACCACGCATCGCCGTGACCGTGCCTCTGGGCCTGCAGGGCAAGGTGACCTAACTCTAGCCGACTCGCGCGACTAATAGAGGGGCCATGAACACGCTTGTGATCCCCTTCTTGGAGCTGCGGAAGCTGTCGAAGGATGAACAGGAATTTAGCTGCTGGGCGCGATTGCGAGCAGGGAAAACGATCGTGGTATCAAGCGAGGCCGCGAAGAAGATAAGTAACGAGCATCCCGGGTTCGATGCTTCCCTTCCGATCACGGCTCGAATTGTTGATAACCAGGACGCCGTCGTGTTTGAGCAATAGCACACCTGCTGGACCATGCGGCGGACCGGAAGGAAGAATCCAGTGGATGGCATAGAGGGTAACCGCTGCGAGTTGTGTTCGAAAACACTCGAAGGAAAGAGACCAAGGCTACTCTACGGGTACCCCGTTTGCGCTAGGTGCATTGAGAGATTCGCGAATCGCCGCACTCGGGTAGAACAGGATATGCGCGCGCGGGATGACTCCCAGATAGGAACCCGAGAGTTGTTCCACGAGGAGCGCGCGAAGTGATTCTTCAGGAATCCGCGTGACACCGGTGAGCTCTATGCGCTGTATGCGAAACGCGGGGCGAGAGAGCGCGTAGAGCACTCCGCCCGCGAGACATAGCGCCCCGACAAGAAGGAGCAGGAGCTTTTTCGCCTTTCTTCGGCGCACCTGGCGCACGACGCGAGACGAACGAATAGTTCTGCGAGCCATACAAGCAAAATGCTAGAACTGATTTCACGGGTCAGGGGGGAGCCGCTACTTCTGCAACGGTTGAATGGTCTCCTTCCCGATAAACTTGCGAAGCGCCTCCGGCACGAGAACGCTTCCGTCCGCGCGTTGATTGGACTCAAGAAGAGCAACAAGTAGGCGCGGGGTCGCAAGCGCGGTGTTATTGAGCGAGTGTGCAAAACGCGTCTTTCCATCCGCATCACTGTACCGGATATTGAGCCGCCGTGTCTG
>JACPAT010000039.1 GCA_016180655.1 Candidatus Methylomirabilota bacterium | reverse complement strand
CGAGCTAAGTACGCCTCGCGCCTCGCATCGCGCGCCGCCTTGCATCTGGACCTTTTTGAGCAGCCTGGGCGAAAACGAGTTTTTCAGCAACCTGCTAGGCTCTCGGCTCTCTGCCCTCGGCTCTCCGTTCCCCCCTGCCCCTCCGCCCCTCTGCTCGGCGGCCTCGGCTCCCGGCTCTCGGCTCTCCCCTGCCCCTCCGCTCGGCCGTCTCGGCTCGCGGCTCTTGGCTCTCGGCTCTCCCCTACAGTTCCCCCTTGCCCTTTCCTGATACGCCGTACTAGGATGACCCCGCCGAAGGCGGGGTGGCCATGGCCGAGATCTACCTGGACACGGAGACTCAGCGCGTCGCCGACGAGGTGCAGGGCGGCTGGGACAACATCCGGGCATTCGGCCTGTCCGTGGCGGTGACCTGGGACGCCACGAACGGATTCCGGGAATGGTACGAACCCGATGCCGGGCGGCTGATCGGGGAGCTGCGCGCCTTCGACCGCATCGTGACGTACAACGGGCTGCGCTTCGATCTCACGGTGCTCTCGGCCTACGGCGATGTCCGCGAGTTGCACAAGAAGAGCCTGGACCTGCTGCAGGATCTGAGGCGTCGCCTGGGATTCCGCGTGAGCTTGCAGAGCCTGGCCCAGGCGACGCTGGGGCGGGCCAAGACGGCCTCCGGGCTGGAGGCGGTGAAATGGTGGCGCTCGGGCGATCCCGCGCTGCGGCAGCGGGTCGTGGAGTACTGCAGGATGGACGTTGAGATCCTGCGGGAGATCGTGGCCCACGGCCGGCGCGAGGGGTTCGTCAAGGTTCCCTCGCAGGGCAGGGAGCTGACGGTGTATGTGGCATGGGGGGAGGGGAACGACTGAGTGCTTGATTTCATAAATCCGTATCAGGATTCCCCTGATACGGATCGTCCCTTGCCAAGGGCGTTTCGTGTAGGGTTGCCTTGTGCCAAACCTACACGAACTTATGAAATCAAGCACTGAGCTGGTCTGCAGTGACCTGGAGTCCAAACCAAAGGGTGCATGGAATGTCTCGAGCGACGGATCTTACCAGGCTCTACGAGGAAATTTCGGAGGCGGCGATCCAGCAGGGATTGCTGACGTTTCCGGGCTACGTGGGCGAGGATTTGCCCTCGGTATGGTGGCAGGGCGACCCCGGCGACTGGTACGGGTTCCTGATGATCGCCAAGGCGGAGGGTGCACGGACCATCTTCCTCGGCCGCGGGGTCCTGGAGGCGGAGGATCTGCAAGGGCTGGCGGAATGGGTGGAAGAGAAGGCCGGCCCGGGTTCGACCAACGGGGACCGTGCCCGCCTCAAGGAGTTCGAGCGATACATCGGCTGCACCGGCGAGATCCGCCTGGGGTGGATCAAGGAGGGGGTCGCCTTGGTGTTACAGCAGCGGACCGAGTGGTACGAGGAGTTCCTCGAGCTGATGGCGGAGACCGAGGAGGAGGAGGAGGACCTGGACGAGTTCGAGCACCCAGGGTAAGGCCAACAATATGCAACCACAGATGAACGCAGATGAACACAGATATTTCCGGAATGGTCCGCCTTTGAAATCTGCGCAATCTGCGTAATCTGTGGTTAGATGAGTCCTGAACATGAGTGAGGTCTTCACGCCGGAAGAGGCTGCGATCCTGCATCCCTACGTGACCAACGTGGACCGGCCCATCTTCGCCCTGAAAAACCTGCCGGAGGAGGTGGTGGCGGTCCTGTTCGCGTACTACAGTCGCAGCCGGGACAGCCTGCGGCGGAACCTCCTGAAGCTCATCCAGGAGAAGGATCTGGACCTGGCGGAGCGCCTCCAGTGGAGAGCGGCGGACCAGGACGAGCTGGCCCTCGCCCGGCAGAAGGCCAAGGAGTTCCACGAGAAGTGGGTCGTCGGCTACGGCCACGCCTCGGTGGCGGAACACGCCGTGGCCCACCTGGCCGTCGAGGATGTCTCCATCGTGGCCAGCAAGATCATCGAGGACACGCGGCTCGCCTCCTTTACCGAGAAGTCCACCCGCTACGTGGTCTTCGACCGGGACAAGTTCTACCGGGTGCCCTGCCTGATGGCCTCGCCCCACGCACGGCTGTACGAAGAGACGTGCGGCTTCCTCCTGGGGACGTACGCGCGCTTGACCGAGACGGTCGTCGCCGCCATCAAGCGCGAGACGCCGCGTGGGGAGAAGCAGACCGAGCGGGGGTACGAGACGGCCTGCAAGGCGAAGAGCTGCGACATCCTCCGCTACGTCTTGCCGGCCGGCACCCTGACCAACATCGGGGTGACCATCAACGGGCGCCTGCTGGAGCATCTGATCACCAAGTTGCTATCCCATCCGCTGGAGGAGGGCCGGGAGATCGGAGCCCTGATGAAGGGCGAGACGGAGAAGATCATTCCGACCCTCCTCAAGTACGCCGATTACAACGCCTACATGGCGGAGACCCGCCAGGCCATGGAGGCCCTGGCGACGGAGCAGGTCGCGGGCCTGGTGCCCGAGGAGGCCCCGGACGTCTCCCTGGTCCGGTATCCGGAGGACGTCGAGGACCAACTGGTGGCGGCCGTCCTGTACGGCTACACGGCGCACCCGCTGCGCCAGGTGCAGGAGCGGGTGCGGAAGCTCTCCCACGAGGAGAAGATGGGGGTGATCGACGAGTACCTCAAGCGGCGAGGCAAGCACGATCAGCCGCTGCGGGCGCTGGAGCACCTCACCTATACCTTCGACATCCTGGTGGACTTCGGGGCCTTCCGGGACATCCAGCGGCACCGCATGGCGACCCAGACTCCCCAGGAGCTTGGACCCGTCCACGGATACAGCACCCCGCCCGAGATCGTCCGCTACGACCTGCTTCCGACGTACGAGGCGTGCATGGCCCGCGCGCAGGAAGCGTATCGGGTGATCGCGACCGGCTTTCCCCGGGAGGCCCAGTACGTTCTTCCCCTGGCGTTCCGGAAGCGCGTCCTGTTCACCTGGAACCTCCGCGAGATCTTCCACTTCGTGCAGTTGCGTTCCGCCAAGCAGGGGCACATCTCCTACCGCCACATCGCCCAGCAGGTCTTCAAAGAAGTCGAACGGGTCCATCCGCTTCTGGCGAAATACATTCGAGTGGACCTGGACGACTACGCCCTGGCTCGCCTGTAGGAAGTGAGAGAGAGGATGACGCGAAAGCGGTGGCGGTCAAAACCGCATGACGAACCTGTGCCCCCGGAGGATGGCTGGGTTCCCTGGGGCGGCCAGGAGGTGTGGGCTGTTGGTGAGACCTCGGGGGGAGCGCCCTATGGCCTTACGCGCGAAGAATTCCGCGTGGCCGGGGAGCGCGACTATCGTGAAGCCGGTTGGGTGCGGGCAAAAACCGTCCTCGGCCGGGCGATCCAATGGCGGGTGAAACGGGGCACCACGGTGGAAGTTGGCCGGGTCAAGAGGGTCGGCAGGGGCCTTTCACGCGATCTCTTCGCCGCCGAGGTGAACGTCTCCCCTGATCTGGAGAACCTATCCGGTGTCTATGTCGTCCCCCTACCGCGTTGGGACGCCATCCCCGGTCTCGATGCGCGAACCCGGAGGGAGGCCGTCGTGCTCGAGCGCCTCGGAGCGCTCAAACTCCCCTTTCGTGTCCCCCGCCTGATCGGGGTGATTCCGGAGGCTGGCCGACGGGTCGCGGTCCGTGAGTTCCTGGAAGGAATTGATTTGGACCTCAGGGCGGGGCGGCATCCCGGCGTCCGGCCGTGGGAGGTCGTCGGCCGGCTGGCGGCAGCAATCCACCGCATAGATGTCGCCGGGTTCCAGGGCATCCTGCCCGGCCACACCACGCGACGAGAACACGCCGAGGCGGTTCTTGGAATCTTCAACGGCCTGGAAGGCGGTGAGATCCAAGACGCCTACGCCTGGGCCCGGCAGCACCTCCCGGCAAAGACGCCATCAGTCTTCGTTCACGGGGATCTGCTCGGCCAGAACATCCTCCTGTGGCCAGAGGAACCGCCGGCCGTCATTGACTGGGAATACGCCATGCGGGGCGACCCGGCGTATGACCTGGCCATCGTCACCCGCGGAGTCCGGCGCCCCTTCCAGGTAGACCGGGGACTTGAACGGCTGCTGGACGCGTATGGGGCGGCGGGCGGCGCACCGCTGGCGGCGGCGGACGTCCGCTTCCATGAGATCTGTCTGGCGGCGGGCTGGTATCGAGAAGCCCTGGACGGAAGAGGAGCCGAACCGCCCGATCAAGCCCGGTTGCGACTGCTCGGCATCCTCAGGCGGGCCCAGGCGGCGTGAGGTTCCCCAACCCCACGTCCCTCGCACCGATGGTTCCTCTGGAGGTCCCTGCTCGTCACCGGGCAGGAGTCCGTCCCAAAAGGGAGCCGCCAAAGCCGCAGCATCCCTTATTACGATTGTGCCAGGAAAGCGGGAGGTCGCCCAGTGGCCACCCGGGCAGGTATGAGAATGCATGGTGTCGGTTGAGATTCGGCCTCCCCCGTGATAACGTGTCCTGGTGTTTGAGATGGACAACCGACGACGAATGCAGCGGATGCAGGCCCGGACTCTGGCCTGAGGAATCGCTATTGGCCCGCCGTGTGGAGTAGAAGGCGGGGGAGAATAGGCAGGGAGGTGAGGAATGGGAAAGCTCAGAATTGCCGTCGAGATGCCTGAGGACGCCCTGGCGATTAGCCAGCTTAGCCGGCGAGCGGCCGGGGAGGAAATGCGGCGCCTGTTCTTCCTCGATCTTGTCCGCCAGGGCCGGCTCTCGCACGCCAAAGCCGCAGAACTCCTGGATATCAGCCTGGCAGAATTTCTGGCGTTTATGGCCCGACATCACGTCTCACCTTTTGCGTTCTCAGAAGGTGAGCTGGAGCGCGAGTTGGAACGCGCGAGATGAGGGTCATCTGTAACTCCGGACCGCTCATCCACCTGGCCCGCCCAGCCCACTTCGACCTCCTCCGAGTTCTGTTCGGGCGCGTACTCATTCCGCCCGCTGTCTACCAGGAGGTGGCGGTTCTCGGCAAGGGCGAAGACGGTTCTCGCGAGTTGGCTCGCTCCGGGTGGATCCACCAGCGGCGGCCCCACCGGGCCGACCTCATCGCCGCGCTGGGAACGTTTCTCGGGCGGGGTGAAGCGGAGGCCATCGCGTTGGCTGGAGAGAGAACGAATACCCTCCTGCTAATTGATGAGACCCACGGCCGCCGCGTGGCACGGAACATGGGGATCATGGTCCGTGGAACCCTTGGCGTGCTCCTCGACGGACATAGGGGTGGCCATGTGGCCGACCTGGGAGGTGCGATTGGGCGCATGCGCGAACGCGGCACGTGGATCGCTGACGACCTTGTTGCAGCGGTCTTGGCGGCGGCCAGAGTCCGGTAGGCCCCAAGCCAACTGGCTGATGGCCGATCGCTGCCTGCTGCCCACTGCGGCCCTGATTGCTTCCTTTCCTCCTTACCTTTACCCCTCTCGGCTCTCAGCTCACGGCTCTCCCCAGTCCCTTCCCCCTTGCCTTCACCCCTCTCGGCGCTAGGCGCTCGGTGCTCGGCACTCGTTTCATCGCCATCCCTGTCGCTATCCGCCGCAGGTGGATCGGTTCTTCCTCCTTGGCGCTCGACTCTCGGCTCACGGCTCACGGCTCTCCCCAATCTCTTTCACCTTGACTTCGCCCTCCGATGGGAGGTAGCGTCTTGCCCTGGTGAGCAGCGAACACCGGCGAGTGGCCCTGAGGGGGGAACGATGCCGTTCGGAAGGCTGCTGGTGTGCGAACCCTACGGCCCTCGGGAAATCAACGGTTCCCAGGGGGGCGTTGCGTTCTTAGAGCGCGGCGCCCCTTGGGGGCGAAGCACGGTAGGCGTCCTGTGTTCCTCGGTTCAGAAGTTGACCAAATTGGCCTGTTCCCCGTTATGTTACGCCCGCAAGTTGCTTCTGCACCAACGTCCCCTTCTTCACTGGCAAGCGGGCGCCCTTCGAGTCAATTCCGACAATCAGGCAGCCTCCCTGTGATTTGAGGAAAGGGGGGACGGCCATGCAATTATGCTTTTCCCTCCTCCCAGAGGTGGGGGCGGATTTTGCCGCAAAGCAAAAATGTCACTTCCTTTCTTGCTTATCGGCAAAACAAGTCGCGTATTCCGTTGGAGAGGACCAGCCTCCTGTTAAGCAGGGGATATCCGATGGAGAATTTGGAGGAAACGGCGAGGCGTCACGATTTCGCTGTCACATTGGTGTCGAGGACGGCGGAGATCACGCCCGGCGTCTCTGAGGCCGGGCCTTCTCCGATCGCACAACCTGAACGGCTTCTCGAATCAGCGATCGGACCCGGGCAGGCGACTCTCGGCGTGTCCGCTCCTGCGCCAGGTCAACAAGGGTGATCAACTCTCGGTTTACCGCTTTCCGGCGGACCTCGCGGGTGTCGATGTACAGTCGGAGGGATTCCCGGAGAAGCTCCGAGCGGGTTCGGCTCTCTTCCTTGGCGACCTCGTCCGCGCGGCTGGCCAGCTCCGCGGGCAACGATACCGTTACGACAGCTGTTGAACGCATGTGAACCTCCCTTTTCCGTTCATACTTAGTATGAAGACTACAACCTCGCCCTCGAACGGTCAAGAGGTTGTTCAGTGCGGGTGCGGATGGAGATTTCGCCGGATGGGAACGTGGCGCGCTTGGGACGCCTCCCGCATCCCGTCGGAGATACCTGGGCGGTGTGGGAAGGCGGGAGCGACCGGGAGATGGTCGGCAAGGACTAGCCGGACGGGCGGGTGGGCCAGTCGTCCTCCGGCGGTTCCAGGCCGGCCTCGCGGAGGTCGCGGCGGAGCTTCCGGGCGAGCATGATTACGTCAATCAGATTCCCCTCCTCTGCCTCGCTGGCGTCCTCGGGCATTACGGCCCGCGCCTGCTGCAGCGCCCACTCCATGCGGTCGTTGTGCTTCTTCAGCATCCTGGCGATGTGCTCGGGCGTGATCTCTCTCGCCTTGAGCTTGACGCGCGGACCGGAGTAGAAGCCGTGCGCCTCCATGTCCCGTTCGTGCTCCTCCACCTCCTCGGGATCCATTCCCTCTATGTCCCCGGTGTGGTCCACGCCCGGCATCTCCTCGGTCCGATCGTCGGACAGCACGACCCGCGTGAACTCCGCCAGTGACGGTGCCCCCTGCGCGGCGTACCACTCGTTCCACATCTTCTTGACGGGGACGATGATGTCCTCGTCCTGTTCCAGGTAGCTGTGCACCCACTGGATGAATTCAGGCGGAGCCTGGCTCATGGCTGGACCCTCCTCCCGGGAGCAAAGTCCCAATCCGAACTTCCCAACCACTAGGGCGCCAAGAACGCCACCTCATTGGTTCTCTCGAGGTAAGGCGGCCTCGATCCCGGCCCATTGTATGCGTCCGTATTCGATAGATCAAGCCAGGACCGGCCTTGAGGCTCTTCGGCCCACGCACCAATCGGCACGGGCCAAGAACCTGGATCGGACCACGTCGGCTCAGGCGCTCAGGGGGATTTCTGTTGACGTTGCTGTCAGGGGGCGGCAACATGGAAATGTTCCTGCGGTTCGATGTGCGAGGTTCAGGGTTGATCGGGGAAGATCCAGAGGATGATCCGGCTGGTTGACGTCTCGAAGATCTACGACGGGGCGGGGGCCCGGGTCGCGGCCCTGGCAAATGTCTCGCTGGAAGTTGCCCAGAGGGAATTCGTGGCCCTGATGGGGCCCAGCGGGTGCGGGAAGAGCACACTCCTTCACCTCGTCGCCGGGGTGGATCTGCCCACCACGGGCGAGATCTGGGTGGACGGCCGCGCCCTGGCGCGGCTGTCCGATCACGCCCTCAGCCAGTTCCGCCGCGACCGGGTGGGGATCGTGTACCAGTTCTACAACCTGCTGCCGACGATGTCGGCCTGGGAGAACGTGGCGCTGCCCGCCCTCTTGGCCGGGGTTCCCGCGCGGGTCGCCCGGGAGCGGGCCGAGGAGCGGCTCCGTCTCGTCGGCATGCTGCACCGGAAGGACCACTGGCCCCACGAACTGTCCGGCGGTGAGATGCAGCGCGTGGCCATCGGCCGGGCGCTGGTGAACGAGCCTCCCGTCCTGCTGGCGGACGAGCCCACGGGGAACCTGGACTCCAAGGCGGGGCGTGAGGTGCTGGAGCTTCTGGCGCGACTGAACGCCGAGCGAGCGAACCGCCGAACGCCTTTATGAAGACCCGCATGCGTACCTTCTGCCATCTGATCCGTCTTGTCGCCTGGCGGACGCTCCTCCGCGACCGGATGCGGAGCCTCATCACCATCCTGGGCGTGGCGCTGGGGGTGGCCGTGGTCCTGGCCATCCGCCTGGCTAACGACGGGGTCCTGGAATCCTTCCGGAACAGCCTGGACCACGTGGCCGGCAAGAGCGGCCTGCAAGTCAGCGCGGGAGAGGTTGGATTCGATGAGAACCTGTTCCCCGTCATTGCCGGCACGCCGGGCGTGGCGCGCGCGGTGCCGGTCGTTCAGGCGATCACCCCGGTGGCGGGTCTCCCGGGCGAGGTGCTGCTGGTCCTCGGCGTGGATGTCCTGGCCGACGCGGGCATCCGCGAGTACCGGGGGCCCACGCCGGAACTTGCCGATCCCCTGCAACTGCTGACCGAGCCCGACGCCATCCTCCTGACGGAGCGATTCGCCCGGGCGCACGACTTGGATGTGGGCACCTCGATCCGGCTCGTGACGCCGACGGGGCCGAAACCCTTCGTGATTCGCGGCCTGCTGAGGGATCGGGGGACGGCCCGGACCATGGACGGGCAGTTCGCCGTCCTCGACATCGCGGCGGCGCAACTCCACTTCGGTAAGCTCGGGAGGCTGGATCGGGTGGACCTCTTGCCGGACGAAGGGGCGGACGTGGACCGGGTCGCGGCAGGCCTCCGCCGGCACCTGCCGCCCGAGGTGACGGTGGAGCGGCCGGAGGCGCGGAACGCCCAGGTAGAGCAGATGCTGGCCTCGTTCCAGCTCAACCTGTTCGTGCTGAGCCTGATTGCCCTCTTCGTCGGGATGTTCCTCGTCTACAACACCATGTCGGTTTCCGTGGTGCGGCAGCGGCGGCAGATCGGCATCCTGCGCGCCCTGGGCGTGAGCCGGGGCCAGGTCCTCTTGGCCGTCGCAGCCGAAGGGGGCGTGATCGGACTGATGGGCTCTGCGCTGGGCGTAGCGCTGGGGGTGGGCCTCGCGAAGGCAACGCTCGGGGCGGTGAGCCAGACGGTTTCGTCGCTCTACGCGTTCATCCGGCCAGGCGAGCTGCACCTGCCGGCTACCCTGATCCTTCAAGCGATCGTCCTGGGATGCGGGACGGCCGTCCTCTCCTCCTTGTTGCCCGCCCTGGAGGCGGCAGCCGTCACGCCCCGGGAGACGCTGGCGGCGGCTTCGCTGGAGCGGCGACACCATCCATGGCTTCTCTTTTGTGCCGGCCTGGGCCTCGCCCTGGCTGCGTATGGGCTGGCGCAGGCGGGTCCGGTCGGGGGGCGCCCCCTCTTCGGCTACGGCGCGGCGCTCTGCCTGCTCCTCGGGGCGACGCTCTTCTGCCCGGCCGTCCTCTTGGTGTTCCAGCGGGCGCTGGCGGCGGGCCTGGCCGGATCGCGGCTCATCCCGGGGTGGATGGCAGCCGGGAACCTCGGCCGCGCCCTGCGCCGGAACGCGGTGACGATCGGCGCCATGGTCGTGAGCCTGGCCATGCTAGTGAGCGTCTCCACCATGATCCAGAGCTTCCGCCAGACGGTCGAGATTTGGATCCACCAGACGATCCGCGCGGACCTCTACCTGTCCCGGGCCACCCGGTTGATCAAGGGCGCGGACGCGCGCCTTCCCGTCGGCACGCTGGACGAGGTGCGGAGGACCCCGGGCCTGGCGGAGGCGGACGGCTTCCGGGGACTCCGGATCGAGGACGGACGCGGGGGGCGGTTCCTCCTGGGGGCGGGGGATTTCGACGTGATGGCCCGGCGGGGGCGGTTGCTGTTTCGCGGCGGCGACTCGGCGGCCATCCTGCAGGAGGCCCGGGCGCAGGATCGCCTGATCGTGTCGGAGACGTTTGCCGAGCGGTACCACGTCAAGGAGGGGGACGAGGTCACCCTCCATCCGCCGGGACAGACTATCCGCCTGCGCATCGCCGGCGTCTATTACGACTACACGACGGAGGGCGGGCTGGCAGTGATGGACCGGGGCCTCTTCCAGAGGCTCTGGCGCGATCCCTGGCTGAACTCCATCGTGATCTACCTTCAGCCCGGGGCCGACCCCCAGGCGGTTCGCCACCAGATCCTCCAGAGGCTGCCGGCCCGCGATGACCTGGTCGTCATCTCCAACCAGGGTCTCAAGGCCCGGGTCCTGGAGATCTTCGACCAGACCTTCGCCATCACCTACGCCCTGGAGGTCGTCGCCCTGGTGGTCGCGGCACTGGGGATCCTCAACACGCTGATCGCCTCGGTCTTGGAACGGACGCGGGAGATCGGGATCCTTCGCTCGGTCGGGATCACCCGGGGCGGGGTCCTGCGCACCATCCTGTGCGAGGCGGCCTGGAGTATGGGATCCTGACACTCGTGGCCAGTCTGGCGGCCGGGTGCCTCCCCGCCTGGCATGCATCGCGCCTTCCCATCGCCGAAGCGGTGCGATATGAATAGTGGAGAACCCGAGAGCGTTCGGCTGTTCGGCATTTCGGGAACACCCGAACGGTGGAATCCGCCAGAGGCGGAAACGGTCGAACGCTGTGGAGAGGTTTTGAGGGGAGGTGAGGTGGCGATGCAGTGCCTCAGGTGCCAGGCAGAGAACGCGGCGGATCACCGATACTGCAAGGCCTGCGGGGGTCCCTTGCAGCCAGGGGAGGTGGCGGGGGATCTGGAGCGGGCGCATTTTCTGGAACGTCAGGGTCGCATGGCGGAGGCCGCCCAGGAGTATCGGAAGGCCCTGAGCCTGGATCCCGAGAACGTGGATGCCCGGTACGGCCATGGCCTCCTGCTCTACCACGAAGGCCACTTGAATGAGGCCATCGGTGAGTTCCAGCGGGCGGTTTCCCTGAACGCGACCTTCGCCGATGCCCACTTCACGCTCTCGGTCTGCTACTACCGGAAGTGCATGTTTGAGGAGTCGGTGAGCGCCGCGCGGCAGGTCCTGGCCATAGATCCCACCTATTTCCCCGCCCTGTACCGGTGTGGCCGGGCGCTCTTCCATCTGGGAAAGCTGGACGAGGCGATCCAGGCCCTGGAGGAGATGGTCCGCCATCAGCCCAGCAACACCATCGCGTACTACCATCTGGGGACCGCCTATGAGCGGAAGCGGTTGTGGGACCAGGCCATCCAGGCCTTCAGCCGTGTCGCGGCCGAGAACCCCCGGGATGCGTCCAGCCACTACCACCTGGGACTCAACTACCGGCGGCGGATGCTCAACGACCTGGCGGTGGGAGCGTTCATGAGGGTGCTGGAGCTGGATCCGACGGACGCAGCCGCCGCAGAGCAGCTCCAGAACCTGCAGAAGTAGCGGTCGGTCGCCTCCGGCACCGGCTGCTGTCGAGGCTGACAGGCGTAACGGGCTGGAAACGGACGGAGACTGCATGGCCGAATGCTCGGTCTTCATTGACGGGAAGGCTGCCCTGGTCCCGACCGGGACGACGATCCTGCAGGCGGCGGGGGCGGTGGGCATCAGCATCCCGACGCTCTGCCATCACCCGAACCTTCCGCCCATCGGGGTGTGCCGGCTGTGCATTGTGGATGTGGAGGTGGGTGACTTCCACAAACAGGTGGCCGCCTGCCACGCCGAGGTCCAGGACGGGATGACGGTCCGGACGGCCACCCCGGAGCTGGAGCGGGCACGCCGATTTGCCCTGGAGCTGCAGGTGGCGGATCACCCCAGCGAGTGCCTGGACGGCGAGACGGGGGAGCCGTGCGAGCTGCGCGACCTGGCCCGGCGCTACGGCGTGACCAAGCGGCGATTCATGGAGGACGAGACCCGCTACCCCCTGGATGAGTCGAGCCCCGTCGTCACCATTGACCTGAACCGCTGCATCCTGTGCCGGCGGTGCACGCGGGCGTGCAGCCTGGTCCAGGGTCAGGACATCCTGTGGATCATGGGGCGGGGGGATGAATCCCGGGTGAGCCCGGCCCTGTCCCTGCCGCTCCGGGACACCGCCTGCGTCTCCTGCGGCCAGTGCCTGGCCCACTGCCCGACGGGGGCGATCCGCGACAAGCGCCCCCTGCGGCCGCCGGTGCGCCCCGAGGCCGTGGTGACCTCGGTCTGTCCGTACTGCGGCTGCGGTTGCCAACTGGACCTCAACGTTTCGGGGGAGCAGATCCTGCGGGTGACCTCCAACTTCGACGGCCCCGCGAACCGGGGAAGCCTGTGCGCCAAGGGCCGGTTCGGCTACCATTTCGTGGATAGCCCCGACCGCCTCACCCGGCCCCGGATCAGGCGGGACGGGCGATGGGAGGAGGCGTCGTGGGATGAGGCCTTGGACCTGGTAGCGACACGCCTGCGGGAGATCCGGGACCGGCACGGGCCGGATGCCCTGGCGGTTCTGAGCTCGGCCAAGGCGACCAACGAGGAGAACTACCTGATCCAGAAGTTCGCCCGGGCCGTGCTGGGCACCAACAATGTGGACCACTGCGCCCGCCTCTGACATGCCCCCACGGCGACCGGTCTGGTCGCCGCCTTCGGCAGCGCCGCCGCCACCAATTCGATCCGAGATGTCGCCCTGGCGCGCGCCCTGTTCGTGGTGGGATCCAATACGACGGAGCAGCACCCGATCATCGGGATCGAGATGAAAAAGGCTCTCCGGGCCGGCGCCGCGCTGATCGTGGCGGATCCGCGCCGGACGGAGCTGGCCGGCCTGGCCCACTTTCACCTAGCGCTTCGACCGGGAACGGACATCGCCCTCCTGAACGGGATGGCGCATGTGATCCTGGCGGAAGGACTCTGGGA
>JACPAT010000038.1 GCA_016180655.1 Candidatus Methylomirabilota bacterium | reverse complement strand
GTCCACCCTCCGGATGGCCACGGTGCTCCTGACGGCCTCCGGCCTGAGCTTCCTGGGGCTGGGCGTCCAGCCCCCGACGCCGGAGTGGGGCGCCATGCTCTCCAACGCCCGCAGCTACCTCATCGTGGCCCCCCATGTGGCCACCATCCCGGGTCTCGCCATCATGGTCGTGGTGGTCGGCTTCAACCTCTTCGGCGACGGCCTGCGCGACACCCTGGACCCCCGCCTGCGTCAGTAAGTTTTCCATCCCGCGTTCTCACTCCTGCTAGTCCGAGGATTTTCCTTGACCGAAATACGAACTTCAGAGAGAGAGAAAGATTCGATACTGGTTTTACGCAGGCATTCCATTTGGATTGGGGGACGTGTGGATTGAGGGACGTTGTTGACCCAGTGGAATTACTTGCCCGCTCGGCTGACGGCTTTCGAGATGCCGGAGGGCGAAATGCTGACCTGGCGCGACTATTCGCCAGGATGAGGATGATCCTGCCCTGCTAGAATCCCCAGAGCAATCATATGGTGCCGCGTCCCAGGTGCATCGAGCCGCGCCTGCCGTGGCGTTCTCCCCTTCTGGTGCCTCTGAGGGCCGAGCCTGAATCCCATCTGGGTTAGTCCACTCGGTCAACAACGTCCCCCACTACACTTGAAGTATCCGATTGTTTGCTCATCCAGCCGGATGGTCACCTGGCGCTTGAGTTGACTCGCGTATGGGTTCCGACGGCCTTTCGAGAAGTCATATTCTTTTCTCATCCTCACCTTTCCTTGTATGGTGGCTGCAGCTATCTGACCTGAGTCTGGGCGAGTTCCAGCCAGAGGTGCGCTGCCGAGAGCATGCCGTGGTGGAGGTTGTCCAGGTCCAGCTTCTCGTTGGGGGCGTGGGCGTTCTCGTCGGGCAGCCCGATGCCCATGAGCAGGCTGGGCACCTTGAGGAGCCGGGTGAAGGTGGCGACGACCGGAATGGTGCCGCCGGTGCGGGTGAAGACGGGCTGTTTCCCGAATCCCTTCTGGATGGCCCGCGCCAGGGCCTGCATGGCCGGATGATCGGTGGGGGCCAACCAGGGCGCGCCGCGACCGGAGATCTCCCTCACGATGAGCCGGACGGTCTTGGGACAGAGGCGCTTCACGTGCCGGGTGAAGAGGCGGGCGATCTTGGCCGGGTCCTGGTTGGGGACCAGTCGCATGCTGACCTTGGCCATGGCCCGGCCCGGCAGCACCGTCTTGGCGCCCTCGCCGATGAAGCCGCTCACCAGGCCGTTGATCTCCAGGGTGGGCCGGGCCCAGATACGTTCCAGCGTGGTGAAGCCCTTCTCGCCGAATAGCGCCGGGGCCGCGAGATCCTTCTGGAACTTCCTCTCGCTGAAGGGGAGTCGCGCCAGGGATCGGCGCTCTTCGCCCGACAGCCTTCGGACGTCGTCGTAGAAGCCCGGAATCGTGATCCGGCCGTTTTTGTCCTTGAGCTGGATCAGGATCTGGGCCAAGGCGAAGGCCGGGTTGACGACGGAGCCGCCGAAGCTGCCAGAGTGGAGGTCGCTCTGGGTGCCTTCCACGTCGATCTGGAAATAGACCAGGCCGCGCAGGCCATGGGTGATGCCGGGGACCCCCTTGGCCATCATGGCGGTGTCGGAGATGACGACCACGTCGGCCCGGATCTGGTCCAGGTGCTTCAGGACAAAGGCGTCCAGGTTGGGACTCCCGATCTCCTCCTCGCCCTCGATGAGCAGTTTCACGTTCACGGGCAGGGTACCCTGGGTCTTCAGGTGCGCCTCCAGCGCCTTCAGGTGCATGAAGACCTGTCCCTTGTCGTCCACGGCACCCCGGGCGTACAGTTCACCACTCCGGATGGTCGGCTCGAAGGGTCCGGTGATCCAGAGGTCCAAGGGCTCGGGCGGCTGGACGTCATAGTGGCCGTAGATGAGGGCCGTCGGCTTGCCGGGGGCGTGCAGCCAGTCGGCGTACACGACCGGGTGGCCGGCGGTCGGCAGGATCTGGATGTGCTCCAGGCCGATCCTTCGCATCTCGCCGGCCAGCCACTCGGCGGCCTTCTGGACGTCGCCTTTGTGTTCGGACTTGGTGCTGACGCTGGGGATGCGGAGGAAGGCCTTCAACTCCTCCACGAAGGCGTCGCGCCGATCCTGGATGTAGGTAATGGCAGGGTGCATGGTGGCCTCCCGTGCAATGAGGGATCCTGGTGGTTGAGCGGACGACGGCACACTCTAGCCCAAGAGCCCCTCTCAGGTCAAAACCTAATGGGACAATCTGAACGCGTTTTGTTGAGTTTGTCAGGCCTGACCCGCTTATTCTGTTGCGCTACCTGCCAATCGATGGTATACACCGGGCCTCTATTCTCAGAGTGTGGCATCGGGCCCGGGTGGGACGGCCAGGTATCCGGCACGTCCCGAAGAGGAGTTGCGCATGGTTGGCGGACTGGTGGATTGCCCCATGTGTCAGGGGCTCAAGAAGATCGGCTGCCCGAATTGTGGCGGCTCGGGAATCCTGCGGATGCGACACGAGGAGAGCGCCGTCGAGGCGCCGTGCCCGGCCTGCCATGGCAACGGCGTCTGCCAGTGCACGGCGTGCCAGGGAACCGGGTTCAAGCAGGTTGTGCCGTTCTGACGCCGGGCGCCGGTCCTGATCGCTCGGCGGCGACACTGGAGGAACTGATCATGCCTGTCCTGGCATTCATCTTCATCGAGTGCACGGTCGGCAAGGCGAAGGACGTGGCGAAGAAGATCGGCAAGATCAGCGGCGTCCGCATCTCCCACGCGGTCACGGGGGCCTACGACGCCATCGCCCTCATCGAGGCACCGGACGTCAACGCGCTGGGGACCACGGTCGTCTCGAAGATCCAGGCGGTCCCCGGTGTCCTGCGCACGTCAACGAACGTCGTGGTGGAGTGAGCGTCCCGCGCCTGCGGGAACCCACCCCCTGACCTTGCCCCTGCCTGCCTTTTCCGCCTCCCGCTTTCCAGGCGCCATCATCGCGTCCGCTGGGTGAGTTCCCGGGCCGCGCGCGAGGCCGCCTCCGCGCCCGCCCGATCTCTCAGGGCCAGCAGGACCGCCGCCAGATTCTCGTACGCCTTGGCATATCCCCCACGCAGGGTAATGGCCCGCTGGTAGGCCTGCCGGGCCTCCTCCAGTCGTCCGCTGCCCGCCAATGGCCCGCTGGTAGGCCTGCCGGGCCTCCTCCAGTCGTCCGCTGCCCGCCAGCGCGACCCCCAGGTTGTTCCACGCCACGGGATTGTCCGGCTCCAGGTCCCGGGCGCGCCGCAAGGCGTCCACGGCATCGCTCGCCCGGCCCCATTTCAGGTACTGCAGCCCCAGGTTGCTCTGGACGAAGAAGGAGGTCGGCGACCGCGCCGCCATGGCCTCGTAGACGCCGACCGGATCCCCCCACTCGGCGGTCCGCACCTGGACCATCGCGGCGAAGGCGATGAGGAGGGCGGCCAGCGCGGCGACAAGGGCAACCTGGACGGCCCGGACAGGCCAGACGAGGAACGCCTTGCGAACGAGCGTCGCCACAAGCAGGACGAACCCCACGGACGGCAGGTACAGGTACCGCTCCGCGATGACGAATCCCGGGATGGCAAACAGGTTCAACACCGGGAGCAGGCTCACCAGGGCCCATCCCATTCCCAGCGCCGCGGGGCGATTCCGCCGGGCCAGGGCGGTCAGGCCGGCCAGCATCGCCGCCGCCAGGAGGGCGGCCCCCAGGACGCGCGGCTCGGTCAAGGTCTGGGGCGCCGGGATCGTCCGGATGAATGAGAAAGAGAACGGCCACACGAGCAGCCGCACGTAGATCGCCAGCGTGACGGGGACCAGCCCGACGCGCGGCGTGGTCAGGCTGCCCAGGTCGGCCCCCAGGACCCCCCCGAGGACGATGCGCCGGACCGCGAGATATCCGGCGATGACCGCGATTCCTCCCGCCAGGATGGCACCCCATCGCCCTCGCCGTTCCCGGCCGGTCTCCGGGGCGGCCCAGGCCAGGCCGGCCGCGAGGACGGGCCATACGATTCCGATCTCCTTGGACAGCAATGCCCCGATGAGCGTCAGGAGGCTGGCCGCCCCCGCAGCCAGCGCCGGTCCAGTGCGGTTGGCGAGGACGCACCCTCGCAGCGCCAGCAGGCTGAGCAGGGTGAAGAGGGTCGCCAGGAGATCCGTTCGCCCCTGGACCAGGTCCACGGACTCGGTGTGGATCGGATGGGCGGCAAAGAGGAAGCCGGTCACCAGCCCGATGATGGGATCGCGCGTCAGGCGCCAAGCGAACTCGAACGTGAGGAGGGTGTTGGCCGAGTGAAGCAGCCAGTTGGTGAGGTGAAATCCGACCGGGCGGCGGCCCCAGAGCCGGCCGTCCAGCCAGTAGGAGAGGTTCGTCAGGGGGCGATAGTACGGCAGGGTGAAGTCGGCGAACTGCTCCGGCCGCCGAAAGATCTCCCGCGGCGTCTGGCCGGGAGCGAGGCGGATATTAGAGGTGATAATGATCTCGTCATCAATCAGGAAGTCGTTGGCCAGGCTGCCCGCGTACAGGATGAGGGGGACCAGGATGGCCAGTATCCGGCCCCACCGGATGAGACGGGCGGGATCCCGCGGGGTCCCCGGGATGGGCGGCTTCAATCCCGCGTCCCTCCACTACCGGGGGACAATGATGCCGCCCGCCCGGATCACCTCCATGCCGCGCCGCTCCAGCTCGTCAAGGTAGACGTTGATGCCGATGGAGTCGCTGGCCATGTGGCCGGTGATGATCAGGTTGCCTGCCAGCTTCTGCTCCCGCGCCTCTCGTAGATCTGCCTCGGGGAAGTGCATCATGAGGACGGTGCCGACGCCGGCCTCGAAGTAGGCCTTGAGCACCTCCACGCCGCCGTTGGTATAGCCGGCCATGGCCACCGCCACGCGCCCGGCGGGGCGATCCGGCGCACCGAGGCGCACCCTGGGTTCCGTGGCCGCCAGCTTCTGCTCCGGGAATTCCTGAAGCGCCGCGATGACGTCGGCCACCGTCGCGTGGCTGTCCGGTCGCCGGAAGGGGTCCATCTTCTCGGTAATGAGACGGCGGCTGATGACGTCGCAGGGAAGGTGCACATTGAGAAAGGGCAGCTTCAGCAGTTGCGCGGCTTGCGCTACCCGGCCGTAGTTCCGGACGTGGCTGTTCAGCTCCACCGAGTGCATGCGCCGTTGAATGGCGGCCTCGGCCTTGGCCACGGGGACCCCGCACTCCACCATCTGCTCGACCTGACGGGCGATCAAGGTCCAGCCGTGGAGCGAGGCCGTCCCCTCGGGATGATGGGAGAGCACGGCGTCGCAGCGGAGTTCCCGCGCCAGCAGCAGGTCGGCCACATCGCAGTCAATGGTGGCCAGGACCCGGCGAATGCCGTCGCCCCGCACGTGCACCCCGGAGTCCGCGGGGATGTCCCGCAACCCGGACAGATCCAGGGCGACCCGCATGATCTCTTCGGTGGTCATGACCGTTGTGGTAGAAGTCCTCATGGGTGCTCCTTCCGGAGGCGGACAGGGTATGCGATCGCCATCCCCTCTAACACGCTGGAGGGTGCGGGTCAAGTGCCATTCCTGCCCATCGGGATTCCCCTTGACGCGGCCGGGAGTTTCGGTCTAGATAGGGCATGCCATCGAGGCAGGCATGACGATGTCCTTGCGATAACAGGCCGGGCCCGGCGCCTGGAGCCCTCCACGCGGCGCCGGCGCATTGCGTACCCCGCAGCGCTCGCCTCTCATATGACGCGCTACCTGACCCGTCGCTTCTGGCAATCCCTCCTGGTCCTGTTCGGGATCTCGCTCATCGTCTTCATCCTCCTGCACCTGACCGGGGATCCGGCGATCCTGCTGATGCCGCCAGATGCCACCCAGGAGGACATCGAGAATTTCCGGAAGATCATGGGGTTCAACGATCCCCTCTTCCTCCGGTGGCCTCCGTGGAACTACCTGCATCCCCCCTGGCGGTTCCTGGCGGACACCCAGTACGGACGCTTTCTGAAAGGTGCCATCCTGGGGGATTTCGGCCTATCGTTCCGCCACCAGCAGCCGGCCCTGGGCTTGGTCCTGGAGCGCATGCCGGCCACCGTCGAGCTGACCCTGGCGGCCATGGGGCTGGCGGTCTGTGTGGCCGTGCCCGTGGGGATCCTGTCGGCCGTCCGGCGCAACTCGAGCGTGGATCACGCCGGGATGGTCATGGCACTCCTGGGCCAGTCCATGCCGGTGTACTGGCTGGGGATCATGCTCATCCTGCTCTTCGCGGTCCGGTTGAATATGCTGCCCGCCTTCGGGACCGGCTCGCTGCGGCACCTGATCCTGCCGGCCGTGACGCTGGGGGCGTTCTCCATGGCGCGGATCGCGCGCCTCACCCGGTCCGGCATGCTGGAGGTCCTGGGTCAGGAATACGTCCGGACCGCGCGGGCCAAGGGGCTGAGCGAGGTCCGCGTCATCCTGAAGCATGGCCTGAAGAATGCGGCCATCCCGGTCATCACGGTGATCGGCCTGGACCTGGGAACGCTGCTCGGTGGCGCCGTGATCACGGAGACCATCTTCGCCTGGCCCGGCGTGGGACGGCTGGCGGTGCAGGCCATTGCCAACCGCGATTACCCGGTGGTCCAGGCCGCCGTCTTCACCCTGGCCTCGATCTTCGTCCTCATCAACTTCCTGGTGGATATCCTCTACACCTATGTGGACCCGCGGGTGGCCTACAAGTGAAGACAGTGGTGCGGTTCGAGGTGCTGCGGTTCAGGGTTCTTGAACTTCGAACCTCGAACATTGAACCAGGAAACCTGCCTTCATGAGTGACGGCCGCGCCATCGCGCTGGATATGAACCAGGCGGGCGAGCGGCGGCAGGACCTCCGGCGCGTCCTGCGGGAACTGGTGCGCAACAAAGCGGCGCTGGGCGGTCTCCTGGTCCTCCTGGCGGTGGTCGCCTCGGCCGTCCTGGCGCCCGTGATCGCGCCCTACGATCCGACCGCCCAGGAGATCACGCGCCGGCTGAAGCCGCCGGGCTGGGCAGCGCCCGAGGCGGGGCTGAACCTCCTGGGGACGGACCACCTGGGGCGGGACATCCTGAGCCGGATCATCTTCGGGACGCGCATCTCCCTCATTATTGGGCTATCGGCCGTGGCGGTGGCGGGAACCCTGGGGACACTCCTCGGCCTGGTAGCGGGCTACCGGGGAGGACGCGTGGATGACCTGTGCATGCGCCTGACCGACACCATGCTGGCCATGCCTTTCATCCTGCTGGCCCTGGCGGTGATCGCGGTCCTGGGGCCGAGCCTGCGGAACATCATCTTCGTCCTGGGGATCACCGGGTGGGTCTCCTACGCGCGGGTGGTGCGGGCGGAGGTGCTGACGCTTCGCACGCGGGAGTTCGTGGCCGCGGCGCAGGCGCTGGGCGGTGGGAGCAGGCGCATCATCTTCCGCCACCTGCTCCCCAACGTGCTCACGCCGGTCATCGTCATCGCCACGCTGGAGGTGGCGCGGATGATCATCCTGGAGTCGGCCCTGTCGTTCCTGGGGCTGGGGATCCAGCCGCCGACGCCGACGTGGGGAGGGATGCTGGCCGATGGGCGGGCCTACCTGTCCACGGCCTGGTGGCTCGCCACGTTCCCGGGGGTGTGCATCATGCTGACCGTCCTGGGGATCAACCTGCTGGGGGACTGGCTCCGGGACGTGCTGGATCCGCGGTTGCAAGTCTGAAGGCCAAAAAAGAAGGAGGGGAGCGATGCGACATGGGAAGGGATGGGTCTGGGGTGCGGTTCTGCTCGTCCTGCTGGCCCCGGGAGCGTGGGCGGCACCCAGCGGCAAGGTGGTGGTGGCGCAGGGAGTGGACCCCACGACGCTGGATCCCCACGACCACGAGGAGACACCGGCCTACAACGTGCTGCTGAACCTGTACGACACCCTGCTGGTGCGGGACAAGAATCTGAAGATCACGCCCTGGCTGGCCACCTCGTACAAGCTCATCAATGCGACCACCTGGGAGTTCAAGCTGCGCCAGGGGGTGAAGTTCCACAACGGGGAGGAGTTCGACGCCGAGGTGGCCAAGTTCAGTCTGGAACGGCTGGCCAATCCGGCGCTGAACCTGCGCATGACCGCGCTGCGGACGATCGACCGGGTGGACGTGAAGGATAAATTCACCATTCACATCATCACCAAGAAGCCCTTTCCCACCCTGGACGCCCAGTTGACGCTGCGGGGGGCCTTGGTCCCGCCGAAGTACTTCAAGGAACACGACAAGGCCTTCCTGGCGCGGAACCCCGTGGGGACGGGACCGTTCAAGTTCGTCAAATGGGTGAAGGATGACCAGATTGAGCTGGAGGCCAACGAGCAGTTCTGGGGGGGTGCCCCGAAGATCAAGACCCTGATCTTCAGGCCGATCCCCGAGGAAGCGACCCGCATGTCCGCATTGCAGACGGGAGAAGTAGACCTGGCGACCAACGTCCCGCCGCACCTGGTGAAGGAGATCAAGAACCACCCCAAGGTGACGGTGTCATCCGCGCCGAGCGTGCGGACGATCTTCATCCCGATCTACACTGTACAATGCGAGCTCATTCAGGGCTCGTGGGACTGCACCAAGCCCGTCCAGAGCCCGGTGGCCAACCCCAAGGTGCGCCAGGCGATCAACCATGCGGTGGACGTGGACTCGATTATCAAGAACGTGCTGGAGGGGCAGGGCATCCGGACCGCAACGCCGTTGACGTCAAAGCACTTCGGCTACGATCCCAAGATCAAGCCGTTCCCCCACGACCCCGCCAAAGCCAAGAAGCTCCTGGCCGAGGCCGGGTATCCCAACGGCATTGACCTGGTGCTGAACTCGCCCAATGGCCGCTACCCCAAGGACAAGGAGGTGGCCGAGGCGGTCGGGGGACAGCTCACGCAGGCGGGCATCCGGACCCAGGTGAAGATCTACGAGTGGACCACGTACATGAACAACGTCGCCTATCGCCACGGCGGCGCCCCCATGTGGCTCATCGGCTGGGGGAACACCACCTGGGATGCCGACTATACGCTGACGCCGATGTTCCGGACGGGTCAATTGCTGGCGAACTACTGGAGCCCCGACTTCAACGCCCTGCTGGATGAGGCCCAGACCAACATGGATCCCAAGAAGCGGCTGCAGATGTACTCCAAGGCCAGCCGGTTCTTTCTGGATGACCCGCCGGCGATCCCCCTGTACCAGCAGATTGACAACTACGGGGTCAGCCGAAAACTCCAGTGGACCGCGCGGCCGGACGAGCGGATCGAGGGATTGAGCATGTCCCTGAAGCCGTGAAAGCAGCCGTCAGCCATCAGCCCAGACCTTGAACCGTCAAGACGCCACGGGCGCCAAGAGCGTATTCCCAATCCACAGATCCACGAATCCACTCATTCACCGAGGCGCCCTGGCGGTTCGATATCTTCCCTCGGCTGAGGGCTGACGGCCTTCCGAGGCTGGAGGAAAGACCCGTGTACATCGTGTGCGTCACCGTCCACGTCGCACCCGAGCACGCAGAATCCTTCATCCAGGCGACGCTCGAGAACGCCCGGCAGAGCCGGCTGGAGCCGGGCAACGTTCGCTTCGATGTCCTGCGGGCCGAGGCGGACCCGGCACAGCTTTTCCTGTACGAGGTCTATCGCCGGAAAGAGGATTTCGCGAGTCATCAGGAGACTCCACATTACCTCCGCTGGAAAGAGACGGTCGCGCCCTGGATGGCCGTCCCGCGGCAGGGCGTCCGGCATCTGAGCGTGTTCCCCGGCGACGAGGGTTGGATCTAGAAACGTTCGAGTGTTTCCGCCTGGGGCGGATTCGGCTGTTCGGCGTTGAACAGCCGAAGGGGGACAGCCTGGCGTATAATACCTCTTGAAGCCTTTGGGGGATGACGCCTGGCTGGGGCTTGAAGGGAGCCTGAAGGGAACGTCAGTCCTCGAGGATTTGGAGTCGGAGCACCGAAAAGAGATTGAAAGCGGTGATTAGACTGCTCGATGCGTGGGCTGCCCTGGCATGGTTACGAGGTGAGGGAGAGGCTGCCAGTGAGATGCGGCGCCTTCTTCTCTCCGCCAGGCGGGGCAGGCACCAGCTCATCATGAGTGTCATCAATCTGGGCGAAGTCTACTACCGCATCGCCAAAGTCTCGGACGAATCCAATGCCCGCCAAACCCTCGAACGGTTTCGTCTCGCGCCCGTCGTGGTTGTTTCTGTGGAGAATCAACTGGTCTTTCAGGCAGCTTCCCTGAATGCGCGATTCCCCATCCCCTATGCCGATTCCTTTGCCGCCGCCTTGGCCATCGAGCGAGGGGCCAGACTCATCACGGGCGTCCCTGATTTTCAACCTCTGGAGCTCGCTAGGCTCCTGAAGATCGACTGGTTGGCCAGAAGCCGAGTCTGAATGCTGCACGAGATGGGAATCGAGAACGGCGTGAACCTGGAAAAGCTCATCGAGTGCGCGAAGCTTGCCCGGGATCTCGTCGGCCGGCCGCTGGATGGCCATGTGGCCAAAGCGGGTGCAGTGAACCACAAGGGCACCAGCGCTAACCGCGGATAGCTCCGGAATGTGGCCGGGATCAGACCGTCAGAATATGCATGGGGGCAGAATCAGCGACAGTTCAAGCTGAGCAACTAGCCAGTACCGGCGCAGGGGGTCAGCAGATGGGGTCAGGCTTTGGTAATTTGCTAAACGGCATAATAGCAAATTATCAAAGCCTGACCCCAAATTGACATGACCCCAAATTGACAATACGAAACGATATGGTTCGCGCCATGCTGAATTACCGCGCGCTCTTTCACGATTTGTCAAGGAGAGTGTCCAGGATGCGGTGGGCGGCGTGGCCGAAGCGCATCCCGGGTCGAGCGTAGCGGCCGGACACATACGCTATGACCGGCTTGGTGAATCCTCCCGACTTGATGAGGGCGGCCGCGTCCTCCTCGTTGGTCGTCCCGATCTCTCCGAAGAGCGCCAGCATCTTCGTCTCCGGGTCCCGCTCGTACAGGGGCAAGAGCTCGCTCCAGGTCGCTCCCACGAAGGCGTCACCCCCCACGCCGATGGCTGGCGTCCTCGCTTGTCCGGGGCACTATTTCCCCTGGACCTTCGCCAGAAACCGTTCGCGGGACACGATCATCCGGTCGTGCCGGCACTCGCCGATCTTGTTCCGCGGGTCGTGGGCGACCACGGTGAAGGTCAGTTTCCGCCCCTCGATCGCCATCAGTTCGGCCTCGGCAGATACTTCAACAGCGACGGGGGTGGCGGCGAGGTGCGACACGTCCAGCCACGTCCCCAGCGTGGTCTCGCCCGGGGCCAGACATCCGGCCACGGCGTTCACCGCGGCCGTCTCCAGCAGGGCCACCAGGCTGGGCGTTCCGAAGACCGGGACGTCGCCGCTGCCCCAGGCCTCGGCGGTCTTGTCGGGGGTGACCCGCATGGTGGCGCGCCCGCGCAGTCCGATCTCCAAACTCATCTCCGTTTCTCCGCCCGAAAGACGCCGTCAGCTACTTGCGGGATTCGGGGGGGCAGCGCGGCATGAGGTCACTGAGCGGTCCAGCCGCCATCCACCATCAGGAGGTGACCGGTGACAAGGTCCGAGGCCGGAGAGGCCAGATAGATCGCCGCGCCCACCACGTCCTGCACCTCGCCGGCGCGGCCCAGAGGGATCTTGGCCAGCATCCGCTGGTAG
>JACPAT010000037.1 GCA_016180655.1 Candidatus Methylomirabilota bacterium | reverse complement strand
TCCACCCGGTACTTCGCCACGACCCGAGAGTCGAGCTCGACGCCCAGGCCCGGCCGGTCGGACAGCTCGAGGTGACCGGTCGCGTCCACCAGGAGCGGCTGGCGCGCCAGGTCGGCCATCAGCGGATGGGCCGGAAAGATCATCTCGGCCAGGCTGGCGTTGGGGACGGCGCCCAGGAGGTGCGCGGCCGCCGCCACGGCCACGGCGGACCCATGGATGTGCGGGGCCAGCGGCAGGTTCCACGCCTGGGCCAGGTGGGCGATCTTCAGGCCCTCCGTCAGGCCCCCGGACCACGCCACGTCGGGCTGGACGAAGTGGATCGCCCTGGCGGCGATGTAGTCCCGGAAGCTCACCCGGCCGTAGCTGCACGTCTCGTAGCCGGCCACGGGGATGGTCACCTTGGCGGCCACCTCCCTGCTGCCCGCCACATCATCCGGGCACACCGGCTCCTCGAACCAGTAGAGGTCCAGGGGCTCCAGCGCCCGGCCCATCTTCACGGCCGTGGGGACGTCCCAGGCACCATTGGCGTCGATCATCAGGCGGATTCCCGGCCCGATCGCTTCCCGGACCGCGCGGACCCGGGCCAAGTCCTCCGCCAGCGACACCTCGCAGACCCCCCGGTGCGCCATGGCCCGCAGGGGGCTTCCCTCGATGTCGCTGTTGCGGCCGACCTTCATCTTCACGGCGCGGAACCCATGCCGGCCGTACGCCCGCATTTCGTCGCAGAGCTCCCGGATCCCCTTCCCCTCGGCATAGAACCCGCCCGTGGCATAGGCCGGCACGCGGCGCCGGTACCCGCCCAGCAGCCGCCAGAGGGGCATCCCGCTCATCTTCCCGCGCAGGTCCCAGAGGGCGATGTCAATGCCGCTCATGGCCGCGATGAGGAGCCCGCCCCGCGCATGCTTGTAGGCCCGCTGGTGCATCTGCTCCCAGAGCCGCTCGATCTCCCGCGGGTCCTCGCCCACCAGGTGCTCGCGCAGCTCGCCCTCGATGACCACCTGTGTCGAGCGGAGCGGACCGCCGAAATGGGCCGCCTCGCCCAGGCCGATCAGGCCGTCGTCGGTCTCCACCTCGACCAGCAGCGCCGGCTTCACCGCCATGATGTAGTTGGCATCGAAGACGGGATGCGGCAAAGGATATTCCAGCGGGATGGTCCTGACGTCACGAATCCGCATGGCAGCTCTCCAGATCTCGAGGGTCTCCGTGTCCCCGTTGCACTTCAACCGGACTCGCCGGGCTCACCCCTCCATCCCCCCCCGGGTCGGCGTCCCCAGGGTCCCCTTTCGATACGAGGGAAACTCGACGCCCACCTCCTGAAGGCCCCTCCTCCCTGGTGCGAAGCCTAGCGCATGTCCTCCTATCGTTCAAGCGTTCGGGGAAGCGGAGCCTAGTCTCCTCTCGCGATACCCCCCCTGGGCTGTCCGCTCGCAGATACAGCCTGTATCTGATCCCCTCCAGGGGAGGAGCAGATGTGGGGGCCGGGCTCACCCTCCGCGCGGCGGAAGAGCTTGCAACAACGTGCACTTGGGGGGAATGGCCGACGCGGGGCGTTCTGGCATACGGGATGCTTTGTGCGGTCATCGGGTTGGGCTCTGTCTGGGAGGAGTCATGGAGGAGTCATGGGGGATGTCGGATCGACCATCTGGGGGGGGCTGGTGATTCAATCCCTTACCGTGTTCTCCCTCTTCCTCGGCCTGGGCCTCGGCCTGCTGGCCACGGGGATTCTCTGGCGGCGAGCGCGCCGCCGTCATTCCCCGTACCACCTGAAGCGCGGGACCTTCCCTTCCCGGAGGGTTCCTTGAGGGGACCGCGCCTGGATGGCGCGGGGGAGAAGAAGGAGGGCGAAGATGTATCAGGGGTGGCGCTGTGGGGTCGTTGGCGGTGGACTCGGCATTTTCCTTCTTGGCCTGGGATTCGTGGGTGGAATCACTGCCGAGAGGGTCCGATTCGAGTACCAGAGAACAGCAGCCCTGAACCCATCCGACGGGGCGGCCGGGCGATGGGACGGTCACGGCATGCAGATCCGGCAGAAAGCCCCGGAGGGGGCCGACACCGCCGAGTCCCCGTGGATCGCCCCGCTTCGGAGAGTGGATGACGCGCTGGCCCGGAAAGACGTTAGCGCCGCCGAGCGGGCCTGGCACGAGGCCTACGGCGAGGCGCTCAGAAGCCGGCACTGGGAAGGCATGCTCGCGGTCGGCGATGCGACGCTGCGGATCGGGAACGTCGTGGGGAGCCGCCAGGCCCCTGCGGGGAAGGCCCGCCGGCTCTACCTGGCCGCCCTGTTCCGCGCTCGCGACCAGGGGTCCCTCGAGGGGGTGCTCCGCACGGCCGAGGCGTTCGCCGCCCTGGGTGACCGGGAGGTAGTATATCAGAGCGTCCGCATCGCCGAAGGCTTGACGGCCCAGAGAAGCGATGGGGACGCTCGCGCCCGCCTCCACGCCTTGGCAGAGAGCATGACCGGCGAACTCGTCGGGGCGAAGGGTCCCCGCCTGGAACCGTAGCCCGCGCCGGGCGAGCGAGAATGTTAGCCCGCATTATTCACGAAAGGGGCTTCCCGGAAATCCCATCCGCCATTGGTCATTCCGCCCGCGGCGGATTGGGATTTGGTCATTCCCCGGATTATTCGCGAACATGCTCGCGAATAATCCGGGGCTGGGAGGATTCCGATCAGAGGACGACAAGCTCTCTTGGCGTGACCGTCAGGAACTCCGGGTCACCGGTGGTCACGAGGACCGTGTCTTCCACGCCGACGATCCCCCGACCGGGGAAGACGATCTTCGGTTCCACGGCCAGGGTCATTCCCGCCTCGATGGTCAGATTCGTGCCGGCAGCCAGGTACGGGATCTCGTCCAGCTCCACCCCGACCCCATGGCCTACGAAACTGACCTGGGCGGGGCCCGTGTTCATGAACCGGTCGGCGTAGCCCAACCGCTCCGCCAGTGCCACCGCCCGGGCGAAGACTTCGCCCGCCTTGGCACCGGGGCGCAGGTTGGCCAGGACTTCCGCCAGGATGTCCAGGCAGGCCTGGTGGGCCTTCACCAGATCGTCGGGAAGCGCTCCCAGCGAAAACAGCCGCGACTGGTCCGCGTGATAGCCGTCGCACGCTCCGGCGTAGTCCAGGAGAATGGGCTCGTGCGGTTGGATGCGCCGCCTGCCCACCCCGTTCCCGACCGCGGGCGACAGCCCGGTCCCCCCCGTCGGGGTCTCCATCCAGGACGGGATTGCGCCATTCTCCCCGCTCAACAGGTGGCCGAAGAAACACTCCATGTTGAAGCGGCGCGTCCGGATGATTCCCTGGTGCCCGTGGCGGCGCGCCTCCGCCTCGATCTCCGCGGCCAGTGCAAGCTCCGTCATTCCAGGCCTGACGACATCCCGCAGTTTCGCCGCCATGCGATCCTGGATGGCCGCCGCCCTCCGGATGCAGGCGATTTCGTAGGGCGACTTGACCATCCGGACTTCCCGGATCAGCGCCGAGGCATCCACGAACTGCATCGTCGGGAACAGTCGTCCGACCCGCGCGTACTGCTGGACGGGCAGGACGTCGAATTCCAGGCCGACGCGCTTCAGGCCGCCCAGGCCGTGCCCCGCCAGAAGCCTGGGGATCTCCCGGGGATTCTCCAGGGGGAGAATGTGCTCGAGGGCCGACTCGGCCCGGGCCCGCTCCAGGCTTCGGCGCACGAGCAAGAGCGGCGGCCCCTCTCGTCCGATCACCAGCCAGGCATCCTGTGTCGTGCCGGTGAAATAGAACAGGTCTGCCGCCTGAAAAATGAAGACCGCTTCGGCGTCCCTGGCCGCCACCAGCCTCGCCTGGAGGCGAGCGATCCGGCTTTCCAGCTCCGAACGCGGCGTCAGTTCCATGCGCGTGTCACGCTCCCGGGCCCCATCGTCACCGCGGGAAAGCAACGCTCCTCGAAACCAAATAGACCACAGCCTCGCTGGGCTGGTCAATTGCGAAGTTGAAACTGCGGTCGCTCGCGATTGGATGTGGGCTGCGATGAAAAAGGGGGGGAGACAGCCCTCGCATGCGTGCCCTGTCCCGCGCGAGGCGCGGGGGGAACCGGCCCGCACCTCGCGCGGGGAAGATGCGTCCAGGGCGAGGGTGCCTCAGGAGGGTGGAGTCTGTGCGGCTAGCCCTTCATCCGGAGATTCAGAACCTCCTCCAGGGGTTGGGCGACGAGATGTCCAGGCGTATCCTTGATCTCCGCCAGATGGACGCCGAAGGGCAACTTGTCGGTCTTCTTCGTCACGCCCCAGGGGACATCCCGGATCGCCTGGTGGTCCTCCTTCCGGATGACCGATTTGTAGGCGGGGGTTTCGATCTCGAGCCCTTCCATGGCAGCGACCACCGCGTCGATATCCGTCGTCCTCGCCTTCTCCACCCCCTGCTTGTAGGCCTGGACGGCGACGTACGTGTCGTGCGCCGTCACATGGGGATACTCCCCCCACCGCTTCACGAACCGGCTGACGAAGTCGCGATTCTTTTGGGTGTTGGGATGCTCGAACCAATACCCGTGGGAGGCCGACCAGAGGCCCTCGGGAATGGTCTTCCCCAGGGCATAGAAGATATCGGTGGACAGTCCGGCCTCGGTTGCCAGCGCGACCTTCTCGAAGAAGTTGTGCTGGACGGCCTGCTTGACGAAGTTGATCATGTCGCCTCCCCACAGGGGGCAGTACACAGCGTCGGGCTTGGCATCCAGGATCTTGAGGATGTGGCTGGCGTAATCGCCCGCCCCGAACTTCGGCCAGGCCTGAACCTCCAGGATCTGCATGTCGGGCTTCACCTTCTTCAGGTGGAGGGCGAACGCGTCCCAGGATTCGTGGCCATAGCTGTAATCGGGGCCGATGACCGTCCACTTCTTCCAGGGCATGTCCCTCATCCGGTAGGCCCCGGCCGCGGCCAACTGGTAGGAGTTCGGCTTGGTCCGAAAGGTGTATTTCGTGAACTTCTCATTGGTGACCGAGGGCACGGAGGCGCAGGGGATGATGAGGATCGTCTTGAGCTCGGGCAGGAGCGCGCAGACCTGGACAGCCACGCCACTGTGGTTGATGCCGACCAGCACGTTAGCGCCCCAGTCCAGGGCAAGCCGCCGGGCCTTCCTCGCCCCTTCGGCGGGCTTCGACTCATCGTCCTCCATCTGGTACTCCACCTTCCGCCCCAGGATTCCCCCGGCCTGGTTGATATCCTCGACCGCCATCACCAGCCCCTGCTGGGTCACCTTCCCCCAAGCGCTCACCACGCCGGAGAGCGACGCGATCCCCCCGATCTTGATCGGTCCTTTTTCGGCCGCGGAGAGGTGCCGGAGAACGTAGGGTCCACCGAGGCTTCCCAGACCCGTCCCGGCCAGGGCCTTCACAAACGTCCTTCGGGAGTATCCCTGCAATCCTTCTCGATCGTTGTCTGCGGCCATCTCCCTTTACCTCCTTTCGCTCAGGGCGCCGGCCGAGACGAGGCCTTCGCCCCTTGTCTGCTTCCGTTCGCCGTTGAACACCTGCCAGGCGAAGCCGGCGAGGCCGCCTGGCAGGAAGAGCACCAGGAGAATCAACGCCGTTCCGAGCGAGAGCATCCAGAACTGGGTATAGGCGGAGATGATGTCCTTGATGAAGAGGAAGACCCCCGCCCCCACCGCCGGTCCCAGGAAGACGCGGGCCCCCCCGAGGAGGCTCATCAGGACCGGATCCGCCGAGGTGGTCCAGTACATCGCCTCGGGCGTCACCGCGCGTTCAAACGGGGCGAAGAGGGCGCCCGCCAGCCCTGAGAACGCTCCGGAGATCACGAAGGCGGCCAGGCGATAGCGGGCCACGCGAACCCCGACGAACTCGCCCCTGACGGGACTCTCCCGGATGCCCTGGAGGGCGAGGCCGAAGGGCGACTGGAGGACGACCCAGAGGATGGCGAGGGCGCCGGTCACGAGGCAGAGCGTGAAGTAGTAGAAGCCGCTGATCGACCCGAGGTTGAGCGTGAGGCCCAGGAACTTCATCGTTGCCCGAGGGATCATGTCCAACCCGTCGCTGCCGCCGGTGACCTCGTTCCAGTGCCAGACGATGGAGTGCAGGATCTGGGCGAAGGCCAGCGTGAGCATGGCGAAGTAGATCTCGTCCGATCTGACACAGAAGAAGCCGATGACCAGGGCGGCCAGGGCCGCCAGAGCGGCGCCGATTGGAATGGCGACCACGATGGAGAACCCGAGGTCCCTCAAGAGCAGCCCCGCCGCATAGGCGCCGATGCCGAAGTACGCGGCGTGGCCGAAGGAGAGGAGGCCGGTATAGCCGAAGAGGAGGTTGAAGCTCGACGCGAAGAGGGCAAGGATCAAGGTCTCCGTGGCGAGCAAGACGTAGAACGGGGGGAGCAGGAATGGCAGGCTCGACAGGGCCAGGGCCGCGACGAATCCGATGGCCGGTGACGTCGGTCGCGGCCGAAGGGCCGTCCCTGCGCCCTTCCCCTCGCCCCTGCCGCCGGCCGGCTCTCGCTCCGCCCCCAAGAGACCCCTGGGGCGGACGATGAGCACGACGGCCATGAGCAGGAAGATGAAGGCCATGTGAAAGCGCGGGATGAAGAGGATGCCGAAGGCTTCGAGCTGGCCGATCAGGATGGAGCCCAGGACGGCCCCCGGCCAGCTTCCCAGGCCGCCGATCACCACCACGGCAAACGCCTCGACGATGATCCTGACCGACATATCCAGCGACAGGGAGATCAACGGGCTGGCCAGCACCCCACCGAGGCCGCCCAGCCACGAGCCCAGGGCGAAGACGACCGTGAACAGCCTGGGAACATTGATCCCCAGCGCTCCTGCCATCTTGCGATTGGAAGCGGACGCCCTGACCAGCGTTCCGTACCGGGTCTTCTGAAGGAACAGCCAGAGACAGAAGGCGACAAGCAGGCCTGAGGCGATGATGAACAGGTTGTATCTCGGGTATCCGCGCCCGAGGATCTGGATGGAGCCTGACAAAACAGGAGGATAGGCAATCGAATAATAGCCCATCCCCCAGATCATCTTCACCAGGTCAGTGACCACCAGGATGACGCCGAAGGTGAGCAGAAGCTGATAGGGGACGGGCCTCCGGTAGACAGGTCGAAGCAGCAGAATCTCGAAGCCCGCACCGAAGGCGGCAACGAGGAGGGGGGCCAGGAGGAGCGCCAACCAGAAATCCCCGAAGAGACGGATACCATGATAGGCCAGATAGGCCCCGAGCATATAGAAGGTCCCGTGGGCAAAATTCAGGACCCCCAGGACCCCGAAGATCAGCGAAAGGCCCGAGGCAACCAAGAAGAGGACCATCCCGAAGGTCAGGCCGTTGAAGAAGAAGAGGAGAAAAGAGGAGAACTCCATGGCGGGGTGCCTACATCGTCTCGGCGCGCTTCACCCGTCCGCGTCCAGCCCAAGCATTGTTTTCACCCGGAAGCCAGTTGCTTCGCAAAGCCTCTCCTACCCGCCTCGACATGGGACGAGAAGGTTCGTGGCCATATCCTCTCTGATCTGATGGTGTGAACCATTTCCTTTGCCATCGTTGATAACTCTTCAATGAAAGAGATATTCTTCGACTCGGCGAGATGTTGTCAAGGAAAATGGACGAAAAACCTCTCATTTTATGTGGTTTTTACTTTCTCCCCTTCCCCTTCCTTCCTGGCTTCCAACAGCCAGCACAGGCCCCGCCATCACGCAGGACCGGTCACACTCTAGGCAGACGGCGATTGACGGTGGCAGCCCCCCCGTGCATAATGAATCGTCTCAACGGAGCAGACTCCGCTTTCAGTTTCATCCCAATGGGAGGAGGGGGACCCCCGTGATCGATCTCAAGAAAGTCAACGAAGAGTTGAACACCTACATCCGCCCACAGACCTTCCCGGTCGCCGTCCGGATGTTCCGCCTTGGCGAGCCCCTCCCTGAAAAGGCCAAACGGCCATCGCGGGACTTCAAGAAGGGTTTCGCCAACTGCCAGACCATTGACATGGTTCGCCGATACGGCTGGACCATCGCCCTCACGCGGGAAGATAGCATCTGCTCCCTAGGGATCACCGCCCTGGGGTTCGACAAGGAACTGAAGTTCTACCGAGATGGCAACCTCTGCGAGGGGAGTTACACCGAGACGGCCGAGGCCGGCGCCCGCTCCGAGGCGGCCGTGGACAAGTTCGGCTACAATCAATACCAGGCCCTGGTGGCGGCGCCCCTGGACCGATGCGATTTTGAGCCGGACCTGATCTGCATCTACGCGAACCCGGCGCAGGTGATGCGCCTGGTGCAGGCGGCCCTGTGGAAGCGCGGGGGCAAGCTCACCTCATCCTTCGGGGGGCGGATCGACTGCTCGGAAATCATCGTGACCACGTTGAAGACCGACGAGTGCCAGGTCATCCTCCCCTGCAGCGGCGACCGGATCTTCGGCCAGACCCAGGATCACGAGATGGCCTTCTCGATCCCCTTCAGCAAGATCGAGGAGGTGCTGGAAGGTCTGCGCGGTACTCACAAGGGCGGCATTCGCTACCCCATCACCCAGTTCATGGAATACGAGGGGAAGTTCCCGCCCAAGTACATGGAGGTCAACAGGATGTGGGA
>JACPAT010000036.1 GCA_016180655.1 Candidatus Methylomirabilota bacterium | reverse complement strand
CGAGCGAAAAGCCGAGAGCTGAGAGCCCCTTGGGGAGCGGAGAGCGGAGAGCCGAGAGGGAGAGCAGGCCCGGGGATCGGGAAAGGGATTCAAGCACATCATGCCTGAGACACCGGACAGCCTCGATAGCGCGTTGCAGACGCTGCGGATCGATCCGGAGCGGAAGAGGAAGGGCACGCGCCGGCGCCGCTCGTGGGTGCGGTACGGGGTCAGCGGACTGCTCGTGGTGCTCGCAGCCGGCGCCTTCCTCCTGCGCGGCCACCTGGACCCGATGGAGGTCGAGGTGGCCGTAGCGCAGCGACTGGATCCCGGGGCGCCGACGCCGGTCCTCACGGCCGGGGGCTACATCGTCCCGCACCGCAAGATCGAGCTGGCGCCGAAGATCACCGGCCGGGTCGAGTGGATCGGCGTGGAAAAAGCCGACAGGGTCGAGCGGGGGCAGATAGTCCTGCGGATCGAGCAGCGGGAGTTCCTGGCGGCCGTGGACCGGGCCGAGGCGATGCTATTGGCGGCCCGGGCCAGGCTCAAGGAGCTGGAGGCCGGCTCTCGCCCCGAGGAGATCGAGCGGGCCCGCGCGACCCTGGAGGAGGCCCACTCCAACGTCGCCAACGCCGCGCTGGAGCTGGATCGATTCCAGCGGCTGTACGCCGAGGGCGCGGTCTCACGCCAACTGCTGGACGGCGCCAAGAACCGGCACGAGGTCGCGCTGGCCCAGCGGAAGGCGGCAGAGCAGAGTTACGAGCTGACGCGTATCGGGCCGCGCCAGGAGCAGATCGACCTGGCTCGGGCGCAGGTCCGCGAGGCCGAGGCGGCCCTGCGGGCGGCCCAGATTGACCTGGATAACACGCTGATCCGGGCGCCGGTCGCCGGGACGATCCTGGAGCGACTGGTCGAGCCGGGCGAGATCGTCACGACCTCCTTCATCGGCGGGCGGGGGGCCAAGTCCGCGGTCCTCTCCATGGCCAACCTCACGGTGCTGGACGTGGAGGTGGACGTGAGCCAGAACGAATTCCGTAAGGTCCGCCTGAACCAGCCGGCCACCATCGTTCCGGACGCGTTTCCGGACCGCACCTACCGCGGTTCCCTGACGGAGCTGTCGCCGGAGGCGAACCGGCAGAAGGCGACGTTGCAGGTGAAGGTCCGGATCCTCGACCCGGACGAGGCCATCCGCCCGGAGATGAATGCCAAGGTCACGTTCCTGGAGCCGCCGCGGGCCACGCCCGCCGGGCCGCCGAAGGTCCTCGTCCCGAAAGAGGCGATCCTGACCCGCGAGGGACAGAGCCTCGTCTACCTGGCGAACGGCTCGAAGGCCGCCGGGCGCCCCGTGAAGATCGGCGCCGAAGTGGACGGGAAGGTCGAGGTCCTGGAGGGCCTCCAGGGCGGCGAGACGGTAATCGTCCGCGGGGTCGAGGCGCTGCGCGACGGGCAGCGGCTGCGGATCAAGCGGTGAGCCAGGAAAGTGCACTTGAACCGCCAAGACGCCACATTGCCTATTCCCGCCTCGGCGGTTCGGGTACCCAGCGCCAGCGCTGGGTGTCCTTGTCTTGGACCGAGGCTGATCCGGAGATGGGATCGCCGAAGATCGTTCAGGTCGAGCATCTCTTCAAGGTCTTCCGGCGGAATACCACGGAAGTTGTGGCATTAGACGACGTGAGCCTGGACGTGGCCGAGGGCGAGTTCGTCGCCCTGATGGGCCCCTCGGGGTCGGGCAAGACCACATTGCTCAACATCATCGCCGGGATCGACCGGGCGACCTCCGGGCAGGTGGCCATCGGCGGGACCGACATCGCCGAACTGGACGAGGACGAGCTCGCCGAGTGGCGCAACCACCAGATCGGCTTCATCTTCCAGACATTGAACCTGATTCCCGTCCTGACGGCCGTCGAGAACGTCGAGCTGCCTCTCCTGCTCACCGACCTCGGCCGGGCCGAGCGGCGGGCCCACGCCGAGACCGCCCTGGCCCTGGTGGGGCTGGCCGACCGGATGGATCACCGCCCGCGGCAGCTGTCCGGCGGGCAGGAGCAGCGGGTCGCCATCGCCCGTTCCCTGGTGACCGATCCCGCCCTGGTGCTCGCCGACGAGCCAACCGGCGATCTCGACGCCAAGTCGGCGCACGAGGTCCTCACGATCCTGAGCCGCCTGAACCGGGAGTTCGGCAAGACGATCATCATGGTCACCCACGATCCGAAAGCCGCCGGGGTGGCTTCCGTCGTGCGACACCTGGACAAGGGCCTCCTCCTGCCGTTGTAGGAGGATCGGCGCGGTGTTTCGGATCTTGCGGCCGGACAGGGTGGGGAATAGAATGGGGCAACTGACGGAGATCGAGAACCAGAGGCGCCGGGGAAACATGCGTCTGCAAGGGATGAAAAGACTCAGCGGGCTCTGGCTCCTGGCACTCCTGGCGGCCGGCTGCGCGCGTGCGCCCGTGGTGATCCCGATGGAGCCGATGGAGGCGTACGCCTTCCGGCAGACACAGGGAGGCGTCCGCGTCGCGGTGGACCCATTTTTCACGGTGGAGCGGACCCGGGGGGCCTTCCACGGGGGCGAGGAATTCGCCGAGAAGGGCCTGCTTCCGGTGCGGGCGATCATCGAGAACGCCAGCCCCGGGGACGTCACGGTGAATCCGCGGGACTTCCAATTGATCCGTCCCAGTGGCCAGACCGAGGTCGCGCTCTCCACCTATGATGCCTTTGCTCGCGTGAGGATTCCGGTCGGCTGGTGGGGTCTGGGGGCGGGGGTCGTCGGGGGCTCGGTTCCGGCCTACCGGAACGAGGCCCGGCTGAAGGACATCGAGGCGAGGGCGCTGCGCGAGACTACCCTTCACGCAGGCACGTCGGTGAGCGGGTTCGTCTACTTCGCGCTTGCGGAGAACGAGCTGAACCTGGCGGGGAGCCGCGTGGTGTTCCCGCTCAGGGGGCCGGCCAACCGAGAGATGGTCTACGAGATTCCGATCGCCGGCCGCCAGGACATTCCGGTGCCACCCAGGCGCCTCGATACTGCTGGATCAACACCGCCCCCCGGCCCCGTGACGCCGGAGGGTCCCGCCCGCACGGAGGGCACCGGGGGCCGGGGCGTGATCATCCGAAGCCCGGCGCAGTAACCCGAAGGGCTCCCCGCCCGATCACCCCCGACCTGTGCCTGCCTTCATTCCCCGGTCGGTTTTTCCATCCGTGTCACACCCGGGAAATCACCTCGATGATCCCCGAGGTTCCGCTGATCCGGACGCGGTCGCCTGTCCGGAGGAGTTCCTGGGGGTCTTTCTCCAGGCTGTCCACGATCGGGATCGAGACCTTGAAGAAGGCTTCCGCCAGCAACGCGCAGGCGACGATCATGGGCTCGCTCTTGACGTTCACGATGGCGCCGGGAGCGCATCCGTTCCTGACGGCCTCCAGGAAGATGCCGGGGGTCCCCGTGGAGCCCCGGCCGAAGGGGAAGACGAAGGCCTTGCCCTTGAGGGACGCCCCGCACTGGTCGTGCCGCCTGTCAATCACGATTCCCGTCTGCGGATCGATCCCCTGCCAGAAGCCGAAGGGCTGGTTCGACACCACGGCCTCGCCCTCGAACTCCCCGGGGGAGCACCCCCGGCCCTGGAGGATGACGCGCGGCGAACTCATCGTCGTTCTACCTGGCCCGTGATCGCCGCGGCGATGCACGCCTCGGTGCTGGCGAAGACGCACTCGCTGCCGACCGTGGTGGGGGTGTAGTAGGCGAACTTTCCCGAGTCGGTGACCAGCCGGCGGAACCCCCAGGCCCCGAGGGGACAGTCGTTGTGGCACGTCCCCACCATCAGTTTCGCTCCCGCCCGCTCGATCGTCTCCACGTAGCCCATCTTGCGCGCCATCTCCTCCACCACCGTGTTGGTGCAGACCCACAGCTCGACCCCCGCGTGGACCCGCTTTCCGTCGAGGAGGCTGGCGTAGCGCCGCATCTGGTCAACGGAGGCGTGGGGACAGCCCACGCCCACCACGTCCACTGTGCCCCCGTTGCCACTGCTCATCTGCTCCAGGGTCCGGGCGATCTCGCGCTTTCCCACGAAAATACGCTCGACGGGCGGCCGCCCCCCGAAGGCCTCGTCCAGCGTCCTGGCCTCGGGGGTGATGCCGACCATGTGGTACAGCGCCACCGAGCCGCTGGCCGCGGCCGCCGCGCCGAAGGCCTTCAACTGGTCGAAGGTCGCCTCGCGGATCCCGACGATGACGGGGATCCGGTCGCCCGTCACTTGACCGACCAGGTAGCCCAGGACGGGGAAGTGATGGTCCTCGAAGCTCGCCGACAGGGCCGGGTCCAGCTCGAAGAGGATCTCGCCTCGCCGGTGCTCGGGGAGATGGAGGCCGAACCGCGGGACCCGGCCGACCAGGGCGGCGCACAGGTCCACGTAGGCGGCCAGGCGGTTGGTCCGCGCCCCCATGACCGAGTTGGCAAAGACCACCGCGCTGGACTCCGACCAGCCCAGGTCCTCGCCGAACCGGGGCACGTTGAAGATGGTGTAAGGGGTGCACGTCCAGGTCGGGATCACGCCCATCCGGTCGAGCAGCTCCGCGATCAGGATCTGCCGCTCGGCATACTCGGCCGGGGTCCGGAACTGCCGCCAGCGGGTGAAGTCAATGGAGCCGGGATCGGAGGTGGTGCGGACCTTCACCCGTGCCCCCTGCTCGACCAGTTGGGTGTAGATCGCGATCCCCGCCTCTCCGGCGATCTGGTAGGAGGACCCGACCAGGTGGGCGCTCCGGATCTCCACCATACGCTCGGCGCCGTAGGCCTCACCGAGCTTCACCAGCACCTGGAGCGAGAGCCGCTGGGGCTCGCCGTGCTCTCCGTTCAGGATCCGCTGCTCTTCATCGGTCAGGTGCACGTCCCGCTCCCGTTCAACGTGCGACGTTCCCCGCTCCGAGCGGGGTTCAACGTTGAACCTCGAACTTGGAACCTCGAACCTTTCAGAGCCCGAGATAGGCCACCTTGACGTGGGGGTTCTCCAGGAGATCCTGGCTGGGCCCCTCCAGGACCACCCGCCCCCCGTCCAGGACGTAGCCGCGGTCCGCCAGCCCCAGGGCCCGCTGGACGTTCTGCTCCACCAGGAGGATGGCGATCCCCTCTTTCCGGACCTCGGCGATCTTCTGGAAGGTCACCTCGACCACCAGGGGCGCCAGCCCCAGGGACGGCTCGTCCAGCATGAGCAGGCGGGGCCGGAGCATCAGGCCGCGGCCGATGGCCAGCATCTGCTGCTCGCCCCCCGACAGGGTCCCGGCCCGCTGGCGCCGGCGCTCCGCCAGGCGGGGGAAGATCCCGTACACCCAGGCCAGGCTCTCGCGGCGACGGGCCTTGGGACCCGGGAGATAGGCGCCGAGCTCCAGGTTCTCCTCCACCGTCATGTCGGGCAGGACGCGCCGACCCTCGGGGACGTGGGCGATGCCCAGGGCGGCGACCTCGTAGGGTGGGAGATGATCCACCCGGTTGCTGTCGAAGAGGATGGCGCCGCCGCGGGGCCGGAGCAGGCTCGAGATGGCCCGGAGCAGGGTGGACTTGCCGGCGCCGTTGGCCCCGATCACCGCCACGCTCTCCCCCCGGCCGACGGAGAGCCCGACCCCCCGGAGGACCATCACCTCGCCGTACGCGGCGTCCAGATCCTTCACCTCAAGCACGCTGGTACTCCGCGCCCAGGTAGGCCTGGATGACCCGGGGATCCGACGAGATCTCCCGCGGGTTGCCCTCGGCGATCTTCGTCCCCTGGTCCAGGACGACGATCCGGTCCGAGAGGGACATGACGGCACGCATCACGTGCTCCACGACCACGACGGTGAGGCCCTGATCGCGCAGGCTGGCGATGAGGCGCATGGCCTCGGCCACCTCGGTCGGGTTGAGCCCCGCCATGGTCTCGTCCAGGAGGAGGAGCCGGGGCGCCGTGCCGAGCGCCCGCGCCACCTCCAGCCGCCGCTGGTCAATGGTCGTGAGGCTTCCCGCCTGCATCTGCGCGCGCTCCGCCAGCCCCACGGCCCGCAGCACCTCCTCCGCGCGAGTCTCGGCAAGCGCGGGGTCCGGGTGCCGGAGGAGGGTCCCCGTCATGACATTCCGGATGACCGTCAGCTCCCGGAAGGGCTTGGCCACCTGGAATGTCCGGCAGATCCCGCACCCACACACCTCGTAGGGCGGCAGTCCAGTGATGTCCCGGCCGGCGAACCGGACACGTCCCCTGTCGGGTGGGTAGAACCCGGTGATCATGTTGAAGGTCGTCGTCTTGCCCGACCCGTTGGGTCCGATCATTCCCAGGATCTCCCCTTCACGAACGTGGAAAGAGAGATCCGCGACCGCCTGGACCCCGCCGAACCGTTTGGCGAGGCCCTCGACTTCGAGGAGGATGTCCCCCTTCACGCTCTCGCTCCGCCCGCGGCCGGGAGGCGGGCCACCAGCCCCTGGTAGAGGCGGGCGAACCAGGGGATGACGCCCCGCGGCCGCCAGAGGATGACCGCGACGAGCAGGCCGCCGTAGACCATGAGTTCCAGGCCCGGGTACTGGCCGGCGAAGATGATCTGGGTGGACTGGATGAAAAATTCCATGATCACCGCCCCCAACACGGGGCCCATGGTCGTGCCGACCCCCCCCACAATGGCGACGAGGGCGATCTGGATGCTCAGGCCCAGGCCGAAGACGCTGTCCGGATGGATCACGTAGGTGTACTGCGCGTAGAAGACGCCGGCCACCCCCGTGACGAACGCGCTGAGGGCCAGCGCCCGCGCCTTGGCCCGGGCCGAGTTGATCCCGAGGGCCTCGGCTGCGTCCTGGTTCTGCCCGATGGCCACCAGGTAGTGGCCCAGTCGTGCCCGTTCCATCCGTCGGGTGATCAGGACCACCCCCACGGCCATGATCAGGGCGATGTAGTAGTAGGGAATCTTGGACCCGAACTGGAGCAGCCAGGGGGCGTCCCCCCTGAAGGGGACGGTCAAGCCTTGGGCGCCGCTGGTAATGTCCCGGAAGTGGAGGACGAGAAGACGCAGGGTCTCGGCCAGGCCGATGGTGGCGATGGCGAAATAGGGACCCTGGAGCCGGAAACAAATGATCCCCACGGGGAGGCTGAGGAGGAGGGCGGCCAGACCGCCCAGCCACATGGTGATCCATGGGGAAATCCCATAGGCGTTTACCAGCAGGGTCGAGACATACGCCCCGGTCCCGAAGAACGCCGCGTGGCCCAGGGAGAGTTGTCCTCCGTAGCCGCCGATGAGGTTCCAGGCTCCGCCGAGGACGACGAAGACCGCCATCATGACCACGATGTGCACGTAGAAGGGATTCGGCAGCAGGAAGGGGAGCACGATCAGGAAGAGCAGGATGCCCGCTGGCAGATAGTACTCTGGCGACCCTGCGGCCTTCACTGCGTTCTCCTCCGGCTCATCGAAAACTTCCTCGGCTCATGACTCATGGCAAGCCATCAGCCATTCATTCGCGGCTCACGGCTCACGGCTCACGGCTCTCGGCTCACGCCTGCCCCATCAGCCCCGAGGGCTTCAGGATGAGCGTCGCCACCAGGATGGCGAAGACCACGACGAGGCCCAGATCGGCCCCGGCGAACAGGATCCCCAGGGATTCCGCCACGCCGACGATGAGGGACGCCAGCAGGGCCCCCTGGATGCTGCCCAAGGTTCCGAGGATCACCACGACGAAGGCGATCAGGACGAACACCACCCCCACCGTGGGAAACACGTAGAAGAACGGCACGATGAGGCCACCCGCCGCCCCGGCCAGGGCGGCGCCCAGACCCACCGCCAGGAGGTACATCCGCTCCGGGTCGATCCCCAGGAGCATGCTCACCTCCCGGTCCTGGGCCACAGCCCGCAGCGCCTTCCCGATATCCGTCTTGGACAGGAAGAGGGTGAGCAGGCCGGCCAGCACGAGGGCCCCGGCGAAGGCGAAGATCCGGGGGACACTCAGGGTGATCCCGGCGACGCGGAGGGCCCACTCCGAATAGGTCGTCTTGACCGAGCGGAAGTCCGCCGTGAAGAAAAAGAGGGCCGCGTTCATGAGGACGACCGACAACCCTACCGTCAAGAAGATCTGGGCCATATCGGGTGCGGACAGAATCGGGCGGAAGAGGAAGCGCTGGACCAGGACCCCAAAAACGAAGAGGACCGGCATGGTGATCAGGAGGGAGAGGTAGGGGTCGATGCCCCCGGCCTTCCACAGCCACCAAGTGACGTACATCCCCAGCATCACGAACTCGCCCTGGGCGAAGTTCACGATCCGGACGACCCCGAAGATGAGGGTCAGCCCGATGGCCACCAGGGCATAGATCCCGGCCATGAGCACGCCGGTGATGACGGCCTGGAAGATCGTCGTGAGGTCCATCACATACAAAGGGGGGCCAAGGGCGCCGGGCGCCCGACGGGCGCGTCGTGCCCTTGACCCCCTTCCCCTGTCGGTATCTGGTCGGCTGGCCCTATCGCCTGCGGGTCACCAGGTTAGCCCCGCTTGTCCCACGCCGGGACCGGCCAGACGGGCTTCACCCGGGCGTCCGAGGCCGGATAGACGGTCCGGAGCTGTCCCTTCTGCCACTGCACCATGACGGGGTGCACGCGCTTGTTCCACCCGGTCTCGTCGAACTCGACGCGGCATCCCGGCATGACCGACCCGGGGCCCTTCGTCAGGTTCGTCTTGGCCAGGGCGTCCCGCACCTTCAGCGGGTCCGTGGAGGCGGCCCGCTGGATGGCATCGGCCAGGACCCAGATCATGACGTAGGCTTCCCCCGCGTGCTCCATGAGGAACTCGCCGTAGCGCTTCTCGTAGGCCTCGGCGATCTTGGGGACCTCCGCGCAGTTGACGTCGTAGTTCCAGGAGCCGACCGAGAAGACATACTCGGCGTCCTTGCCCAGGTCCTTGTAGAAGTCGGGGATGAGATATCCCGCCCCGCCCGCGATGATCCCCGCGTTGACGTTGAGCTGCTTCATGGTCCGGATGATGAGCAGGGCGTCGGTGATGTAGGACACCGGGAAGAAGAGATCCGGCTTGGACGCCTTGATCTTGTTCACCAGGGGGGTCGCGTCGGTGAACTTCGCGGTGTAGGGCTCGGCCATGACCACCTCGAAGCCGACCTTCTTGGCCCCGTCGATGACCCCCTTGGAGGTCGAGGTGCCGTAGTCCGTGTCCTCGAAGACCACCGCGGCCCGCTTCCCCCGGCCGGCCAGCGTGCCCGCGAACTCCATCTGCATCTCGCCGAACATGTTGGCCTTGGGCGAGACCTGGAAGGTGAACTTGAATCCCCGCTCGGTGAGCTTGTTGGCGATGGAGCCGGTGACGTAGGGGATCTTGTAGCGCTCCGCCACCTCGGTCGCCACCAGGGTGTAGGTGCTGACGTAGGAGCCGGTGGCGGCCGTGAGGTTCCCCGTGGCCATCAGCCGCTCGGCCTGGTTCCGGGTCACGCCGGGGTCGCTCTGGATGTCGGCGTATATCGGGTTGATCTTGGCCCCACCCAGGGACTTGATCCCCCCCGCCGCGTTCACCTCCTCCACGGCCAGCTTCACCGCGTTCACGCACATCTGGCCGAATCGGGCCTGGGACCCGGAGGTCGGATACAGGACCCCGATGTTCACCTCCTTGGCCGCGGCGCCCGCCGCCTCCTGAAGGGAGAGCCCGGCCACGCCTGCGCCGACACCCAGGGCAGCCGCCCCCTTCAGGAATTCCCGCCTGCTGACAGGATCACGAAATCGCCGACCCTTCTGCATGGTTGCTCCCTCCTCCTTGTGAGCCTCGACCCCCCTCGGAGTCCCGGATGCTATGCCAACGTCGCCTGGAAAGTCAAGGAGATGGAAATCGGCCCGTGGGTCCGGTCCGCGGGGCCCCCGTCACATCACCACGCCGCCATCCACGTGGAGGGCCTGGCCGGTGATGCTTCGCGCCTCGTCCGAGGCGAGGAACACGGCGGCCCAGCCGATGTCCTCGGGCGTCTGCTCCCGCTTCATGGGGACGATGGCGTTGACGCGGCTCTCGAAGACTTGCCGGGGGGTCATCCCGGCGTACTGGCCGCCCCCCTTGGCCATCCGGTCGGCCGTCTCGTGCCAGAAGGCGGTCCACAGGATGCCGGGGCAGATGGCGTTCACGTTGATCCCGTGGGACGCCAGGTCCTTGGCCATGATCTTG
>JACPAT010000035.1 GCA_016180655.1 Candidatus Methylomirabilota bacterium | reverse complement strand
CGATCGCCAACTTCCGCCCGCGCGACCTCGCCGCCGGCGGCGAGGGGGCGCCGCTGACGCCCATCGTTCATTTCGCCCTGCTTGCACACCCGGATCGGGGGCGCGTCATCCTGAACCTGGGCGGCATCGCGAACGTCACGGTGCTGCCCGCCGGGGCCGATACCTCGTCGGTCACGGGCTTCGACACCGGGCCCGGGAACGTCCTTCTGGATGAGTTCGTACGGGCCACAGGCCTGTCGGCTCTGGGTTATGACGAGGATGGGCGCCTGGCGGCGGCCGGGCAGGTGCAACCGGACCTCCTGCAGGACCTCCTGAAGGATCCCTTCGTCCGCCGGGCGCCACCCAAGTCCACGGGACGCGAGATCTTCGGCCCGGCCTTCGTCGAACGGTTCCGTGCGCAGCTCCGGGCCGCAGGCCTGGGGGATCTGGATGGCCTGGCGACCCTCGCCGCCTTCACCGTTGATGCGGTCGTGCAGAACCTGCGCGACTTCGTCTTTCCGAAGACCGAGGTCCACGAGGTGGTGGTCACGGGTGGGGGGGCGAGCAACACCTTTCTCATGCATCGCCTGGCCGAGTCGCTGCCCGAGTGCCTGGTCATCCCGTCGGATGCTTTGGGCGTGCCCGGGCGCGCGCTCGAGGCGATGGCCTTCGCCTGGCTCGCGTACTTGACGGCCACGGGCCAGCCGGGCAATCTTCCGGCTGTCACGGGTGCCCGGGGCGCCCGCGTCCTGGGATGCATCGTCCCCGGAAAGGGATTCCGGGGAATCCTCGCGCCCTGACGGGACTGGGGGCCCTGACGTGGAGATGACGCCGTACTACCAGGTCATCATGCGCCTGATCGCGGCGATCATGCGCTCGCAGGCGCAGGCCTTGGAGCGGGCGGCTCAGGCCATCTTCGAGTCGCTCCGAGCCGACGGGGTCTTCCACGTCTTCGGCAGCGGCCACTCGCACGCGCTGGCCGAGGAGGCTTTTCATCGGGCGGGCGGCCTGGTCCCGGTGAACGCGATCCAGGAGGCCTTCCTGACGCCGCTCACCTCGCCCCGGATGAGTGGTCAGCTCGAACGGGTGCCGGGCCTCGCCAAGCTCATCCTGGACGGCCACGACCTTCGCCCCGGGGAGGTCCTGATGGTCATCTCCAACTCGGGCATCAACGCCGTCCCCGTCGAGGTCGCGCTGGAGGCCAAGGCGCGCGGCCTCACGGTCATCGCCCTGACGTCGCTCAACCATTCGCAGGGCGTGCCGAGCCGGCATGGCAGCGGCAAACGACTGTTCGAGATCGCGGATATCATCCTGGACAACTGCGGCGAGCCGGGGGATGCCGCGGTCGGTTACGAGGGATTCCAGGGGAAGGTGGGGCCCACCTCCCTCCTGGCTGGGGTCTACATCATCAACTCCCTAATCTGCCGGGTGGTGGAGCTGTTCCTGGCCAAGGGGCTCACGCCGCCTGTGTACGTCAGCGCGAATCTTCCCGGCGGGGACGAGCACAATCGCGCCCTGGAAGCCAAGTATCGCGGCCGCATCCGCGGCCTCTAAGCTGGCAACCCGGCAACTTGGCGACGAGGCAATCAGGAAACCCGCAACCCCAAATTGCCTGATTGCCGGATTGCCCAGTTGCCCCAGCCATGAGAGGGGAAAGAGTGCCCGACCAGACGACGAGGAGCCGGCTGCTGGAAGGGATCCGCGTGCTGGATCTGAGCCGGATCATCGCGGGCCCGTTCTGCTCCCAGATCCTGGGGGACATGGGGGCCGAGGTGATCAAGGTCGAGCAACCCGGCGTCGGCGACGATAGCCGGACCTGGGGACCCCCGTTCAAGAACGGGGAATCGGTCTACTTCTTCTGCATCAACCGGAACAAGAAGAGCATCACGGTGGACATGAAAGACCCCCGGGGCCGGGCCATCATCCGCGAACTGGCCAGGCGGTCGGACGTCCTGCTGGAGAACTTCAAGCCCGGCACGCTGGCGAAGCTGGGACTGGACTGGGACGTCCTGCGGCAGGACAACCCCCGCCTGATCTTCTGTGCCATCTCCGGGTTCGGCCGGAGTGGGCCGGCCGCCCTGCGGGGCGGCTACGACGTGATCGTCCAGGCGATGGGCGGCCTCATGAGCATCACGGGGGAGCCCGGGGGCCCGCCGGTGAAGGTGGGCGTGGCCATGACCGACATCTGCACGGCCCTCTATGCCCACGGCGCGATCCTGGCCGCCCTGTACGCCCGCGAGCGGACGGGCGAGGGACAGCGGATAGACCTGTCCCTCCTGGAGACGCAGATCGCCGCCCTCATCAACATCGCCAGCTCCTACCTCAATGCCGGGGAGATCCCGGGGAAGTGGGGCACCGCCCACGTCAACATCGTCCCCTACCAGGCCTTTCAGATGAAAGACGGCTACATGATCATCGGGGCCGCCAACGACCGCCTGTGGGGAAAGCTCTGCGAGGCCATCGGCCTGCCCGACGTGGCCCACGATCCCACGTACGCGACCAACGCGCAGCGCGTGGAGCACCGCGCAGAGATCGTCCGTCTCCTGGAGGCGCGACTGGCCACCAAGACGCGCACGGAGTGGGAGGCCATCCTGGCGCCGCTGGGCATCCCTTGCGGGCCCATCAACCGGATGGACGAGGTCTTCGCCGACCCCCAGGTCCAGCACCTCCAGATGGCGCTGGAGGCAGAGCATCCCCAGGCGGGGATCATCCGGATGGTCCGGAATCCGGTGAGCTTTTCCCGGACGCCCGTGGATCTCCGGCAGGTTCCGCCGAGGCTCGGCGAGCATACCGAGGAGGTGTTCCGGTACCTGCTGGGGTACTCCGCAGAAGAGGTAGCGGCGCTGCGGGCCGCGGGAGTGATATGATCCCCGGGGAGGCGTGAAGGGCGGGTCTGAGAGGAGGAGGGCGATCATGCGCAGACCACGGTTTCTTGTTCCTGGCGTCGCGATGCTGGTGGCACTGAGCCTGACGGCCTGTGGCCCGCGGGTGTCCCAACGGGTCGAGGATGCGCGTGTGGCCCTGGAGGCGGCGCGGGCTGCGGGGGCGCCGATGCGCGCCGCCGAGGGATTCCAGGCGGCAGAACGGGCCCTCAAGGAGAGCGAAACGCTCCTGGCCGCCGGCGACTCGGCCAGCTTGCTGGAGGCGGATTACCGCGCCGCCGTGGCCACCGCCGCGGCATACTCGGCGGTGGTCACCGCGAAGCTCTCGACCGATGTCGAGAAGGCGGCGGCAAGCGCGCAGGCGGCAAGGCAGGAGGCGGAGCGGGCTCGCGCGGAGACGGAACGCTTGCAGGCGCAGCTTCGCACGGTCGAGGAGACGGCCCGGGCCACCCAGGCACGAGGAGAGCGGGTGGAGAACCAGATGGCGGAGATCCGAAAGCAAGTCGCAGCCAGCTCAATCCCCATTCTGCCCACCTACCTCCGCTACGTGGTCAAGCGGGGAGACACCCTGCAGCGGATCGCCGCCCGACCGGACATCTATGGAGATGCCAACCAGTGGCCCCGGCTGTATGAGACGAACCGGGATATGATCGGCCGGGATCGCAAACTGAAGGTGGGCCAGGTCCTCCTGGTGCCGAAATAATTTCGGGCTCCAGGGCCAGCCGGTTGAGGGGTCTCTGTATGACGGTGGATCTCCTGATCCGCGGCGCGCGGGTCTTCGACGGCGGCGGCAATCCCCCGCTGGAGGCCGACATCGCCATTCGTGGGGACCGGATCGTCGCCGTGGGACACGACGTGACACCGGCGGCGGCGCGACGGGTCATTGACGCCAGAGGGTTGGCGGCGGCGCCGGGCTTCGTGGACATCCACGGCCACTCCGATTATCACCTGCTCCTCGCCCCCACGGCCGAAAGCGCCGTGCTCCAGGGGGTGACGTGCGAGATCGGAGGGAACTGCGGCTACGCGGCCGCCCCCATCTGGGGCCCCTGGTGGGAGGATCGCGCCCGATCCTACCGCGAGGTGTTCGATCTGGACCACCCCTGGCACGACGTCGGCGCCTACTTCCGCCGGCTCCTGGACACCGGGATCTCGATCAACTTCGGCCTCCTGGTCGGCCACAACACGCTCCGCGGATCCGCCATGGGGGGCGAGAACCGCTCTCCCACGGCGGAGGAACTGCAGGCCATGGTCGCGGCCCTCGAACGCGGCATGGACGAGGGGGCGCTGGGCCTGTCCACGGGGCTGGTCTATGCCCCGGCCTGTTTCTCGTCGGCAGAGGAACTGGGAACTCTCACCACCGTCGCGGGACGCAAGGGCGGAATCCTGGCCACCCACATGCGGAGCGAGGGAGACGGTCTCCTGGAAGCCATCCAGGAGGTCATTGCCGCGGCCGAGGCGGGACGGACCCCACTCCAAATCTCCCACCTGAAGACCTACGGCGAGCGGAACTGGGAGAAGCTTCCGCAGGCCTTCGAGTTGATCGAGTCGGCGCAGCGGCGCGGCGTGGACGTGACGGCCGACCGGTACCCGTACACGGCGGCGAACACCGGGCTCCAGGCGGCGTTGCCCCGCTGGGCCATCGAGGGGAACAAGGCGGAGCAGACGGAGCGCCTCAAGGATCCGGCTGTTCGCGCACGCATCCGGCAGGAGATCGGCGAGGGGCCCGGCGCCCGGGACTGGAGCCAGGTGATGATCTCCGAGGTGACGCTACCGCACAATCGTCGCTACCTGGGCCTCCGGGTGGACGCCGCCGCGCGGCTGGCGGATAAGGAAATCCTCACGTTCGTGCTGGATTTGCTCCACGAGGAGAAAACTCAGGTGGACGCCATCTACTTCACCATGAGCCAGGAGAACCTGCGGGCCATCCTGCGCAAGCCGTACGTGATGATCGGATCCGATTCGGGCTGTCGCGCCCACTACGGGCCGCTGTCCACGGGCCACCCGCACCCGCGAACCTTCGGGACGTTTGCCCGCGTCCTGGGCCATTACGTGCGGGAGGAGCACCTGTTCGATCTATCCACCGCCATCCGGAAGATGACGTCCGATCCCTGCCGGCGCATGGGCCTCGCGGACCGCGGATGGATCCGGCCGGGCTCCATAGCCGACATCGTCCTCTTCGATCCGGATCGGGTACAGGACAGTGCGACCTACGAGGAACCGATCCGATATCCCGTGGGGGTCCACATGGTCCTGGTGAATGGGGTGGTGACGGTGGAGGCCGGGGAGCACACGGGGGTCCGGGCGGGACGGATTGTCCGGAAGAACTAAGAGCGTTCGATTGTTCGGGAGTTCGGTGGTTCGGTAGTACTTGGGGCCCGGGAACAACCGAACTCCCGAACGCTCGAACAGTCGAACGCTTTTGAGGAAGCAGTCATGCGCCCTCGCATCGGCATCACGTCCTGGCTTCGGGACGATTCGGACCGGCTGGAGCGCTGGGCGGCGGTCCGTGAGACCTACACCGGGGCCGTCCGTTCGGCGGGCGGCCTGCCCATGATCCTGGCAGTCGCGGACGACGACCCCGGGCTCATTGCGGACTGCCTGACCGCAGTGGACGGCCTCGTCTTTCCGGGCGGCGGGGACGTGGCGCCGGCCTACTACGGCGAGTCGGCCGACGAGCGCTGCCATGCGCCGGATCGCGAGCGCGACCTCTTCGAGATCCACCTGGCCCGGGCGGCCCTGGCCCGGCGGACGCCGGTGCTGGGAATCTGCCGGGGGCTCCAGGTCCTCAACGTCGCGGCCGGCGGCACGCTGTATCAGGACATCGGCTGCCGGCCGGGGACCTCACCGCTCCACGCGGCACGTGGCGAGGACCGGCGGACGCTGATCCATACCGTCCGCATCCTGCCGGGCACCCGCCTGCACGCCATCATGGGCGTTGCCGAGTCCCGAGTGACCAGCACCCACCATCAATTCGTCAAGGCTCTTGCCCCCGGGTTTCGGGCCACGGCCGAAAGCCTGGAAGACGGCATCGTCGAGGGCCTCGAGCAGCCGGACCATCCCTTCCTGGTAGCGGTGCAGTGGCACCCGGAGCGGATGTACCAGGACCACTCCGAACACCTGGCGCTGTTCCGGGCCCTGGTTGCCGCCGCCGAGCAGGCGCGAGGCTGAGGGCTGACCGTTCCCTTCGATTCTCCCGGAAGACCTGCATTCCCTCATCAAGACCGACACCAGACGTGCAAAAAGCAACGCTGGCAGGGTCGCCAAGGGACCCTGCCAGCGCGGTAGATCAGAACGGGTGTGGCCCCAGGAGGCTCCCGCGTCCGGGGCCCGGCCCTAGAACGCGATCTCCCGCCAGGAGTAGCGGGTGAAGCCGGTGGTGGTGTAGGTGGTGGTGGTCGTGGTGGTGACGTAGCGGCCGAGGTTGGCCAGGGCCTCGTCGTAGTGGAGCCCCCCGTTGCCGTTCACGGAGACGCTCGCCCCGGTGAGGGCCCCGTAGACCCCCCCGTTGCCCGAGACCGAGATGCTCGCCTGGGGGGCGTAGACGGCCCCGTAGAAGTTCCCGTTGCCCGTGATGGCCACGCTGGTGGTCTGGTTGGCGGCGTTCGTGGGATCCACGGTTCCGTAGATCAGGAGGTTGGGGGGGGCGTTATTGGCGGTGGCCACCCCGTTGCCCGCGATGCTGATGTTGCCGGTGACGTAGATCTTCACCGCCCCGGTGGTCACCAGTTGGCCATTTCCCGAGATGCTGAGGGAGGAGAACCAGTAGGTCCCCTCGGTGAGGGTCCGGACCGTGTTCCCCGAGATGGTCAGGGCCCCCTGGTTCACCACCCCCGTGGGGATGCTGGAGAGGGGGAGGTTCCAGGTGCTGGGCTCCGTGGAGGTGGTCCCCGTGATGGTGCCCGTGTTCACCACGCCCGTGGCGGTGTTCCCCCCCGGGCCGATCAGCACGTCCCCGCTCACCGTGGAGTTGGGATCGATGGTGATGGCCGCCACGGCCGTGGAATCGGTGCTGATGTCCCCGTTGGTCCCCAGGTTCCCGCTCACGTTGTAGGCCCCCAGGCGGGAGTCGTAGCTGTCGGTGTCGGCGTTGCCGATCAGGGTGATGGCACCGGTGCCGTGGGCTGCGTTGCCGAAGGGGTCGGTGATGACGTCCGTGGTGGTGGTGGTGGTGCTCACGATGGGCTGGTACTCGACGGAGATCATCCGGCGGACGCTCCCCTGGATGCCCTCGGTGGTCACCAGGAGGAGGGGGGGATTGTAGACCGTGGTCCCGCTCACCACCTGGGAGGCGCTGGTGGTCTCCGCCCCGGTGATGGCGTCCTGGTAGAGGAGGTTCCCCGTCGCGTTGAACTTGTGCTGGATGCGGGCCCAGCCCCAGGGGATGATGCCCGAGCCGGTCTGGACGCTGGTGTAGTAGAAGTAGTTGCTGGTGCCCTCATTGGCGGTGTAGGCGGGGGCGGCCTTGGCGTAGTTCGGATCCAGGCCCCCCTGGATCTCCGCCTGGGTGTGGCCCGAGAGGAGATAGGCCCGCCAGTCCGCGCTCGTCCCCACCGGGATGGCCATGGCCACGGGGGCGTTCGGGCTGAGCCGCATCTTGGCCTCCTCGGTGCCGGCATCGGCGTTGAAGAGGGCCTGGATGCTCCGGGACTCGTTGTTGGCGATCTGGTAGTCGGAGGAGGCCAGGTTGATCAGGGTGAGCCCCATGGTGAGGAGGAGGCCCACCAGCAGCACCGTGATCACCAGGACCACCCCGGGGGGGCCGCTGGCTGGCCGGGGGCGGCCCCGGCTTCCCTGGTGGTATCCATGTCGACGAGTCATACTGGCATCCCTCCTGCGTTGGGCGCCCCGGGCTACGGGAGGAGGTTCCGGAGCGCCACGTCCGTCGTGGCGGTGAAGGGGACGATGGTGGTCCCGATCTGCTGCTGGATGGTGAGGGCGATCTTGACTTGCCGGACGCGGTTCCGCTGGCCGCCCGCGGCCGGGGTCGTGGGGGTCGCCGTCCCCGTCACCGGCGCCTGGCTGTCCAGTTGGTAGGTGCTGGGCAGGGGGTAGGGGAGGGGGACGTTGTTCAGCTCGTAGTAGGTGAAGGTGAGGGCGCTCACCCCCTCCACGAAGGGCTCCCCCCCGCAGAAGGTGGTGGTCGAGACGTTCCGGTACAGGGTGGTGCCGATCGTCCCCGTGCAGTCCCGGCGGCTGTAGGTGACGTAGGTGGCCCCGCTCCCGTCCAGGTCGGCGTGGAAGCTCAAGGTGTCATTCGTGGCGATGACCACCGGGTCGCTCAGCTTGGGGTTGGCGTACCCGGCCGTCCGGATCTCCCGCCCCAGCCGCTCGAGCGCCACCCGGGCCTGGGACTGGACGTCCCACTTCCGGCTGCTCTTCACGTAGTTGGCCTCCCCCACGTCGTAGACGAGGTAGACCCCGTAGAGCACGATGAGGAAGATGGCGCTCGTGACGAGGGCCTCCAGGAGGCTGAAGCCGGCCGGCCCCCCGGGGCGCCGCTCCCTCTCCCTGTTGCTGTCGCTGTCCCTGTCGGTCCTGCGGGGCATGGGGGCTGGGCTCCTTCAGATGGCCGAGGCGAGGGTCTGGAGCGTGACCTGGTAGGGCCGCCCCGCATCGGTCCAGTTGACGACCACGGAGATCTTCCGGAGGATGGGGTTCCCCGTCCCATCGGTGGCGACCGTGCTCACGGTGATGGTCCCGTAGCCCCCGGTGATCCCCGCCCCGGTGACGAGGTAGAGGGCGATGTCGTTCGCCCACTTGGTGACGTTGCTCCCCCCCATGAAGTTCCCCGCGTCCCCGGGGATGGGGGGGTT
>JACPAT010000034.1 GCA_016180655.1 Candidatus Methylomirabilota bacterium | reverse complement strand
ACGCGGACAACTACCCGAAGATCGTGGGCGACCTCGCCGAGAGCTGGACGATCTCCCGGGACGGGTTGACCTACACGTTCAAGATCCGGGACGGGGTGAGGTGGCATGACGGGAGCCCGCTGATAGCCAAGGACATCAAGGCCACCTACGACAAGATCGCCTTTCCACCGGCCGGCGTGGTGAGCGTACGAAAGGCATCCTACGCCGCCCTGGATCGCGTGGAGGCCCCAGACGCCCGCACCGTGGTCTTCCGGCTGAAGTGGCCTGAGGCCTCCATGCTGGCCAATCTGGCGTCCCCCTGGAACTTTATCTACAAGGCCGACATCCTGGCCAAGGATCCTCGCTGGTACGAGAAGAACATCATGGGGACGGGGCCGTTCAAGTTCGTGGAGCACGTCCCCGGCTCCCACTGGGTCGGCAAGCGGAACGAGGCTTACTTCATGAAGGGCCGACCGTACCTGGATGGCTTCCGCGCCCTGTTCATCAAGGACATGGCGGCCGTGCGCGGCGGGCGGGCCCTGGTGGAGTTCCGGGGGGATTCCCCCGCCGCCCGGGACGACCTGGTCCGTGCCCTGGGGGACAAGATCGTGGTCCAGGAGAGTTCCTGGATCTGTGCCCTGACCGTGGCCATCAACACCGAGAAGAAACCCTTCGACGACCCGCGGGTGCGTCGCGCCCTCTCCCTGGCGGTGGACCGGTGGGAAGGCTCCCGGGCCCTCTCCAAGATCGCCTTCGTCAAGGCGGTGGGCGGCCTGCTCCGGCCCGGCTCCGAATACGCCATGCCCGAGTCGGAGCTGACCAAGCTGGCCGGGTATGGGAAGAACATCGAGGCCTCCCGCACCGAGGCCCGCCGGCTCCTGCGCGAGGCAGGGGTCCCCGACGGATTCAAGTTCACGTTCAAGAACCGCGACGTGGCCATGCCGTACCAGCCCGTGGGCATCTACCTGATTGACCAGTGGCGAAAGGTAGGGCTGAACGTCACGCAGGTCGTCCAGGAGACCGGGCCGTACACCGCCGACCTGCGGGCGGGCAACTACGAGACGAGTCTGGATTTCACCTGCGACTTCATGGACGAGCCGGACCTCCAGCTGTTCAAGTACCTGTCCAGCGACAAGAGCCCCGCCAACTACGCCCGGTACAAGGACCCCGTCCTGGACGACCTCTACCTGAAACAGGCGCGGATGACCGATCCCGCGGAACGGAAGAGGCTCGTCTGGGCCTTCGAGCGACGGGTCCTGGACGAGATGGCCTACCAGTGGCCCACCCTGTGGTGGCAGCGGATCATCCCGCATTGGGCGAAGCTCAAGGGCTGGAAGATCACCCCCAGCCACTACCTGAACCAGGACCTGCGGGACGTCTGGCTGGCAAAGGAGTGAGGCGGCAACCCGGCGAGGCGGAGACAGGGACATCCGGGAGGGCGGCCCGCGGCGGACATCCGGCGCGATCCGGATAGCCAGCAGCGGGCCGTTGTTTTTTCCCGGGGCGGCCGGCGCGGGCCCTGGCACGCGCCTGACCCAGCGGATCCCCCATGCGCACGTTCATCCTGATGCGCTTCCTGGTGATGATTCCCACCCTGCTGGGTGTCGCGGTCCTGGTCTTTCTTCTCCTGCGGGTGGTGCCCGGGGACATCGTGCAACTCAAGTACGCGGGCGAGGGGGCCTTCGTTCCCAAGGAGACCCTCGATTTGGAACGCGCGCGGCTGGGTCTCGACAAGCCGCTGTGGCGGCAGTTCGTGGACTGGATGTGGGGCGTGATCCGGTTCGACTTCGGCCTTTCGATGTGGACGGGCCGGCCCATCCGGTACGAGATCGCCATCCGCCTCCAGCTCAGCGTCCAGCTCGCCATCATGGCCACGGTCATCGCCAGCCTGCTGGCCATTCCCCTGGGGACCCTGGCGGCCGTGAAACAGGACACGTGGGTGGACCACCTCGTCCGGGTCTTCAGCATCGCCGGCCTGGCCACGCCCTCCTTCTGGCTGGGCATCCTGATGATCCTTGGGCTGCTCATCCTGTTCCGCTGGCTCCCGCCCATGACCTTCACCCCCGCCTGGGTTGACCCCTGGGCCAACCTCTCCCAGCTCATCTGGCCGGCGCTGGCGGTGGGCTATCGGTACTCGGCCATGGCCACCCGGATGACGCGGTCGGCGGTCCTGGAGGTCTTGCGGGAGGATTACATCCGGACGGCCCGGGCCAAGGGTCTCTGGGAACCGTGGGTGATCGCCCGCCACGCCCTGCGCAACGCCCTCCTCCCCATCACCACCGTGATCGGGTTGGAGTTCGCGTTTCTCATCGGCGGCCTGGTGGTGACGGAGCAGGTGTTCAATCTCAACGGGATCGGGATGTTGTTCGTCGAGGCGATCTCGCGGCGGGATTACACCATGACCCAGGCTTTGGTCCTCTTGGTGGGCTCCACCTTCATCGTGGTGAACTTCCTGCTGGATCTGCTGTACGCGGTGCTGGATCCGCGGGTCCGGCTCCAGTAGGAGACGAGGACGACAATGGACGAGCGGGTTATCCGGCTGCCTGAGGTCGCGGGGAGACCGCGTCCGGCCGCCCGAATGCCCGCAGGAGTGGCGGCGTTCCTCCAGTTCACACGAAAGAAGCCCCTGGGGGCGATCGGGGGGTTCATCATCCTTGCCATGGCCCTGGGGGCGCTGGCCGCCGGGGTGGTGGCCCCCTACGACCCGCTGGAGACCGACTTCGGCGCCATGCTGGGGCCGCCGACTCTGGGCCACTGGCTGGGCACCGACGCCTTCGGCCGGGATGTGATGAGCCGGATCATCCACGGCGCCCGGACCGCCCTCCTGGTGGGCTTCGCCTCCTCGTTCCTGGGGGCGACCCTCGGGGCGATCCTCGGTGTCGCCTCGGCATACCTCGGCGGGCGGGTGGATCTCTACACCCAGCGCTGCATGGATATCCTGATCTCGTTCCCCGTCATCATCCTGGCCCTCTCGGTCGTCGCCATGCTGGGAAGCGGGACGTTCAACCTCGTCCTGGCCATCACGATCCCGTTCATCCCCCGGGTCTCACAGGTGGTCCGGGCCAGCGCGCTGGCGATCCGGGAGATGCCGTACATCGAGGCGGCGCGCGCCCTGGGAACGGGGCCGACACGGATCATCCTCCGCCACATGTTCCCCAACGTCATGGCCTCCTACCTGGTGATGCTGACCGCGTTTCTGGGGCAGGCGATCCTGCTGGAGGCCTCCCTCAGCTTCCTTGGCCTGGGCACGGCGGAGCCGGTGCCGTCGTGGGGCCTCATGCTCCGGGGCGCGGCCGTGGAATTCGCCGAGCGGGCCCCCTGGATGGCCATCTTCCCCGGCCTGACCATCAGCGCGGCCGTCTTCGCCTTCAACGTCTTCGGCGACGCCCTGCGCGACGTCCTCGATCCCAAGCTCCGCATGGCCTGAGACCCCTGTGATCTGTCCGCCACGTTGACCCCCCGTCGCCCTTGGGTGGGTCCCCGCATGCAGTCCTTCCTCCTGGAGGGATCGGACCCTTCCGGAGCCGACGGATCGTTCGCCTCTCTTTCCAGCACCACGTTCGGCCATCGGGCGGCCGAGGCAATGACAAATGTCTGGCCCAAGAACCAGACCGGGACTTCCTCAAGAAAACGTTTGGCGAATCTCGCAGCCCCCGATTAGTGTGTGGAAGCGAGGATCCAGGGATGCCGATGCCAGTGCCTGGCGAGTCTGTCCGTCTGAGGGAAACGAACCTCCGTCCGTTTCCGTTGCTGCCCGTCTGGTTCCTGGTCGTCATCTTCTATCTGAACATCACCTCCCGCATCGTCTTCTCGCCGCTTTTGCCCGTCATCGAGGGGGAACTGGGCTTCCGCCACGGGGAAGCGGGCTCCCTGTTCCTCCTGATCCAGATTGGCTATTGCCTGGGTCTCCTGGGATCCGGCTTCGTCGCGTCGTGGCTGAACCACCGCCGCACGATCCTGGTGTCCACAACAACCTTGGGGGCCGTCCTGCTGGTCATGTCCCGATCAGCCTCGGTCACCGGGCTGCGGGCAGGGCTCGTCCTGCTGGGCGCTTTTGCGGGGCTGTACCTGCCGTCAGGAATCGCGACGCTGACGGGAGAGATCCGGAAGGAGCACTGGGGGAAGGCGCTGGCGATCCACGAGTTGGCGCCGAACCTCGGCTTCGTCACGGCGCCACTCCTGGCGGAGGCCCTCTTGAGGTTCCTGCCCTGGCGTGGCGTCCTGGCCGTTCTGGGCAGCCTGGCGATCCTTATGGGGGGCATCTTCGCGCTGGCAGGCCACGGAGGGAGCCGCCGGGCCGAGCCCCCCCGGTTCGATACGATGAAGCAGATCGCCCGCGATCCCTCGTTCTGGGTCATGGCGACGCTGTTCGCCGTCTCCGTCGGATCAGGGTTAGGCGTGTATACGATGATGCCGCTCTTCCTGGTCACCGAAATCGGCCTGGAACGGGAGCTGGCAAACACCATCGCCGGGTTGTCCCGGGGCCCCGGGATCCTCCTCGTGTTCTTCTCTGGGCTGATCACGGATCGGATTGGCCACCGGAGGGCACTGGCCATCTCCCTGTTGACGATGGGGACGTTCACGCTGCTGCTCGGGATGGTGCATGGCCGGGTGATCACGCCGGCGTTGGTCATCCTGCAGTCCACCTCGATCGTCTGCTTCTTCCCCGCAGGCTTTTCCATGCTCTCCGCGATGTTCCCACCCCATCTCCGGAATCTGGCGGTCTCCATGGTGACCATCGTCGGATCGTTCCTCGGAGCGGGCGCCATCCCGCCGGCCATTGGATACCTGGCAGAGGTCTCCTCCTTTTCAGCCGGCCTCATCCTGCTGGGCGTCGTGACGCTGGCGCTCCTGCCCGTGTTACGCTACGGAAAATCCTCCCCGGGGATGGACGGGAAGGCGGACCACCCGAACGTCCCGGTGGGCTGAGGGGCGGGGCAACCGCCGCCGCTCTCCAGCAACGCTGCCAAGTCCTCCGCCGGTTGGCTCCGGGTCCCGCACGCCTCGGGAACCCACCGTTACCGCCCGGGTGCGACGATCCGGTTGCGGAGGATACCGATTCCCTCCACCTCCGCCTCGACGACGTCGCCCGGCGCGAGCCACAGGGGAGGCACGAAGCCCGCCCCCACGCCGGACGGCGTCCCCGTGGCGATGAGGTCTCCCGGCTCCAGGGTCATGCCGGCCGAGAGGACCTCGATCAGCTCCTCGATCCGGAAGATCATGTCGGCCGTCGTGGCTTCCTGCCGGGGCTCCCCGTTCACGCGCAACGCGATGCGGAGGGCGTGGGGCGCCGGGAGGGCGCTCTTGGGGACGATCCATGGGCCGAGGGGGGCAAAGGTGTCCAGGCCCTTTCCCTTGAACCACTGCGTGTGTTTCTTCTGCAGGTCCCGGGCCGTGATGTCGTTCATGATGGTGTAGCCGAAGACGTATTCGTAGGCTCGGGCCCGGGGGATGTCCCGCCCCCGCCGTCCGATCACGACCACCAGCTCGGCCTCGTAGTCGAGGTTCTGGGTCGCCGGCCAGCAGATCACGCCGGCCTCGTGGCCGACGACGGCGGAAGGCGGCTTGGTGAAGAAGACGGGCACCGTCGGGACGTCGGCCCCCCGCTCCTTGGCGTGCTCGGCATAGTTCCGCCCCACGCAGAAGATATTCCGGGGGGGTCGCGGGATCGGGCTCAGGGTCCGGGCCCGGTCCAGCGGACGCACCACCGGGTCACGCGGCCTGGCGCGCCAGGTCCCATCCGACAGGCAGCGCGCCGCGGCCTGGAGAACGGCCTTCGCGGCCCTGAGGCCGGACGGACCGCCGCCGATCAGTCCCAGCATGTCGGCGGGGAGCGCACCGGTCGCCGCCGCCTTCCGGCCGCGGCGCAGGGCGCGTGCCGCCGCCCCCAGGTGAACGACCGCACCGTCCAGGACACCCACCAGCGTCGCCTGCCCGTCCCACAGCACCGTCGCGAACCGCAATCCCGCACCTGGTCTGGTCAATGCCCTTCCCTCCTTGTCACGCTTGCAAGGTTTGCTGGAAACTCCCCGGGCCCCTCTGATGCCGCGGGCAGCGGACCCGGCATGATCGGGGGTGCAGTCTACGGGCAATGCCGGTCAGCGGTCAAGAGAGTGGCGAGGTCGGGGTGGAGGTATTCGGGGGCGGTCAAGTGGGAGGGTCTCCCACGGGTCGCAGGTTTATCGGCAGGCATGCCAGGTATCTCGCTACGCGCTCTATCTCTCGGGGGCCTCACGGCTCTGGATCTGCCGTTTCGACAAGGGCCTGGCCTCCGGCTCCGGACGCGTGAGTCTGCCGTGGCTCGCCAGCTCGCGGGGCACGGCCTGGCCAAGGAAAGCTGACATCAGCCTCGCGGCGCGCGCGTCGGGCCAGTAGTCGCTGTGGCCGTCCCCGGAAAGCTCGACCCTGTATGGCGTGAGTCCGGACGGCTGCCCGTGGCGGCCCACCGCCGTGAGATAGAGCCCGTCTTCTTCGCCCAGGGCAAAGGCGGCGGCCTGCCCGATCGGGAAGGCAAAGTGGAGCACGGAATCGTCGGGCGAGTACAGGAGGAGCAGGCTTCGAGGCCATCGGGCGGCTGCCTCAAGGCGTCCGGTGGCCTCCACCAGTTCCACGGGCACGGCCGCCGCCATCAGGCAGAGCCGTCGAACCTCCGGCCATCCCCCCACCGCTCCCGACGCGACGAGGGCAAGGGCCTCGAGGAGCAGCCGGCAACCAAGGGAGTGCCCGACGAAGTTCAGTTCCGTCGGTCCACCCTCCGGCCCGAACACCCCGGCGAAGAACCGAGCCAGCCGGCTGGCGGACTGCCGGGCGTCTCCGATCTCCCACGGGTAACTCAGAGCCGAGAGGAAGCCCCAGGCCGAGTCTCCGGGCCAGAAGAATCGGCCCAGCTCGGGCAGCCGGTCGGACGTGAGGACTCCCTCCAGGTTCTGCGTGTACACATGGTAGCTCCGGCGTGCTTCGTCGTCGGTGTTGTTGTACCCGTGGACCAGCACCAGAACGCGTCTTCGGCCCAGGATCCACCCCCTTGGGATCTCTACAACCTCGGGGGCCACGGGGCCACCGACACCTCGCGTCCGAACCGAGAGGTCGCCGGAGACTGGACTCATCGGGCTCGCGTCCGAAGCCCTTGCAGGGCCGCCACCAGGTCCCTCGCCACCGGGGCCAGGAAGCCGCCAAGGATGGCGACAACGAGTCCGAAAATCACCCGCCGGGGGCTTGCGACGGATCCGGGCGCAAAGAGGGCCAGGGCAACAAAGATGAAGACCCCGCTGAAAATCACGGAGCAGAGCTGCATGAGCCATTTCCAGCGGCTCCCGATGGCGATCTGGAGGGCGTCAAGACTTCGCTGGATCTGGTGAGTCACCCGATTGCGCGCGTCCACGAAGGTGGTCAAGACCTGTCGCTCCGCCTCTGACATCTCCTCGGTCCGTCTCCTGGGCGGGGGGGCGAGGAGGCTTCGCAGGTCTTCTTCCGAGGCACCGTAGGCGAGAATACGCAGGAGGGCCTCGTGCTGCGACGGGTAGTCCAGGACCACCTGAGTTGCCGCATTGACTTGCCCCGCGAGTTGCTCGATGGGGAGGTCATACAACGATCTGGCATCGCCGGCCGTCGCCAGGCCTACCAGGTCCGTGAGCGCATCCTCAGGGTTCTGCCCGGTTTCTTCGGCGCGACGCCTGACCCACTGTTCGAAAAGCAGTTGCTGGAACCATCGGCGGGCCGGAGTCAGGTCCTTGATGACCTGCAACACCGCCATGGTCGCCAGTCCCACTCCGGCCAATGCAGTTGCGAGCGGCCAGAGGATTTTGACGAAACCGTCCAGCGCATCGTTGATCGCCTTCACGTAATCCATGCGTCCTCCCCGCAGCTTGGCCTTCGCCATTCCGCGATTCACGCGGAATGCCAGACCACCCGTTCGGAATGGTCACACGACAAGCCGAACTCTGCCAGCCTCGGCAACGGGGGATCCTCCTCCATCTCCCCCTCAAGTCCCTGGCCGGATTCCCCGCCCGATCCCCTATGCAAAGAACTGTACCTACGGAGAGAGCCTGGTATCCACCTCGGCCCGACCCCCAGTCGCTTCCCGGAAGATTCGCTCGTAGCGCCGCCGGAGCTTGTCCAGGTGACGCGCTCGGCTCTGCGCCCGGCTGGCGTCCGTGGTGAGAAGGACGAAGGCCTGGCGGAATCGCTTGGCGGAGCGGGCTGCCGAAGGACGCCGCGCGCCATGAGCCCGGATGACGTTCTGAATGGAGAGGGGTACTCGCCGGCCCCGAATCGTCTGCCCCCTGCCCTGGGGACGCGCGATGTAGTAGAACTCGCCCACGTCTTGCGGAGGGATCAGCCCCATGAGATACAGGTCCAGATTGCAGAAGGCGTATCCGCCCTGGCGGACCGGCCGGCGAGTGAAGGCGCCATCCCCGTTGTCTACCCAATCTGCACTCACGCCGGAGGGTAGGTTCAACTCCGACTCGTCATAGTCCATGGGAGACCGATCGTCGTCGAAATAGCTGCTCCAGTGTCCCGGCTCATTTCCCAGACAATAGTCGAAGCGGACCCGACGATCCCCTGGCGAGGTCTTGAAACCCGCGTAGGCCGCCCAGTGGTGCCCCACCTCTTGGAGGAGGGTGGCGTCGTCCTCGCGGATGAAATAGTGGAATGCCTGGAGGCGCCGGGTGCCCCAGCCACGCCGCCCTTGGGCTAGGCAGGCCTCCCAGTTGATCCCCCGCGCAGGATTCGCGAGCCCGCAATAGAACGCGCCACACTCGCACTCGACGGGGAAATCCGACCAGAAGGTCACGAAGTCGTAGATGTCGGGGTGGGTCAGCCGGAACTTCCGGTACGCGCCTATCCAGTCCACGTCATCCCCGGCCGTCCGGAAGGTCCGCTGCGGATCATCCTCGATCACGGCGACGTGCCCGATATCCACATCGCGAGCTTCTCTCGGACGTAAACCACCACGGCATAGGTGTCCGTCTTCCGACCCGCAGTCCGCTTCCAACCATGCCCCACGCCGATGACCCCAGGGAGTTTCAGCAAGTGCTCGCGGCCGTTCCGCGCGGCCCCTACCGCCTTCATCTGATGCATGGGTCCCACTCCTCTCCCCCTGGGTGCCCTGCTGAAAACCGACGGGACGGATGCCACCTGGATTCGCGGGTGGCGGACGGGCACAGCAGACCGGACGGCTGCGCAGGCAACGCCAGGGTCCTGGCGGATGCGGGAAAGGGCGGGGCGATCGACGTCTCCCAGGCAGATCCACAGCTTGGGGAGAGCAGGCCGGGCGGGATTTCGCGCATGGTCCGCCTTGCTCCCGCAAGGGCAGCGACCTGACTGTATTCCGAGGAAACGAAATGCCGGAGGATCGGCTCCGGATCGGGCGCCGGCATGGCCCGCAATCCCGCCCTCAGCACCACGATCACCCGGGCCA
>JACPAT010000033.1 GCA_016180655.1 Candidatus Methylomirabilota bacterium | reverse complement strand
GTGTCCTCGTCCGGTTCGCCCCGGAGGATCGGCAGGTCCCGGGGGCCGATCTCGGGGCCGGTGGACAGCACCACCGCCCGCTCGATGACATTCTCCAGCTCGCGGACGTTGCCGGGCCAATCATAGCGGGCCAGGATGGCCATGGCGGCGGGCGAGATCGGCCTGGGCGGCCGCTTCAGCTCGGCGCTGTACTTCTCCACGAAGTGCCGGGCGAGAAGCTCCAGGTCCTCCTTCCGCTCGCGGAGCGGGGGGAGGGTGAGGCTCACCACGTTCAGCCGGTAGTACAGGTCCTGCCGGAACGCGCCCTCCTTCATGACCCGCTCCAGGTCGGTGTTGGTGGCGGCCACGAAGCGCACGTCCACCTGGATGGGCCGCGTGCCTCCCACCCGCTCGAACTCCTGCTCCTGCAGCAGCCGGAGGAGCTTCGCCTGCAGGGCCGGACGGATGTCCCCGATCTCGTCCAGGAAGAGCGTCCCGCCGTCGGCCAGCTCGACCTTGCCTTGCTTCCGCTGGTGGGCGCCCGTGAAGGCGCCTTTCTCGTGGCCGAACAGCTCGCTCTCCAGCAGCTCTTCCGAGAGGGCCACGCAGTTCACGGTGACGAGGGGGCGGTTGCGCCGCGGGCTCCACCGGTGGATGGCCCGGGCCAGGATCTCCTTCCCGGTGCCGCTCTCCCCCCGGAGCAGGATGGTGGCGTTGCTGGCGGCGGCCTGCTGGGCGGTTCGCGCCAGCTCCTGGATGGCCGGGCTCTCCCCGATCATTGGCCGGTCCAGGCTGTCCAGTTCCCCGTGGAGCAGCCGGTTCTCCTCGCGCAGCGAATCCCGCTCCAGCGCCTTGTTGATCACCACCTCCAGGTGGGCGGGGTCCAGGGGCTTCGGAAGAAAATCGTAGGCCCCGGCGCGCATCGCCTCCACGGCCCGCTCCACGCTCCCCGAGGCCGTGATGACGATCACCGTCGTCTCCAGCCCCTCGCGGCGGATGGCCTGGAGGACCTCCATCCCGTTCAGACGTGGGAGCTGGAGGTCGAGGAGCGTGAGCGGCGGGGCTTCCTGGCGGAGGAGCGCCAGGGCCTCCTGGCCGTCGGCGGCACACGTGACCTCCAGCTGCATGAGCTGGAGGCGGTCCGACAGGAGCTCCCGGATATCCGGGTCGTCGTCCACCACGAGGATCCGGCTGCGCGGTCTGGTCATGGTCGTCTCCCGCCCTCGCCCCGGAGTTCCGCAATGGGCCGGGCATCGGCCGCAGGCAGGGTGAAGACAAAGCGGCTCCCCCGTCCGACCTGGCTGTCCACCCAGATCTGTCCGCCGTGGAGTTCAATGAGGCTCTTGGCGATGGGCAGGCCGAGGCCCGTCCCCTGGGCCTTTCCCTGCCCGTCGCGGCGGACCTGATGGAATTTCTCGAAGATGGCCCCCAGTTCCTCGGGCGGGATGCCCTGGCCGGTGTCCGCGACGGCGATCTCCACAGGCCCGCTGTCGATTGGTCGATTCGTCAATTGGTCAATGGGTCTTGACGGATCGACTATTTGACCATTTGACCAATCGACCCGGCGCGCAGCGACGGTGACACGCCCGCCGGAGGAGGTGAACTTCACCGCGTTCTCCACCAGATTGATCAGGATCTGCTGAAGCTTGTCCCGGTCCGCGAAGACCAGGAGCGGCGATCCGACCGGCACCACCGCCAGCTCCACGCCTTTCTGCACGGCCATGGGCCGCAGGCTCTCCGCGACCTCCTGCATGATCTCCGCGACGGGGACCGCCGTGCGGTGCAGCTCGATGCGCCCCGCCTCGATCCGCGACAGATCCAGGAGGTCCGTGATGAGGCGGACCAGGCGGTCCGTGTTGTTCTTGATCCGGGTGAGGTACCGCTGGAGGATCGGGGTGATCTCGCCGGTGACGCCATCCAGGAGATTGTCCACGGCCATCCGGATGGCCGTCAGGGGCGTCCGGAGCTCGTGGGAGACGCTGGACACGAACTCGGATTTCAGGCGGTCGAGGGCCTGGAGCTGGCGGTGCGACGCCTCCAGGGCCGTGTTCGCCTCGGAGAGTTCCCGGGTGCGGTCGGCCACCTTGGTCTCCAGGCTCAGGTTGAGCAGTTCGATCTCGCGATAGGCCAGCGCGTTGGCCAGCGCCACGGCCGCCTGGTCGGCCAGCCGCTCCAGGGTCTCGACTGCCCCCTCGCCGAATTCCCCTGCCTGCCGCCGGCCGACGCCCAGGACCCCGACGCAGGTCTGCTGGAGGCGGATGGGGACCAGGATCAGGGCCGCCAGTCCCTCCTCGCTGAGGACCCGGGCCTCGTCCGGGTCCGTGTCCGGCGCAGGCTGGGGCGCGGCAAATATCCGGCCCTCCCGCAGGACCCAGCCGGCGCGTCCCAGCCCTGGCTGGATGATCCAGTGATGGATGGCCGTCCCGGATGCGCCGGCACAGGCGGCCACGCTGGCACGCGCGGCGTCGCGCTCGCGATAGGCCAGAAAGGCCAGGTCCGCCTCGCAGAGTCGCTGCGCATGCCGCACCAGGGTCGCCAGCACGGTCTGGAGGTTCAGGGTGGAGGAGAGCTCCCGGTCCACGTCGAAGCGGACTCGCAAGGACTCGGCCATCCGGTTGAACGCCTCGGCGAGCTGCCCCAGCTCGTCCTGCCGGTGGAGCGTGATGCGGTGCGCCAGATCCCCCTGCGCCACCGCGCGGGCGCCAAAGGCCAGCGCCTGGATCGGGCGGGTCAGCCGGCGCGCCTGGAGGTGGGCCCAGACCAGGCCCGCCACCAGCGTGAACACCCCCAGGCTGAGAATCGTGTTGCGCGTGCGCCGGATGAGGCGCAGCTCATCGCCGATGGAGATGCCGATCCGCGCCACGGCCCGCCGCTGATTCAGGACCAGGACGGGTGCGGCGAAGTCGTAGAGGATCTCCCCCGGCGGGGAGCGGGTCTCCAGGAAGCGAGGCCCGGGGGCCGCCAGGGCCCGCCGGGTCAGGGGATCCTGGTACTTCGCCCCGGTCTCGTTCACCCGTGTATGGATCAGGACCCGGCCGTCGAGATCCAGGAGCATGGCGTACCGGACGTCCCCCTCCCGCCCCAGGCTGTTGACCAACTGGCGGAGCCCGAGGAAATCATCCGCCACCAGGGCGGGGACGCTGCTGAAGGCGAAGATCGTGACCAGGCGCAGGCCGTTCTCGCGGGCCGTCCCCAGAATGGCGGACTCCTGGATCAGGAGGACGGCGGGGATCAGGAGGGCGAACAGGACGGCGACCAGCAGGATGATGTGGAGGGCGAAGCGGGTCTGCAGGGGCAGTCGCCCGTACCCTCGCCGCAGCGCATGCAGACGTCCCACGCTGGTCCTGCCTCAGCGGATCTCCACGGTGGCGAGCTTGTCCTGCGGCAACCCGTAGAGGTTCAGGGTCAGCCCGGCAACGCGGGCGTGGAGGGCCGCGAAATTGATCTGGTGAAAGAGGAACACGGCCGGCACATCCCCCAGGATCAGCCGGGTCGCCTCGCGGTACAGCCGGAGCCGCCGGGCCTCCTCCATGGGCTGCCGGGCCTGCGTCAGAAGCTCGTCCACCTTCGGGTTGGCGAAGCGCCCGAAGTTGTCCGGGGATTTCGAATGGAAGAGCGGAGAGAGGAAGCGCTCGGGATCCGGTGTACTCACGGACCAGCCGTAGAGATACAGGTCGTGCTCGCCCTTCTTCCGCTCCTCGTGGAAGGTCTTCCAGTCCGGCGTCCCCGCAAGTTCCGCGGTGATCCCCACCTTGCGGAGGTCGGATCGCACGGCCTGCACCACCTCGGACCAGAGCTCCAGCGAGGCGTTGTACAGGAGGCGCAGGCTGAGGCCCGTCCCCTGACCCGCCTCTTGGAGGAGGGCGCGGGCGCGCCGGAGGTCATGCGCCGGCTGGCGGAGTTGCGGATCGTAGCCCAGGCTGGCCGGCGGCAGGGGACCGCGGGCCGCCAGCATGGCGCCGCGTCCCAGGACGGTGGCCAGCCGCTCCCGATCCACGGCTCGGGCGACGGCCTCGCGCACGCGGCGGTCCTGCAGGGCGGGGCGCTCCAGTTGCAGCCCCAGGAACCGGACGTTCAGGCCGCCTACCTTGACCAGCCGGATGAGCGGGTTGGCGGCCAGCCGCTCGAACAGGTGCGGCGGCACCTCGGGGACGAGATCGAACTCCCCGGCCTCGAGCCGCGTCATGGCGGCCTGGGTATCCGCCAGGATGGGAAAGATCACCTGGTCCAGCCGGGGGCGGCCATGCCAGGAATCGGGCGCGGGGCCCAGGATGATTCGATCGCCCTCCCAGCGTTCCAGGCGGAAGGGTCCCGTGCCCACCGGCGTGCGCGTCAGATGCATCCCGTGGCGGGTGAGGGCCGCGGGACTCACGATCTTCACGAGGGCGAATTGCTGCGGCCGGGGGTAGTGGAGGGTGATGGCGACGGTCAGGGGGTCCAGGACCTGAACCTCCTTGACCAGGCCCGCCAGCACCCGTTCGTAGGCGTTGGGCGGCGTGGTGGAGTAGAAGGGGGAGCCGGGGAGAAACTGGCGCTCGTAGCTCGCCTTCACCGCGTGGGCGTCCAGGACGGTGCCGTCATGGAACCGGACATTGCGCCGCAGGGTGAAGGTGGTGGTGAGGCCGTCGGCGCTCTGCTCCCACCGCTCGGCCAGCCCGGGCTGCATCCGCGTCCCGTCGGCGGAGAGCTGGGTGAGGGCGTCATACAGCAGCCACATGACCTGATCGGCCTGGACGCGGTTACTCTTCGCTGGGTCCAGGGAGTCCGGTTCGCTGGTGAGCCGCTGGGCGAAGATCCGCTCGGCCGCCCACCCGGGTCCGGGCGTCCCGGCCACGACCGTTCCGAGGCTGAGGATCAGCGCCAGGGCACATGGCCGCCGGCACAGCAGTCCCCGGCCGCGTGGCGTCAGGCGCCGCGTAAGAGCAATTGCCATTGCGCCCGTCTCCCCGTAGCAAGCGTGAGCGGCCAACTGGTCCCCCAACCCCCAACCCCTGACCCCCGGCCCCCGATCAGGCGGGCGGCTCGTCCCGAAGGCGCAGGTACTCGGTCAGCCAGTTCCGGTCAGCCGTCCCCAGCCGCGTGAAACGGCAATTGTGAAGACCCTGGCTCCCCTGCCGGATCACGCTGACGACCTCCACATCGGCCGCCAGCAGATCGCCCTCGAACCGGACCAGCACCTCCATGGTGGTGCCCACAGGGAATTCCTCGTCCAGGAGCATCCCCAGGCCGCCGGGCGCCAGCGTGCTCGTCACACCCCGCCGGGCCGTCTCGCTGGGCGTGGCGTCGGCTTTCAGGGGGCGATAGATCACCGGGATCTCGAGGGAGACGCGGCGGTACAATCGTCCACCCGATCCGGGAGGGCCGATGCGAATGGCGGTCTCGAGAGAGACGCGATCCGCTTTCCGGCGGACGGTGAATCGTCGCTCCGATTGCCCCAGGGGCGGGTGGGGATCGCGGCTCTGCCTCCGCTCCATCCCCGAGCGCCGCTCGGCTCCGGTGTGGGACGGGGAGACCCCCTCGTCTTTCGATGCCGGCTTACGGGGATTCGCCATGCGCGCCCTCAGAGCCCTCCGCGGATGTCGCCCGCACGATCCGCTGCCCCCTCTGTCGCAGCCGCAAACCCGCGCACCCGAGCGACAGGCCCGACCGCACTTCTCCGGACCAGCAGCCGCCCCACCTTATCCAGAGGTCCCTCGGCCTGTCAATCCTGAAAACGCAACCCGGTTGACTTCACCTGGGAAATCACGTAGGCTGGCGCCGGTCCTGACATGCTGAAGGCCGACAGGCCGAGGGGGTCCTCATGGCGGAGATGGCAACGCGGAAGCTGCCCGGCAAGGAGGAACGGAAGGACCGGGACAAGGCGCTCGATCTGGCCGTCTCCCAGATCGAGAAGATGTACGGCAAGGGCGCCATCATGCGGATGGGCATCTCGGGCGCCCTGCTGCCGGTCTCGGCCATCCCCACCGGCTCCCTGGAACTGGATCATGCCCTGGGTGTCGGCGGGGTCCCCCGCGGTCGCGTGGTGGAGATCTTCGGCCCCGAATCCAGCGGCAAGACGACCCTGGCCCTCCACATCATCGCCGAGGCGCAGAAGCGGGGCGGCGCCGCGGCCTTCGTGGACGCGGAGCACGCGCTGGACGCCACCTACGCCAAGCTCTTGGGGGTGAACGTCGACGAGCTGCTGATCTCGCAGCCCGATACGGGGGAGCAGGGGCTGGAGATCACCGAGGTCCTGGTGCGCAGCGGCGCCGTGGATGTGGTGGCCATCGACTCCGTGGCGGCCCTGGTGCCGCGGGCGGAGATCGATGGGGAGATGGGGGATTCCCTGCCCGGCCTGCATGCCCGCCTCATGTCGCAGGCGCTCCGCAAGCTGACCGCCGCCATCAGTAAATCCCTGACCTGCGTCATCTTCATCAACCAGCTCCGGGAGAAGATCGGCGTCATGTTCGGCAATCCCGAGACCACCACGGGCGGCCGGGCCCTGAAATTCTACGCCTCGATCCGCCTGGACATCCGCCGGATCTCGGCGATCAAGGACGGCGAGGAAGTCATCGGCAGCCGGGTCAAGGTGAAGGTGGTGAAGAACAAGGTCGCCCCGCCCTTCCGCGAGGCGGAGTTCGACATCATCTACGGGGAGGGGATCTCCCGCCTGGGGAGCCTGGTGGACCTGGGCGCCACGCACAAGGTGGTGGAGAAGAGCGGGGCGTGGTACGCCTTCGGCGGCGAGCGGATCGGCCAGGGGCGCGAGAACGCCAAGCGGTTCCTGCAGGAAAACCCCGCCGTGGCCGACGAGATCGAAGCCAAGCTGCGAGCGGCCCTGGGCGTGCCCGGGCCGGCCGAAGCGGAGGCATAGATGGAGCTGCCCGATCTCCTCAAGATCGCCGTGGAGCGGAAGGCCTCGGACCTCCACATCAAGGTGGGGAGCCCGCCGGTCCTGCGCATCGACGACAAGCTGGTCCCCCTGATGGAGATGCCGCGCCTGGGCCAGGACGCGGTCGTGACCATGGCGGCCAGCGTGATGAACGCCAAGCAGCGGGAGAAGTTCAAGGAGCGATCCGAGATCGACCTGGCCTACAGCATGCCTGGGCTGGGGCGGTTCCGGGCCAACGTGTTCCAGCAGCGCGGGACGGTGGGGCTCGTCCTGCGGGTCATCCCCATCAAGATCCAGGCGATCGGCGAGTTGAATCTTCCCCCGGTCCTGGAGAAGATCGCGTTGGAGCCCCGCGGCCTGATCCTGGTCACCGGGACGACGGGCTCGGGCAAGTCCTCGACCCTGGCATCCATGATCGACTACATCAACGGCAACCGCTCGGGACACATCCTCACCATCGAAGACCCCATTGAGTTCCTGCACCGGGACAAGAAATGCCTGGTCAACCAGCGGGAGGTCGGGGTGGACACCCCCTCCTTCAGCGAGGCGCTGCGGAGCGCGTTGCGCCAGGATCCCGACATCATCCTGGTGGGGGAGATGCGGGACTACGAGACCATCTCCACCGCGATCCTGGCGGCCGAGACGGGCCACCTGGTGATGAGCACGCTGCACACCCTGGACGCCACCGAGACGATCAACCGTGTCATCTCGGTCTTCCCGCCCTACCAGCAGAAGCAGATCCGGCTCCAGCTCGCCGCGGTCCTGAAGGGGATCGTCGCCCAGCGATTGATCCCGCGGGCCGACGGCAAGGGCCGCGTCCCCGCGGTCGAGGTCTGCATCGCCACCGCCACGGTGCGGGAGTGCGTGGTGGACCCGGACAAGACCCGGAAACTGAATGACGCGATCGCCGCCAGCGTCAGCCAGTACGGGATGCAGACCTTCGACCAGTCGCTGATGTCGCTGTACACGCGGGGCCTGATCAGCTACGAAGAGGCCCTGCACTGGTGCAGCAACGCCGACGACTTCGCCCTGCGGGTGCGCGGGGTGGAGTCCACGGCGGACGCCACGTGGCAGGGGATGCAGGAGGCGCCCAAGACGGTCCCGGGGATCACGCGGTTCTGATGCCGAAGGTGAGCCGGAGCTGGTGAGCAGGGGGGGGAGCCGGGAGAGCAGCAGGGCATCCGCGGAGCGCCCGGATCCCTGGGAGGTCGCCCTCAGGCTGCTGGCCATGCGGGCGATGAGCACGGAGGAGCTTCGGCAGCGACTGGCGCGCCGGGGCTATGCCGCGGATCCGATCGCCTCGGTGGTTGCCAGGCTGACGGCCTCCCGGTATCTCGACGATGCCGAGTACGCCAGGACGTGGGCCCGTTCGCGGGCCCACCGTCGTTCCCTGGGGCCGGCGCGCCTGGCGCGGGAACTGCGGGCCCGGGGCATCGCGGAGCTCGAGATCTCGGCCACCCTGGACGAGGTGTTTGGCGAGCGGGACGTCCGGAGCGTGGCGGAGGCCGCGGCGATCCGCAAGCTGCGGGACCTGCAGGGGGTGCCCGCGCTCGTCGCCCGCCGGCGCCTGGCTGCCTTTCTCGCGCGGCGGGGTTTCCCGGCCGAGATCATCCTGGCCCTGTGCCGGAAACACTGCCCCCACGGGGAAGACCCCGTGGGGGAATGACCAATGACAAATGACCAATGACCAAGGAGATCGCCGGCCATCCCCCGGCATAGAGCCGGGGGTTGCAGAAATGCCCCCGGGGGGGATTGAGACGTTTCAGGTGGAGCGAACGGCAGGCTGGTCATGAGGCCCAAGACGGGAAACGAGCTCCGCAGCGCCTTCCTGCACTACTTCGCCCAGCGCGGGCACACCCACCTGGTCAGCTCCCCCCTGGTGCCCAAGGCCGATCCCACGCTGCTCTTCACCAACGCCGGCATGGTGCAGTTCAAGGACGTCTTCACCGGCAAGGAGCAGCG
>JACPAT010000032.1:10786-12469 GCA_016180655.1 Candidatus Methylomirabilota bacterium | reverse complement strand
GTTCGAGCTGGTGATCAACCTCAAGACCGCCAAGGCCCTGGGCCTCACGATCCCGCAGTCGGTCATGATCCGGGCAGACGTGGTGATCCAGTAGCTCACCCAGTAGGAACTTGGAAAGCGCCGGTGGCTGAGGGGGCGAGAAGCCGTCCGGTCAGGGGTGGCGGGAGCCCGCATGCGGCGCGCTCCGCCAGGGGGAGGCGCCCAACTCCTGCCCACGGCGGGGCACGGTACCAGCGGCGGGACGGGAAGTTCAGGAGGGGAACGCCACGCTCGGAGGGCGTTCTGGCTCCATCCGAGGGGCACGTTCGGACAGACTTGGGGCGTCCTGGCGAGTTGGCGGGGGGCGGGCGAAGGGGGTAATGCTTGGCAGTAGGCTACTCGATGACCGGGATCTCGTCGCTAAAACCTCTGGGCCGGCCGCGGTGACGAGAACCAGATCCTCCAACTGGTAGGCCGATCCATCCGGGTCTGCATGAATGTGCTCAACGTTCATCACCAGATTTTCGCGGAGCGGGGCGTCGTTGCCCGGGGTGATCATCGGGGCCTCGTGCAGTTCCACACCCAAGCCGTGTCCGATGTGTGGCAGGAAGAATCGGAGCCCTTCGCTGAGGTAGATCTCTTTGCACTGGTTGTAGAGGTCGCAGAACCTCGTGCCCGGTTTCATGTTCGATATGACCGCCTTGTGGGCCTTCATCATCTTCCGATACACCGCCGCCTGGTGTGGCGTGGGCTTGCCCACGGCGGCCACCCAGGCCATGTCTGCATGGTACCCCTTGAACAGTGTACCCACATCCTGGCGGACGATGTGACCGGGCTCCGTGGGGATGTCCGCGGGAATCGGGTGCACGATGCCGCTCCGCTTCCCGGTTCCCAGAACCATGAAGGTCATCTCATCCGCCCCAAGCTCGAAGAGGTTCCTCAGGATCCGATTCGCGATTTGCCGCTCCGTGTCACCAGGCTTGGAGACCAGGAAGGCGGCCTCCACCGCCTTGCGGGTCGCCCGGGCTCCCTTTCGGAGACAGGCCACCTCCAGGGGTTCTTTGTAGGGTCGGAGTGCCTCGAAGACCTCGCGACAGTCCACGAAGGCGGTGTCCCGATCCGCCGCGACCAGAACCTCGAAGTCCTCGGCACATAGGTACCGCTTCTCGATCCCCACCCGTCGCCCTCGGCACCCCTTCGCGCGGAGGATGTCCGCCAGCATTCGTACCGGATTCTCCTGGAATTCCACGTAGGTGCGGATATCCTGAATCCACGACTCCGCCCGCGCCAGGGTCTCCTCGATCCCGCACACGAGAAAGGTCGGCTCTCCGTTTCTCGGGAATATCGCCGCGGCGATTCGATCCCGAACGAGCTTCTGAGTGATGATGTAGGCGCCGGTAGCATACAGCACATTCTCGGGGGACACGGCCACGACCGCATCGAGGTCTCGCTTTGCCAATTCGGCATTCAGCTTCGTCAGGTCCATGGGACACCTCCAGGGCGGTGAATGCGCCGCCGAGTTCACTTCGGGAAAAACAGATACGGAAGGAAGGTGGCCAGCGACGGCACGTACACCACCAGGAACAGTATGGTCATCATCGCAGCGACGAAGGCCCAGATGGTCGCTTGGCGGACCGGGATGCCCGCAATGGCACAGGCAATGTAGAGCTGGAGTCCCACGGGGGGCGTCACGGTCCCGATCAA